>DATNQF010000166.1:0-42402 GCA_036702855.1 Trichocoleus sp. | reverse complement strand
AGAAACAACAATTCCCATGACCAACCCTGCTGCGATGGCCCATACGAGATCTACCGCTGTCCACTGGCCAATCCAGTTCTGCCAGTTTGGGTCTTTTTGCCAGTGCAGACCGAAATAGACAAAGGGAAAGGCAAACGCATCATTTAGCCCGCCTTCTGAAGTGAGGCCAAAGCGTAGCGTGTCTCTGGCTCCCTCGCTGCCAAGTTGAACGTCTGAGGCCAATACTGGATCAGTTGGGGCCAAAATTGCTCCTAACAGGATGGAGTCACCCCAATCGAGCGTTAGGCCGAAATGTGCGATCGCAGCCACCCCTAGAATGGAAAACGGCATCAGTCCAGCGATGAGCCGTGTGGTTGAGTTCCAATCCCAGCCTCGAAGAGGTCCATTGATTTTTAGGCCACAGCTAAACAGGGAAATTAAAACTACAAATTCAGTGAGTCGCTCTAGAAACTCGGTCTCGGGCCTCATTTGGATCAAATTCAGTCCATAGGGGCTGAGCAATATTCCGACCGCCAAGTAAATCAGTGCATAGGAGATCGGTAATCGAGTAATCCACCCTGAGCTCAAGGTGGTGAAGAGCATCAGGAGTCCGATCGCTAGGAGAATTAGGGTATAGGCTTCCACAAAACACTTCTTTGCAAGATGAGCAGGAGCTTATGTGCCCCACTGCCACTTTATAGAGTGCGATCGCACCTGCAAAATCCCTCCTGACAGATTTATTGCTTCTGTTTTGCCAGCCGCACTCTGCCAAAAGGCAACGGTCAAATCCCTCTTGCGATACAGGGGAACACCAAGCAGCCTCTCTACTATCAAAGGGTCGCCCAGTCTTTACAATTGCATGCAGAGCTACGACGTCATTATTATCGGTGCAGGCCATAACGGCTTGACCTGTGCTGGGTACTTACTTAAGGAGGGATATAGCGTCCTGCTGCTGGAAAAGCGCTCCATTCCAGGCGGGGCTGCCACCACCGAAGAAATCATGCCAGAGAAGGCTCCCGGTTTCTTCTTCAATCGCTGTGCTATCGACCACGAGTTTATTCACCTAGGTCCAGTGGTTGAAGAACTCGAACTCACAAAGTATGGATTGGAGTATCTCTTCTGCGACCCCGTCACCTTTTGCCCTCACCCCGACGGCAGCTACTTTCTAGCTCACCGTTCGGTAGAAAAGACCTGCGAAGAAATTGCCCGCTTTAGTCCTCACGACGCTGAGCAGTACCGAGCGTACATGGCCTACTGGCAGCGGGTGATTCAGGCAATTACCCCAGTTTTCAATGCACCACCAAAGTCAGTCATCGACATTTTGGGCAACTACGGCCTACACAACATTCAAGAACTCTTTGGTCTAGTGGGTGGCGTGGACAAAGCTCTAGATTTGATCCGCACCATGCTCAGCAGTCCTAAGGATTCCTTGGGCGAATGGTTCGATGCAGAGTTTGTCAAAGCTCCCCTGGCCCGCCTTGCCTCTGAACTAGGCTCTACCCCGTCTGACAAGACTTTAGCCATTGGGGCCATGATGATGGGGCTGCGGCATGACCCCGGCATGGCCCGACCTCGCGGCGGCACAGGTGCCCTGACTCAAGCCCTGGTCAACTTAGTCACTGACTTGGGCGGTACTCTGCTCTGCGACCAGCAGGTTGAGAAACTCTTGATCAGCAATGAGGGCAAAGTCGAAGGCGTCCGGGTTTCTAGCGGGCAAGAGTACCGGGCTACTCGGGGCGTTATCTCCAACATTGATGCCCAGCGGCTGTTCCAGCAAATGGTTGATCCGGCAGACGCGGATGCCTATGCAAAAGGACTGCGAGAGCGGCTGGATCGACGCATTGTCAATAACAATGACAGCATCGTCAAGATTGACTGCGCCCTTTCCGAAGCGCCCCGGTTCGAAGCCTACAACCACCGAGATGAATACTTGGTTGGCTCAGTGCTGATTGCCGACTCGGTGCGTCAAGTTGAGATTGCTCACGCCCTGCCCGAAATTGGGGAAATTCCCCTCGAAGATCCCTCCCTCTACGTGGTCGTGCCTACAGTTCATGACCCATCAATGGCTCCTCCAGGTTGTCATACCCTCTGGATCGAGTTTTATGCTCCTTACCAAATCCATGGAGCTGAGGGAACCGGCAAGTTTGGTACTGGTTGGACAGAAGAACTGAAAAACCAGGTGGCGGATCGGGTGATCGACAAAATCGCTGAATATGCCCCTAACGTCAAAGATGCAGTGATTGCCCGACAAGTTGAAAGTCCTGCCGATTTAAGCGACCGTCTTGGGGTCCATAAAGGAAACTTCTACCACATTGACATGACCCTCGATCAAATGGTTTTCTTTCGGCCTTTGCCCGAGATTGCCAACTACAAAACGCCGGTTGAGGGGCTGTACCTAACCGGGGCAGGCACTCATCCGGGTGGCTCTATTTCGGGCATGCCAGGGCGCAACTGTGCCCGCATGTTTATCAACGAGCAGAAACCTTTGACTCAAAACTTGAAGGAAGCTGGGAGTTGGATCAAGTCTCGGGTGGGAGCTGTGACTAAGCTGGCCCGCTAACGTCGGGCTTTCAGCCGACAGGATTTGCGGCCATTGGGGAGGGAGAAACCCCGTAAACCTAATGCCTGTAAACCTACTGTGTAATTGCGATCGCAAGGAGACATTTAAGGAGACTTCTATGGAAACGCGTGAACACCAATCCACCTCCAACCGGGGCAACGTGCCCTACCCCAACCTGCCACCCCTGATCGATAGCCGAGAAACGGAGTATCGGGGTACTGGAATCACCAGCTCAGTTAACATTTTTGGTCACCCTATTCACCCGATCATCGTGATCTTTCCCATCGCGTTTCTAAGTGGAGCGGCTGGGACCGATTTGGGCTACTGGTTGACCAAGAGTGACTTCTGGTCTCAGGCGTCTCTTTGGTTAATTGGGACGGGGCTACTAAGTGCGATCGCAGCTGCCATCACTGGAATTGCTGACTTCATTAATATTCCCCGCGTCCGTAAGCGTCGCGCTGGCTGGGTTCATATGGCCTTGAACGTAGCAGTGCTCGTGTTGTCCCTCATTAACTTCCTCATCCGCTTTGGCAATGCTGAGGGGGCAATCCTACCCTGGGGATTGGTAATTTCCTTGATCGTGGCTACCTTCCTAGTTGTCAGCGGTTGGTATGGCGGTGAACTAATGTTCCGTCACAAAGTTGGCATTGTGGGTCCTGGCGAAACCCACGCAGGGCAATAGGCATGAAGGTACTGGCGACGATGTACCCAGGGCCACCCCTCTAATTTCACTTAGTTAGGAAGTGTGGGCATTCTGCCTCTGTTACGGGCAGGATGCCCACATGGCTGATCGTTGAACCGCTAGGCCCTTTGCCTTAGATAAAGACTAGGTTGAGTAACAACCTGACTATAGAGACGTTCCAAAGCGCTGACGTTGGCACTTAGGGTATAGCGCTCTAGCACGCGCTGTCGAGCTTTGTGGCCCAGTACCTGAGTCATCTCTGGATGATCGCGGAAAATTGGTAAAAGCGTTTGAAGCTGGCTAGAGACCCGTTGTGGGTCCAGAATAATCCCCGCGCCATTGGCCAAGACTTCGCCATCCGCCCCAGCATCGGTTGCCAAGCAGGCCGCGCCACACGCCATTGCTTCTAGCAGTGACAGAGACAGTCCCTCCACTAGAGAGGGCAAGATGAAGGCATCGGCCCCACGCAAAATCTCAATCCGACGATCCTCATCAGCGATAAAGCCAAGCCAAGTAATGTTGTCTTCCTCTCCGTAAAACATTTTCAAAGAGGCAGCTAGCGGACCGTTGCCTACGATTGCAAGGCGACAATGTTCGCCCATCTGCGCCAGCCGCCAGCCCTTGAGCATGGCCTCCACATTCTTCTCGATCGAAAGCCTGCCCTGGTAGACAAAAACCCGTTGAGCTTTGAGTTCTGTCTTAAGAGCAGATGGCCCCGGCGAATACTTAGCCGTATCAACCCCATTGGGAATTACCGCCACCGTTTGGGGGGCAACCCCCAGACGAATCAGCAAATCCCGCTGCAAGTCCGAGAAGACAATGACGCGGTCGTAGTTAGCTAGACAAGGGGCATAGAGCTGATAGGTCAGGTGTTGGGTTCCTGAGGTTAAGCTTCGTACCTTGCGATCAAATGCTGGATGAAAAGTGGCTACCAGAGGAATGCCTAGTTCAGCGCAGATTTCAGGTAGGCGAAAGTCTAGCGGTGATAGGGTCAGCGAAGCATGAACTACATCGGGCTTGAGCCGACGGAGAGCCTGCACAAGCAGCTTGCCAGACTTAAAAGACGGGATCGTCAGAATTTGCGACTTAAACAGAAACGGGAGAGAAACCTCAGGGCAATCGGAGGGAGTAGGCTCAGTTTCTAAGTCAGGGGATTGAGCGAAGTGGAGAAAAGTTACCCGATACCCTCGCTCTAGGAGGGCATTGGTAATTTCTCGACCATAGGTGACGTTGCCACAAAAAGGAGATTTTTTGCCAAGCCACGCAATATGCATTCAATCAAAGGCTCACAGAACCAGGAACAGGGAAACGCCGGGTATTTAGGGAGGAGCCAAAGAAGCGCTAAAAATCTCAAGGTTGAGAGGAAATATTCGCCTTAGCTAGTCCCGTATCGGAAATATACCAGGTCGCCACCCCTCCCGCAGCCACTAATAGACCCAGAGCAATGAAAACATTCGAGAGGCCAATATACGTTTCAGCAATTCCAGCGAGGGCCAACGGCAAACTCAAGGCAATATTGGCTAAGTTGTTCTGCAAGCCAAACACTTTGCCCCGCATTTCCTCTGGGGTTTTTTCCTGGATGGTGGTTTGCATCGGGATACCAACCAGGGCCGCAAAAAGCCCCAAGACCAAAATCAGCACCAACGAGGGCCAAAGATGTTCTTTGCTCCAAGCCAGTCCCACTAGACACAGGGCAATTCCGCCAGAGCCATACAAGCTCAGATGCCGTCGGGAGAAGCGCTGGCCAAAGTGACCAATAAAAGTTGCGCCAATTGCCATACCGACGCCGCCAGCCGCCAGCAAGAAGCCAAACTGTGAAGACTTCAGGGCTGGCATGAGTTCAGCCAGCCGAACGGCTAAAACAGCCAGGGCTGCAAAGACAGAAAAGAGCACCACCAGTTGAATAATGGCGCTTCTAACTTGGGCTTGCTTGCTGAGGTAGTCTAGGCCATCGCGAATATCTTGCCAGACATGAGTCTCGGTTTCTGGGGTGTAGACTTTCTCTTGCCGTGTGTGCATTGCCAGCAGCAGCAGTCCTGCAATCCCATAGCTCAGACCGACCAAAATATCTTTACCCATGCCAGAGCCGCCATCGAGGGGAGCGAGTAGGGTATCTGCGATCGCAAGCAAGGGTTCTCCCACCGCAAAGCCCACGATGACTGAGGCCATCATGGTGGTGGTATAGAGCGAATTGGCCGACAACAGGTGCCGCTTCTCCACAATCAGGGGAATTACCGCCTGTTCTGCCGGAGCAAAAAACTGGGTCAAGGTTGACACCAGGAAGGTGATAATCAGCAGCAGCAGAAACCCTGTCGGTACGCCGAACACAGTCGGCCATTTAGCGGCCACCCAAGGCAGCATGGGCAGGAGCAGTACCAAGCCTCCCCGGAGCCAGTTTGTCATCACCAGCACAGGTTTCTTGGCCCACCTATCCACATAGACGCCTGCGAGAGAGCCAAACAGCACTGCTGGGATGGTAAAGGCAATCATGATGCCCGAAACCCAGCCACTAATGGTTTGCCCAGGGGTATCAAACTGGCTGGCAATGATCGCAATCATCAACACCAGATACACCTTATCCGCCATTTGGGAAAAGACTTGCCCACCCCAAAGGGTCAAAAAGTTGCGGTTGCGCAGTACGGGCCAAAAGCCCTGATCCGACTCCCCCGCCTGCTCTATCGGAACGGTTTCCGCATCTTTTGCCGATGTTTCTACCAAGGTTGCGGCTGCTGAGCCTGTTGAGGCCGCAGTTGTTTTGGAAGTTCCCGCCGTAGAGGGTTGGTGGGTGGATTGGGAAGTTTCCCAATCCCTTGCAGATTCAGCGTCATACTCACGCCACATGGGTTATTAGGGGGCTGACTACACAACAGGAAAACAAGTATCAATCAGAGTGGCTGAACGGATGGGCCTATCGAAATGGTACTGGGCATATTGTCGCAGAAGCCGCTCAATCCGCATCCACAATTCGTGGGGTTGTCGAATCAGCCCATGGAAGGGGGTCGCGAGCCCTTGAGCGGTTGTCACGAGTTCTGGTTTACTCAACTGCTGTAGTAAGGCTAGCTCTAACGCAGTCAATTGCGTCACTGGAATTGCTTTCTGCCCCTCTGGTGCCACCAGGCTTTGCCTTGGCTGCCCACTCTCCCGCGCTGAAAACCTCGCTTGCGATTCAGAGGCAGTAGAGCGGGCTGGGGAGTAGCCTCCTGTGACCGCCCCACTCGCTAAGTGCCCTAGCTGAGAGAGTTGAAAAATTCCTCCAGCTACTGCACTAAAGCCAATTCGCCAATTCGGGTCAGACAGTTTCGGCACCACAGGATCTCGGGTAACGCAGCAGGTCTGCACGTCAGGAGCAACCCCTTCTAGCGCCAGTAGGTGATAAATGCCGTGGGCAAGGCAAGGCAATATACCCGCGTCAGAGCTGGCTTCGATGCGTTCTAAATGCTCCACAAAGAGATAGTACAAATCGCTTTGGGAGCACTCACTGAGTGCTTGAAAGAGCACTAACTCTGCTAGGTACTGGCTGGCAGTTAGTTTCCCTAAATGCTGACTCAGTCCTGGAAAAGAGCGTAGCGTTTCTGCCTGCACGAGCTTATCAAGCTGTTTGCCCTTAGCAATCAAAACGTCATTGATGACAAACAGTGCACTTCGACCTGCTAGACGGGACAAGTGCTTACGAGCCCCTGGGGCCACTACTTTGATCAAACCGACCTCTGGTGTTAGCAGGGTCAGCATTCGATCCGTTTCCCCTATGGGCGCAGCCTTGAGGTTAATCGCAGTCGCTTTAAAGGTACGACTCATGGGACAACCAACATCTCGAACACACTAGTCCTTAGAACATCGGTAAGGGAACTTGTCCAGCAGGGAAGACAGCCTGTACAGTCCACTTCTCAAGATCTTTGCTTTCAATATCTATTGTAGACAGGCATCTTAGTCGCTAGCTTGTTGTTGACGAATGAGGTCGGGGCCCCGCGAGGTGCCGAGTCGAGTCGCGCCCGCCTGAATCAGTGCTATGGCCTGATCAACAGTGCGGATTCCGCCAGACGCTTTGATACCGACCCGGCCCCGGCTGATTTCTCGCAACTGCTGAACCACTTGAACGGTTGCGCCTCCTTGCCAGCCAGTGTTAGTTTTCAAAAAGGCTGCGCCTGAGTCCATGCAAACTTCTGCCGCTAGGGTAATCTCATCGGGTGTGAGCAACGACGTTTCTAAAATGGCCTTAACCGTTTGTCCGGTTTCCTCACAGATGCTTGCCAGTTCCCGATGAATTTCGTTGCTACGGCCTTCTTTGACCCAGCCTAGGTTGATGACCACATCTAGTTCGGTGGCCCCATGCTCAGCAGCTTCTGCTGCCTCATACAGCTTCACAGCTGATGTAGAAGCTCCAGTCGGGAACCCAATGACTGTACAGACTTTCACAGGCCTATTATGAAGCGACTCTACTGCCCGCCGGACATGTACTGGATGCACGCAAACCGCCGCGAACCGATAGCGATCTGCCTCGGTGCACCAATGGTTCACCTGATCGAGGGTTGCTGTCGGAGTCAGCAGAGCATGGTCGATAAAGGGAGCTAGATCAATGTTTTCATCGTCTGCGATCGCACGGTTCATAGCGCTTTCTTTCCGCTGGGGTAATGGTTGTTACAGTTGGATTTCTGCACCCTATACTAGGGTCGCTACTGTCGCAAAGACCAGGAAAGAAGTGTGATGCCTGCTCCCCTGATTTCTGCGATTATTTGCACCCATAACCGGGCGGCCTATCTAGGGGCAGCAATCGACAGCTTGCTCGGTCAAAGCTTTCTAGACTATGAGATTTTAGTAGTTGACAACGCCTCCACTGACACGACCCAAGAAATTGTTGAGCAGCGGTTGTCCCAGCCTCGACTGCGCTACCTTTACGAACCGACGTTAGGGTTGTCAGTGGCTCGCAATCGGGGTGCAGCCGAAGCGCAAGGGAGCATATTAGCTTATTTAGATGACGATGCCGAAGCGAGTCCTGAGTGGCTGGCGCATCTCAGTGATGTTTTCAGGCAGGATGAACAAGTTGCGATCGCAGGTGGCAAAGTGACCCTGCTCTGGCCTCCTGGTCTAACGCCGCCTCGCTGGCTTTCGCCGGAACTAGCAGGCAATCTAGGGGCCTATGATTTGGGGAGTTCGCTCCAAAGCATTACCCAACCAGGGCTGACGCCGAGAGGTCTTAACTATGCTTTGCGCAAAGCTTTTTGGCAGCAGGTGGGTGGCTTTGACCCCCAACTTGGCCGAGTGGGCAAAAATCTCTTGTCCAACGAAGAACTGCTCATGACCCAACAAGCGCTCAAGCAAGGGCTTAAAGTTCTCTACGTGCCCGCTGCTGTGGTGGCCCACAATGTTTCGCCTGAGCGATTAAAGCCTGGCTGGTTTTTCCGCCGAAGTTGGTGGCAGGGCGTCAGTGAAAGTTATCGGGAACAGCTCAGCGGCTCCCTCACACAACATCAGCTTCAAAGGCGGGCGACCTGCCTACTCCGGGGGCTTTATAAAGCGACACGTTCTTGGCACGATCCAGCTCAGCGCTTTGACAACCTTGTGTATGCCTATGGCCAGCTTGGTTATCTCCTAAATAGCGGACAAGCCTTGGTTCAGGCCCACCCCCGCTGGCCTCAAATTCTCAAGCGATCCTCGATTTCTTGAATGCTCTCTGCTCCGCAATCATTCCGCAAACTATGTCTAATCCATCTGCCAAGCTTCCTGTCTCAGTTCTCATTCCAGCCAAAAACGAAGAGCAAAATTTGCCTGCTTGTTTAGCCAGCTTGGCCCCAGCCGATGAAATTTTTGTGGTCGATTCTCAAAGTTGCGATCGCAGCCTTGAGATTGCTCAGTCCTACGGGGTTCAAGTTGTCCAGTTCCACTTCAACGGACGCTGGCCTAAAAAGAAAAACTGGGCTCTCGAAAACCTGCCGTTCCGTAATGAGTGGGTCTTGATTGTGGACTGCGACGAGCGCATTCCACCCGAACTGTGGGAAGAAATTGGGCAGGCGATTCAGAACCCTGACTATGCGGGCTATTACCTCAACCGAAGGGTCTTTTTCTTAGGCACCTGGATTCGCCACGGCGGCAAATATCCCGATTGGAACCTCCGCCTCTTTCGCCACGAAAAGGGGCGCTACGAAAATCTCAATACTGAAGACATCCCCAACACGGGAGACAACGAAGTCCATGAGCATGTGGTTATTCAAGGCAATGTCGGCTATCTCAAACATGACATGCTCCATGAGGACTTCCGCGACCTTTTTCACTGGCTAGAGCGCCACAACCGCTACTCCAACTGGGAGGCCCGTGTCTACTACAACCTGCTCACAGGCATGGGGGATGACGGCACCATCGGCGCTAGCTTGTTTGGTGATGCAGTGCAGCGCAAACGCTTCCTAAAGAAGATCTGGGTGCGCCTTCCTTTCAAGCCCCTGCTGCGCTTTATTCTCTTCTACGTCCTCCAAAGGGGCTTCCTAGATGGCCGAGCTGGCTACATCTATGGTCGTTTGCTCAGCCAGTACGAGTACCAGATCGGCGTTAAACTCTACGAACTGCGGCAGTTTAAGGGACAACTGAATATTCAGAGCAACGAAGTGCCAGCCCGGCCCCAATCCGGTTCTGCTCAAACTGCCCCTTAGCTATTTCCCTGCTCACCTCACCCATGAGCCAGCAATCTACCTCATCTGACCCCTCATCCCCTGACTTTGGCGAGGCAGCCTGGGTTGACCTCAGCCGCTATGACCAGTCTTGGTTTGACCCTGGACGGCCCAAATGGCTGATTCTGCTCTGGTGGCTTGTGCAAGCGATCGCATTTCCCCTCACCCTACACTCCACCCATGCACCTCGCCGCTGGCTGCTAAAGCTTTTTGGGGCAGACATCGGCAAATCTGTCGTCATTCGTCCTACCGCCCGCTTTACCTATCCTTGGAGAGTCACGATTGGTGACTATAGCTGGGTCGGCGATGATGTCGTATTTTATAGTCTCGACAAAATTAATATTGGCAGCCACTGCGTTATTTCCCAGCGCAGCTATCTTTGTACGGGTAGTCACCGAACTGATGACCTTGCCTTTGGTCTTCAAACGGCCCCGATCACGCTTGAAAATGGAGTTTGGTTAGCCACCGACTCCTTTGTCGGTCCTGGCGTTCGAATTGGTTCTAATACTGTTGTGGGTGCCCGCAGCAGTGTTTTTAGATCCCTACCTTCTGGGTACATTTGTTTTGGCACGCCGTGTCAGCCTAAGCAGGCAAGAGGGCCTTTCTTCAAGGCCGCTAATAAAACCTGACCACTAGCGGAAAACCGCTCATCAAGCTAATACAGTCAACCCCAGCTCAAATGTTGGGCCAGTTAGCTATCGCTCTACTGCGACTTTTGATCACTCAAGGTCAATACTCCAAGTTCAATATTTTTTAGTATGTTTTTCCTCTAGCTTAAAGATTTCATGTTTATCCTCCGAAGTTTCCCGGATGTCCGCTCACAATCTATTAAGGTTTGGGTGAGGCTTTGAACTAGCACTCCAACAAAACCTCATAAGAAAAACACCAATTGGAAAGGCTGTGTTCTTGGTAAAGAAGTTTTGCTTTAGGGTTTAGTAGGTTGCACAAGATGGATTTAATACAAAACTCAGATCGACTTCCTAGGGCAATCCGGCCCAGAGAGTAGTTCGTTGAGTCGGCTAAATTGAATGGTATATGAAGAACAGAAAGGCTTTGGAGCAAGTCTTTTGGGGTGAGCTAAAGTGAGATTGCATGTACACCAAAGCCGTATGAGATCAGCCTAGGTCAGCTTGCTTCTGCTTTGAGAGATGACTGGCGCTTGAAACACATTCTTCGAAATTAGATATGGAAGCTAAAGGTATTCACAGCAGCACTGACTATCGGGACTACGCCGAGGAGATTGACCTTCAGCGTTACTGGCTAGTGATGAAACGTCGCTGGTTTCCCGCTGTAGTAGTCTTTTTAGCCGCTGTCGCAGCAGCCTCTTACTATGGTGCAACCCGAAAGCCCTCCTATGAAGCTCAGGGTACACTTCTGCTCCAGGCCAACCGTGCAACCAACTTAACAGGGGTTACGGGTGATTTTGGTAAGCTTCAACCTCTAAATCCCTTTGCAGGAGACCCGCTAGCCACCCAAGCCGACATTGTGGCATCGCTACCTATCTTGGAGGAAACGGTTCGAACCCTGAAGCTCAAAGATGAGGAAGGGCAGCCTTTAAGTCCAGACTCTCTCAAGCAGTCGCTAGTTATTACCCCTTCCGCCAAAGCAGACTTGATTACTGTTGCTTTCAACAGTAGTGATCCCATAGAAGCCGCAAAAGTTGTCAATCAGGTCATGGACTCGTACGTCCGATTCAATATTCAGATGAATCGTTCTGAGGCATCTGCGGCTAGAGAGTTTGTAGAACGTCAAATCCCTAAGGCAGAAGCAGACGTCGAACAAGCCGCAGATGCTCTGCGGCAGTTTAAAACCAAGAATCAGGTTGTCTCGCTAGAGGTCGAAACCAATGCAACCGTTGAGGCGGTCAACGAACTAAACACGCAAATTAATACGAGTCGTGCCCAACTTGCTGATGCTGAAACCCGCGTAGGTGGTCTGCGTAGCCAGTTGGGAATGTCCGCAGAACAAGCACTTCTGCTAGACAAGTTGAGCGAAGCGCCGGGCATTCAACAGACTCTCACTGATTTGCAGGCAGCCCAGACGAAATTAGCAAGTGAACAGACTCGCTACACCAGCAATCACCCTACTGTTCGTACCCTTGCGAGAGAGGCCGCAGCGCTTGAGCAGTTGCTAACTCAGCGGGTCTCCTACATGTTGGATCGGCAGGTTCGCTTTCAGCCTGATGACCTTCAAATGAGTGCTTTGTCCCGTGAACTGACAGCTCAGTTGGCTAAAGCCGAGGTTGATCGTGTCAGCACTCTTAATCAAATCCAGGCTTTAGCTCAAGCCCGAAACGCCTATATTCAGCGTTCTCAAGCCTTTCCTGAGTTGGAAAAACAACAGCTAGAACTAGAGCAACGGCTAGATGCTGCTAAAACAGCCTACGAAACGTTGCTAACCAGTTTCCAGCAAGCTCGGCTAGCCGAAAACCAAACGATCGGTACCGCTCAAATCATTGAGTCGGCTCTAATTCCGAACGCGGCGAGTAGTCAGGGGCTGCCTTTGTACGTGGCGGCAGGTATGGTTGCTGGAGGCTTAGGTGCGATCGCAACTGCTTTCCTGCTTGATCTGATTGACAAGTCTGTAAAGACTGTCAAAGATGCAGAAGCGCTACTGGGCTATACACTCCTGGGTATAGTTCCTAAATTTTCAACCCCAACCGACGAACCCATCGGTTTTAATGCGGCTAACGGTCTTGAACGGTTTTCGCCCCGCATCGTAGCAATGCAGGGAACACAGCCCTTTATTTGCGGAGCGTATCAAATGCTCCAAGCGAATCTGAAATTTATCAGTTCAGATAAGCCGTTGCGCTCAATTGTGATTACCAGTTCTCTAGAGCAAGAGGGTAAGTCTGAGCTGTGTGCTAACTTAGCAGCAACCATGGCTCAGGCGGGTAAGCAAGTTTTGTTAGTGGATGCTGATATGCGGTCTCCTTCTCAGCACCACCTATGGAACGTCCTGAATACAGTGGGTTTAAGCCATGTGTTGGTGGGAGAAGGAGACCTCAACCGGGCAGTGATCTCCGTTGCTGACAATTTGTCGCTGCTGCCTGCTGGCGTTATTCCTCCTAATCCTCTCGCTCTAATTGACTCAGAGCGCATGGCATCTCTGATTGCCACGCTGTCCCAACAATTTGACTATGTCATCTTTGACACGCCTCCGCTCGTAGGGGCAGCCGATTCTGCGGTGCTGGGTAAATTGGCTGATGGCATTTTGATGGCGATCCGCCCCAGACATGTAGACTCTGCCAGCGTCATGGCTGCTAAGTCTTTGCTTAATCGATCAGGTGCCAATGTTTTGGGCTTTGTCGCAAACGGTGTAGACGTGCGGAACGAGCATGATGATTATGCGTCTTTAACTAAGACCCGCGTGTACGGCTATGGTGATCAAGTCACCACCGGAAAAGTGCTGACATCCGGCATCTAGTTCCTAATACCAGTAGAGACATACCTGCTACTCAACATTTTTTGCTAAGCAAAACAAGAACCATGATTGTCCGACGAAATTTGTTGCCTCTTTTGTCAGGTACCGCTCTACTGAGTGGCTTGCTGTCGATACCATCTTCCGCCATCGCGCAAACGGATCAAGCAATTGAGCCGACACAGCCAGAGCTTGGACAGCCACTTTCAGAGCCTTTGGTGCTTCCCCCAACTGCTCCTGTTCCTGCCGAAACACTGGACTTTGGTAACCCAGGCTCATTTTCAATAGACCAAAGCCTCCCGGAGTCATTGGATTTTAATGACCCCCGCCTAGCTCCCGCGATCCAGAATTCCCTTACTGACTACGTTTTAGGTCCAGGTGATCAGATTAGTATTTTGGTGTTGGGGTACGAGGAGTTTACAGGAGCTCGGGTTGTTCTCCCAGATGGCACCATTACGATGCCCCTGATTGGTGCTGTCCCAGCAGCTGGTAGAACTCTAGGGGAGCTTTCTAATGATGTTCAAGGTCGCCTGACGACATACTTAACCGATCCTGTGGTGGATGCCAATCTAACCGTTCTGAGGCCGGTTGTCGTCAATATTGCAGGTGAGGTTTATCGTCCTGGTCCCGTTCAGTTGAGCAGCTTAACTCAGGTCACTACCCAGGTTAATCCCAACGCGAATCTTACCTCCGCAACGAACACCCCAACCTTGAGTTCAGCTCTGACCGCCGCTGGTGGCATCAAACGAACAGCCGACGTTAGAAATATTCTGGTTAAGCGTCGCCTACCGAGTGGTCAAACCACTGAGTTCACAATCAACTTGTGGGATGTCTTGACCACGGGTAGCACTCCTGGAGTTGTTGTTCTGGCGGACGGAGATTCTGTTTATGTGCCGACTGCACAAGTAGGAGAGCAACTTGATCCGAGGCTGCTGGCCAGCTCAACCTTTGCGCCAACAAACGTACGGGTGCGGGTTGTAGGAGAGGTCGAGCGACCTGGTGAGGTAACGGTTCAGCCCAACAGCTCTATTTCAAGTGCGGTTGCAGCCGCTGGAGGCCCCACGGACGATGCTCAACTGGGTAATGTAACTCTAGTTCGGCTGAATGAAAGTGGTCAGGTTGAGAAGCAGTCGATCGACCTGAATAACCTGGTGGACAACTATCAGATTCAGGATGGCGACGTGGTTATGGTGTCCAAGAAGGGCTACCTGACGACTCTAGATAATGTTTCTCGCTTCCTAAACCCATTGTTGGTTCCGCTGAACCTGCTAAATCTGCTCAACATCATTGATTAGTAATTTTTGGGGGCGTGTCATTCGGTTAAGGGATAGACCAATGTGTCAGGAGCCCTTTGCCGAATGACACGTGTCTGTACTGTGGAAATTGGGACTGTCAGATCAAACTCCCAATTTAAAGTCCAGTGATGTAAGCTCAGTGGATTGTCTTTCTACAGAGAGGTTTCAGCACTATGATGCTGGGCTGAGTGCGTCTGACCAAAGACCCCGCTCCTCTAGCCACTGGCGATTGTAGAGGCGAGATTGATAGCGGCTTCCTCCGTCGCACAACACAGTAACAATGGTGTGCCCAGGGCCAAGTTCTTTGGCTAATCTGACGGCGGCACCTACGTTGATGCCAACAGAGCCGCCCATAAATAGGCCCTCTTTATACAGAAGTTGGTAAAGAACCCGAAGTGCTTCTGGATCTTCTACCTGAATGGCATCGTCGGCAGGTGCTCCTTCCATGTTGCTTGTGATTCGGCTGCTCCCGATACCTTCGGTGACGGAATTGCCGCTGGTTGAGATTTCCCCAGTTTTGACATAGCTGTACAGACCGCTGCCCATCGGATCTGCAACGACGCATTTGATATTAGGGTTTTGCTCCTTGAGAAAAAGGGCTGTTCCGCCATAGGTGCCTCCTGTGCCCGTAGCGGTTACCCAAGCGTCGATCTTACCGTTCGTTTGAGCCCAGATTTCAGGCCCAGTCGTTTCGTAGTGAGCACGGCGGTTAGCGAGGTTGTCAAACTGGTTAGCCCAGATGGCGTTATCCATTTCCTGAGCTAAGCGGCCCGACACTTTGACGTAGTTATTGGGATCTTTGTAGGGAGCAGCAGGAACTGTTCTGACTTCGGCTCCTAAAGTCCGCAGCAAATCAATTTTTTCTTGGGACTGGGTTTCAGGAATGATAATCAGGCAGCGGTAGCCCTTGGCATTGCAGATGTGGGCTAAACCAATACCAGTATTGCCTGCGGTGCCCTCAACGACGGTTCCACCGGGCTTCAGCAATCCCTTCTCTTCAGCATCCTTAATGATGTAGAGCGCGGCTCGGTCTTTAACGGATCCGCCAGGATTGAGAAACTCAGCTTTGCCTAAGATCTCGCAGCCTGTTTCCTCGCTAAAGCTGTTGAGGCGGATGAGGGGGGTATTTCCGATCGCGGCAACAAAGCCGTTTTTGATATCCATTCGAGGGCTTGGGTTGATTGCATTCAGATATGTTAATCCTAAGGCGAATGCGAAGTCTCGGTTTGCCTAGGCTAGAACTTCTCGAAGAGAGGTCAGTAGGGCATCAATGTGGACAGGTTGAATCCAGTAGTGAGTGACTGCTCGAAATTTGCGGCCTCCATAGATGCCTAGCTGAATGCTGTAAAGATCGCGTAGTTTGGCAATTAGGTCCTGAGGATGAATTGGTACAGTGTCCTCTAGGGCAAAAAAGACCATGTTGGTTTGGACAACATCAGGGTCAGTCACAATGCCAGGAATTTCGGCTAGTCCTTGGGCAAGCTGTTTTGCATGGGTGTGGTCTTCATGGAGGCGTTGGGTCATCTCCTTGAGGGCAATAAGACCAGCCGCTGCGAGAACGCCTGCCTGACGCATCCCGCCACCCAATAGCTTGCGATTGCGTCGGGCTTGATGAATAAAGTCTTGGCTGCCGACCAAAAGGGAACCTGCTGGGGCACAGAGTCCTTTGCTTAGGCAAATGCTGGCCGAGTCTACAAATTGAGTAATGGCTTTGGGGTCGATCTGGAGGGCTGTGGTGGCGTTAAAAAGACGAGCGCCATCAAGGTGCGATCGCAATCCATACTCATCTGCTATTTCTCGAATGGCTGCAAAGTAATCTGGCCCAATCGCGGCCCCGTTGTTACCGCCAGAACTGTTCTCTGTGAGAATAAGTCGGCTGCGAGGCCAGTGGGGATTGTCGCCCCGAATGGCTGCTCGAATCTGGTCAATGTCCATGCGTCCTGAGTTGTCTGTAGGCAGGGGGCGAGTTGTAATTCCGCCCAGAACCGCAATGCCACCCGCCTCCCAACAGAAGGTGTGGGCATCTTCGCCCAAAATAGCCTCATCTCCTCGCTGCGCATGAGTCAGGGCGGCAATCAAATTTCCCTGGGTGCCGCTAGTGACAAAAAGCCCTGCTTCTTTACCCAGCAGGCTAGATGCTAAGGCTTCTAGCTCATTAACCGTAGGATCTTCACCATACACATCGTCCCCCACAACAGCCTTAGCCATTGCTTCCCGCATAGCAGGCGTTGGCCAAGTCACCGTATCCGAGCGAAAGTCAATCGTGTCCATCGGCAGTGTCAGCTTGATTTACTTGGGTTGGATTTCTTAGTTCGGACTTACAAGGTTTGAGGTCTCGGAATTGGAAAAGGTCTTCCGGTCGATTCGAAGGGTTTGATACTGGCTTAACCAACGGTTCTCCGGATTTCCGCCACAATAGGAAAAAGGCGAAGCAAAAGGTGATGAATTTATGCGACTACTCCATACCATGCTCCGGGTAGGCAACCTGGAAGAGTCCCTTAAGTTCTATTGTGATGTGCTGGGCATGAAGTTGCTCCGCCAAAAAGATTACCCAAGTGGGCAGTTTACTCTAGCCTTTGTGGGCTACGGTGACGAGTCTGATCACTCCGTCATTGAACTGACCTATAACTGGGGCACCGACAAGTACGACTTAGGCAATGGCTACGGCCACATTGCGTTGGGTGTGGATGATATCTATGGCACTTGTGAGCAAATTAAGGCTCAGGGCGGTAAGGTCACCCGTGAGCCCGGCCCGATGAAGCATGGCAGCACTGTGATTGCCTTTGTCGAAGACCCCGATGGGTACAAAGTTGAGCTGATTCAACTGGGTACGCAGGGTTCAACACAGACTGAAAAGACTGAAGAGCCGCAAGTAGTAGCAGGCTAATAGCTGATGTGCGTGGTGAGTAAGGCGTTTTTTGAAAGTTGCTGAACAGCTACCTTCCACTACGCCTTGTAACTCGCCGTCTCTATCTGCCCTGATATACTGAAACATTCTCTGTTTAGAAAACTACACAGCGTCTTTATACGCACACGCCTCCTAAACCATGCAGCCGACGGATCCGGATAAGTTTACTTCTAAAGCCTGGGATGCCATTGTTGAAGCGCAGGATGTAGCCCGCCGATATAAACACCAATATATGGAAGTAGAGCATGTAATTATTGCTCTGCTTGATCAGGAAGAAGAAGGGCTAGCTCACAAAATTTTAGAGAAGGCAAAGCTGGATCCGGATCTGGTCTTGGAGGAGTTGGACACCTTTGCTCAGCGACAGTCTCGGATGCGAGCAACGGCAGACAACAATCTCTATCTAGGTCAAAGCCTCGACCGGATGCTCGATAAGAGCGAGGCGGCGCGGCAGCACTTGCAAGACAAATTTATCTCTGTCGAGCATCTGCTGCTTGGGTTTCAGGAAGACGAGCGGATTGGTCGGCGATTGTTTCGGGGCTTCAATGTAGAAGCTCCAGAACTGATGGCAGCAATCCGCTCAGTGCGCGGCGTACAAAAGGTGACGGATCAAAATCCGGAGAATCAGTACCAGGCACTTGAAAAGTATGGTCGAGATTTAACCGAGCAGGCTCGTGCCGGAAAGCTTGATCCTGTGATTGGCCGAGATGAAGAAATTCGCCGAGTAATTCAGGTACTCTCACGCCGGACTAAGAACAATCCGGTGCTGATTGGGGAACCGGGGGTGGGAAAAACTGCGATCGCAGAAGCGCTAGCCCAGCGCATTATCAATGGCGACGTGCCGGAATCGCTGAAAAACCGTCAGCTTATTTCCCTGGATATCGGTGGTCTCATTGCTGGGGCCAAGTACCGAGGCGAGTTTGAGGAACGATTGCGCTCAGTCCTCAAAGAAGTCACCGAATCGGAAGGGCATATCGTTCTCTTTGTAGACGAGTTGCATACTGTTGTGGGCGCTGGAGCAGGCCAAGGCACGATGGATGCGGGCAACCTGCTCAAACCGATGCTGGCACGAGGTGAACTCCGCTGCATCGGCGCGACGACGCTCGATGAATACCGCAAGCATATTGAAAAAGATGCTGCTTTAGAGCGACGGTTTCAGCAGGTGTATGTGGGCCAACCCAGTGCGGAAGACACCGTTTCTATTTTGCGCGGGCTGAAAGAGCGCTATGAGGTACACCACGGGGTCAAAATTGCTGACTCTGCACTCGTTGCGGCTGCCGTACTGTCCGATCGCTATATTAGCGATCGCTTCTTGCCCGACAAAGCGATTGACTTGGTCGATGAAGCCGCAGCCAAGCTGAAGATGGAGATTACTTCCAAGCCGGAAGATCTCGAAATCATTGAGCGGCGGCTGATGCAGCTAGAGATGGAAAAGCTCTCGCTAGAGGGCGAGGACGGATCTGCTTCAACCTTTCGAGCTTCCCAAGAGCGACTAATCCGGATTCGCCAAGAAATCCTAGACCTGTCTCAGAAGCAAAAGGACTTAAACGACCAGTGGCAGGGTGAGAAAGAGGTGATTGATGCCATCAACACCTTAAAGGAGGAGGAGGACCAACTGCGGCTGCAAATTGAGCAGGCAGAGCGAGCGTATGACCTTAATAAGGCAGCTCAGCTCAAGTACGGCAGGCTAGAGGCTGTGCAGCGGGAGCGAGAAGCCAACGAGGCTAGGCTCAACGACATCCATGAAAAAGGCTCAACGCTTCTGCGGGAGCAAGTTACAGAGGCTGACATTGCCGAAATTGTCGCTAAGTGGACAGGCATTCCCGTCAACCGCCTGATGGAGTCGGAGCGGCAAAAGCTGCTGCAACTTGAAGGCCATCTGCACAACCGCGTGATTGGTCAGCAGGAGGCGGTTGCGGCAGTTTCCGCTTCAATTCGACGGGCACGGGCAGGGATGAACGATCCAGGTCGGCCTTTAGGCTCTTTCCTTTTCATGGGACCAACTGGGGTAGGTAAAACCGAGTTGGCACGGGCGCTAGCAGAATTCCTGTTCGACTCGGAAGACTCGCTCATTCGCATCGATATGTCGGAGTACATGGAGAAGCACGCTGTCTCCCGCTTGGTGGGTGCTCCGCCCGGCTATGTTGGCTATGAAGAAGGTGGCCAGCTTTCCGAATCGGTGCGTCGTCATCCGTATTCCGTAGTGCTGCTAGATGAAGTTGAGAAGGCTCACCCAGATGTCTTCAACATTCTGCTGCAAGTGCTTGATGATGGCCGGATTACTGATTCCCAGGGGCACTTGGTAGACTTCCGCAATACGGTGGTCATCATGACCAGTAACATCGGAAGCGAACACATTCTAGATGTGTCAGGGGATGACTCGAAATATGATGAGATGCGATCGCGCGTGCTCAATGCCCTCCGCAAACATTTCCGCCCTGAGTTCCTTAATAGAGTAGACGACCTGATTCTGTTCCATCCGCTCACTAAGAAAGAGTTGCGCAGCATTGTGGCTCTTCAGGTGCAGCGAGTCCGCAAGCGGTTGGCTGAGCAGAAGATTGGTCTAGAAGTCTCCAAAGGAGCCCTCGACTTTGTGGCTCAGAGTGGCTATGACCCTTCTTATGGCGCTCGCCCGATTAAGCGAGCGATCCAGCGGGAACTAGAAAACCCCATTGCGACCAAGATTCTAGAAAATACTTTTACGGAAGGAAGCACCATTCTCGTAGAACTGGTTGAGGGAGAGCTGTTCTTTCAGACCAAGAAATCACAGCCAAGCTCTGTTGCTGCCGAGTCTGCTGAAAAAGTAGAGTCTGCAGTAGGTTAGCGGCTCTTAGCTGTTTAACTTTGCTTTATGAACGGCCACACTGCACTCAGGCAGTGTGGCCGCCTGCTTTCTTAGGCTCATCTCGCCTTGCCTCGCTTCTACAGCAGAAAGCACCGCATCACCAGAATCTGCCCGTTGTCTCTGCCTTTTGACCGACGCTCCTTCAGTTACCAGATTCTAGGCTGACAACAATGGGCAGCAAGACGTGACGCACAAAGCGAAGGATCCGTATGGAAAATACCATGAGTACGCGAACCCAGGCCGATCAACAGCCGGGAGATTTGGAGCGTTGGGCTTCCCTGATTGGGGGAGGCGCTATGGTGCTGATGGGTTTGCAGCAGCGCTCTTTAAGAGGCGTTTTGACAGCAGTTGCAGGGGGTAGCCTAGTCTACCAAGGCGCTACGAACAAAAGTACAGTTAAGCAAATCGAAGAGGCTGTGGGACTAGATAAAGCAATTCGGGTAGAAAAAACCGTTACTATCAACCGTCCTGCTTCAGAACTGTACAGCTTTTGGCGCAATTTTGAAAATCTTCCCCACTTCATGCGCCATGTTAAGTCCATCACTGTATTGGACGACACCCGCTCCCACTGGGTTAGCAGCGCTCCGCTCGATCAGACTGTTGAGTGGGATGCCGAAATCGTTACCGATGAACCCGATCACCTAATTGCTTGGCGTTCTTTGGATAATGCTGACATTGAAAACTCTGGCTTTGTCCGGTTTCAACCCGCTACAGGCAATCGCGGCACCGAAGTCAAAGTCGTGATGGAGTATACCCCACCAGGTGGAGCTGTGACAGCAGCGCTGGCAAAGCTGTTTGGCGAAGAGCCTGAGCAGCAGATTGGCGATGAACTTAGCCGGTTTAAGCAACTGATGGAAGCGGGAGAGATCGCCACAGTTGAAGGCCAACCCAAAGGGGCTTAGTTGTTCTAATCGTTGCTCTCATTTATTCCCAATACATTCACTCAATTGCGCTATGAAATCTTTGTTCTCTAAGCTGTGTCGGTCTTTTTCAGGTCGCTTGATGGTAATTGGGCTTCTACAAGTGGCCCTTTGGTTGGGCTTGAGCTTTATGAGCAGCCCAACGGCTCTGGCCGCTGACACCCCAGAAGCGGATGCCTATCATGTCAGCAATCAGCCGCGTCGCCAGGCTTACAACCCCCTTAGCCATGAGACTACTCAGGGGGGTGTAGACCTGAAAACGGCAGCTGATAATGCCGAGCAGCTTTCCAAAGATGTCTTCAATGGTCTAGAAACCACCAAGCAAATCAAAGGTAAGACTGCTAAACGCAATCAAGCAATTGAGCATGCGCGTGATGTTGCCAAGACGAAGCTGCAAGAAACGGCTAATAAAGCCCGTAGCATCGAGGCCCCTGCTGATCTTTCACCCAAGGAAAGCCTCATCCTCAAGAACTATCAGGGCCAACAGTAGTAATCCACTAAATCATTCTTCCTTTAACAGGGTCTAACCGCACGCAGCCCCACTTGTTCGACAGAATTATACGCAGGAGAATCTCATGAAGGCAGTTTGCTGGCATGGTGCCCAGGATGTTCGGGTTGACAATGTCCCCGATCCTAAGATCCTGAATCCCCGCGATGCCATTATCAAAGTTACTTCTACCGCCATCTGCGGCTCAGACATCCACCTCTACGATGGCTTTATCCCAACGATGCAGTCTGGGGATATCCTCGGCCACGAGTTCATGGGTGAGATCGTGGAATTGGGTGCTGAGGTTAAAAACCTGAGTATTGGCGATCGCGTTGTCATCCCCTTCACCATCTCCTGCGGATCCTGCTTCTTCTGCAACCGTGACCTCTGGTCGTTGTGTGACAACTCCAACCCCAACGCATGGATGGCTGAAAAATTCTGGGGACATTCCCCAGCAGGGCTATTTGGCTACTCTCACCTGCTTGGTGGATATGCGGGTGGTCAAGCTGAATATGTGCGGGTTCCTTTTGCGGATGTAGGAGCCTTCAAAATTCCCGACGGCTTGACCGATGAACAGGTGCTGTTCCTCACCGACGTTTTCCCCACTGGGTACATGGCTGCCGAAAACTGCGACATCCAGCCGGGCGAGACTGTTGCCGTTTGGGGCTGCGGGCCTGTTGGACAATTCGCCATTCGCAGTGCCTTTATGCTGGGGGCGGAACGCGTCATTGCCATTGATCGATTCCCTGAGCGGCTAGAACTGGCTAAGGCTGCTGGGGCAGAAATCCTCAACTACGAGGAAATGGATGCCGGAGTTGCCGTCAAGGAAATGACGGGTGGCATGGGACCTGATTGCTGCATTGATGCAGTGGGCATGGAAGCCCATGGTACTGGTTTCGTGGCGCTCTACGATACGCTCAAGCAAGCTGTCCGGATGGAGACTGAGCGACCTCTGGTGTTGAGGCAGGCTATTGTTGCTTGCCGTAAGGGGGGTAAAGTCTCGGTACCGGGTGTTTATGGTGGCTTTGTAGACAAAATGCCCATGGGTTCGTTTGTTAACAAGGCGCTGACCATGAAATCGGGTCAAACCCACGTTCATAAGTATCTCCGTCCCCTGTTGGAGCGCATTCAGAATGGGGAGATTGACCCCTCCTTCATCATCACCCACACCTTACCGCTAGAAGAGGCTCCTCGGGCTTACAAAGTCTTCCGCGATAAGGAAGAGAGCTGTATCAAAGTCGTTCTCAAGCCATAGCTGGGGCATTGGGCGGAAAGCTCTCGCCTACTGCCCATCCCTAATTAGAGAAACGGCCCTCAGTAGGATTTACTGAGGGCCGTTTTTAGTTCTACTTAGCGGGCTTAACTCCGCAGGGTTACTTTAAACTGCTGTTCTAGGCTCTGGCGGACCTTTTGATGAACCGGATCAATGTCGTTGTCCGTGAGAGTTCGATCCGGTGCGCGGTAAACGAGCCGGAAGGCCAAGCTGCGCTGCCCTTCGGGGACACTTTCGCCTCGGTACTCATCAAATAGAGTCACTGACTCCAGCAGTTTCCCGCCAGTACGCACCATCAGCTTTTCCAAATCTCCGACTGGCACTGAAAGCCCTGCAAAGAAAGCCAGGTCGCGATCGGAGGCCGGAAACGCAGAATAGCTGGAGAACTTTACGGTGCCTCGACGGTTGCTGGCTAGACATAGAAGTAGTACATCCCAGTTGAGTTGGAACATGTACACTTCTGCAGGCAGTTCGCGAGCTTGACACAGTTGAGGATGGATCTGGCCAAAGGTTCCTAAGCGAGTTTTGCCCCGTACCCAGAGAGAAGCGGTGCGACCTGGATGGAGTCGGGAATCTTCACTATCGGAACGGTAGTCTACGGCTAGCCCTAACCGCTGAAAGACTGATTCTAAGATGCCTTTAGCTTCATACCAGGATAAAGGCTTCTCTCGACCACTGTTTACCCATCGGCCCCGTTTTGGGTCACCGCCCAAAATGCCCCCAACGGCTTCAGCTTCGTGCAACCCAGCTTCATCTCGCCAAAAGATGTGGCCCATTTCGAATCCATTGAGAGGCCCATTGCCCTGGTTCAAATTAAATTCGAAAGCCTCTAACATGCCATCAAACAGGTCTGTCCGCAGGGCTGAATACTCAGGAAACAGCGGGTTTGCGAGCACAACCTGTCGCTCGGTTTTGGGCTTTGTCAGCGAGTAGTGCATAAGCTCGGTTAATCCCGCTCCTCGGAAGCTTTCCCGCACCAAACGGGCCAACTCGGCTTCTGGGGTTAGGGCACCACCCTCGGTTTCTCCTGGCAATGTGTCAGCAAAATGGTTGTAGCCGTAGAGGCGAGCAATTTCCTCCATGAGATCGATTTCCCGCTCCAGATCTCGGTAGCGGTAAGGGGGAATTTGAACGCGCCAGACTTGGTCAGTGTCAGTTTGCTCAACCTGGCATCCCAGCGAGGTTAAAATCGCGTGAATTCGCTCGGCTGGAATTTCAGTGGGGGTATCGCCCAAGTTTGTTACGGGGCCTAACACCTGTGATACTCGGCTCAGCCGTAGCTCTACAGTACGAGTCGGGGTAATTTGACCAGTTGCAGTGCGATCGCACGCCTGAGTGACCAGCGTTCCCCCGGCCAATTCCTGCATAAGTTGAAGCGCGCGATCGCATGCCACACTCAACTCTGCCGGGTTTACACCCCGTTCATAACGAGCCGAAGCTTCTGTTCTTAGCCCTTGGCTACGGGCTGAGCGACGAATTGCAGCTGAGTCAAAGTAAGCTGCTTCTAACATGACAGCGGTGGTGCCATCATGAACCTCGGTTTCCTCACCGCCCATAACACCAGCGAGGGCAACAGGTTTATCGTTGGCAGTAATCAGCAGGGTTTCCTCTTTCAGCTCTCGGCTCTGGCTGTCCAGTGTTCGTAGGGACTCACCTGGCTTGGCGTAGCGTACCCCCAACGTCAACTCATTTTCTCCAGCCACCTGCTGTAGCCGATCCTGATCAAATGCGTGCAGTGGCTGACCCCACTCCAACAGCACGTAGTTAGTGATATCAACCACAACGTTGATGGGACGAGTACCCGCTGCCTGCAGTCGCTGCTGCAGCCATCTGGGGGACGGGCCCACCTGAATGTTTTCAATTCGGGTGCCAATATAGATTGGGCAGGCGTTTGGATCGCTCAGTTTTACCTGTAGGGCAGAATCTTGTGAAGCAATCTTGGGCGGGACTGGGGTTGGTAGCTTGAGTTGAGCCCCTGTAATGGCAGCAATCTCGCGAGCAATGCCGACCATGCTGAGGGCATCTGCGCGGTTAGCCGTCGAGGTCAGATCTAGAACTACGTCATCTAGACCTAGTAAGGGACGGGCATCTTGGCCTACCTGTAAGTCTTGACTAGAAAAGATGTGAATACCCTCGGACTCTTTTTCTAAGCCCAGTTCCGATAGGGAGCAAATCATGCCTGAGGAAGGAACCCCTCGCAGTTGCCGGGGTTTAATCGTCAGATCGACCTTAGGAAGGTACGTACCCACTGTTGCCACTGCCACATGAAGACCTTCTCGCACGTTAGCCGCACCGCAAACAATTGTGGAAGGCTCTGCCGCTCCAATATCTACCTGGCACACGCTCAGCTTATCTGCATCAGGATGAGGAGCTCGGGCCTGCACGTAGCCTACGACAACACCTTCGGCCCAAGCCCGTCTGTCTTCAATATCTTCTACTTCAAACCCTGCCATCGTGAGGGTTTCAGCCAGAACTTCGGGGCTTAATTGAATGTCGACCAGTTCCTTGAGCCAGTTGAGGGAAATTCGCATCAGGTGTACCGTTACTTTGCCCGCTGGGCAATCCTTAACGTTTTTTCATGAATTAACCCACCTATTTTACCGCCCTAGCTGCCTTGCCTGGCAGATAGCGCTGTCGGTTCCCCTGAGCAATCTCGTGATCCCTCTGCTTCAGTGTCTTAGCTCTGAAGCGGCCTGCGCTGCCAGACTCTCATGCAAAATAGATGAAGCAATTCGCAGTAACGTCTGGCATCCCTGGGAAATTTAGGTAAAACTGTTCAACTTAGACAAAAAACGCTAAAAAACTCGACTGCTGTCAAGGCAATTCCTTCTATATTAATTACCTCAATCCTTGAACCTAAAACATTCTTTAGAGACTCTTCACCAATTTGACCTGCATTGGGGCATATAACCCCTCTACGAATCAGGGAATAATTAGATTAATGTGACAATACCCTGGAGGGCTAGCACAAGTTTTTCTTCGATGGCCGGGAAAACGAGTACTTTGATATTCCAATGAGCTTCTGATTCCCCTCTTTCTCACGCGATTGCCGTTACCTATCCCATCCTCAAACGCCGCATGAGCTACTGTATCAATCCCGTTTGCCCCAACCCTAAGAATCCACCCCTGTCAAACCAGTGCTTGGCTTGTGGGGCAACTCTTCTTCTACGGGATCGGTATCGCATGCTGCGAGCATTGGGAAAAGGTGGTTTTGGAGCGACCTTTCTAGCCCGAGATGAAGCCTTACCGGGTAATCCAGCGTGTGTCATTAAGCAGTTACGCCCTTCTACCGAAGCTCCCCATGTGTTAGAGATGGCCCGCGATCTCTTTCAGCGAGAAGCCAAAATCTTGGGCAAAATCGGTAATCATCCCCAACTTCCTCGTCTATTAGACTATTTTGAAATCGATCAGGAATTTTTCCTGGTGCAAGAATTTATCAATGGGGCAACCCTCCAGCAGGAAGTCAAGCGGGGAGGCGCATTTAGCGAAGCAGGTGTGAAGCAGTTCCTGAGCGAAATCCTGCCGATGGTTCAATACGTCCACAGCAACCAGATCATTCACCGGGACATAAAACCTGCCAACATTATTCGACGTGAGCAGGATAAGAAGCTAGTTCTGATTGACTTCGGGGCCGTTAAGGACAAAGTCAACCCAGTCAAGGCCAGCGCTTCTGAGCAGACAGCTTTGACTGCCTATGCGATTGGAACGCCCGGCTATGCTCCCCCTGAGCAAATGGCCATGCGTCCTGTGTATGCCAGCGATATCTATGCGATTGGGGTAACTTGCATCTATCTGCTGTGTGCCCGTTCGCCCAAGGACCTCGACTACGATCCAACGACAGGAGAACTGCTCTGGCGCGAAAAGGTTCATATCAGCGAACATTTCGCTGGCGTGCTACAGAAAATGTTGGAAATTTCTGTCAAGCACCGTTATCAATCTATTGATGCCATCCTGCGGGATCTAGACTTGGAGCCTTACATGGATAGTTTGGCTCAGAATATGGCATTTCGGCTGTCCACAACTGCTAAAAACGAACCTGTCACGGGGCCTTTTAGTAGCGGTACTGGTAGCCCTATTACCAATGGCAACCCCTCTGCTGGGTCGCCTTCTTCTCGTATGGCAGCTGCAATCCGCGCCCGTCGCGAGCGAGGACATACTCGCCCAGGTACGGCCTTAGGAACGGGTTCACTCTCTTCAATGCCGGAACATGCTCGGGGAGTTCGCCCCTTGTCATCGCAGACGACACCCTCGCGCAGAGCCGTAACCCAAAAGTTCACGGCTGAGGAGGTTAAGATGACCTACCTCAAAGGGCAACGGGATTTCTCGATGCAGAGCTTTAAAGCTCTGGATTTGCAGCGTACCCATCTCCCTGGTATCAACTTCAATCAATCCAAACTAGGGCGTGCTAATTTTCAAGGCGCTGACTTATCTAGTGCCAACTTTGGGCGAGCTGATCTGGCTCAGGCAGTCATGCGCAATGCTCGACTGGGACGTGCTTACTTTAATTATGCCAATCTAGAAGGCGTGGATTTTCGAGGGGCTGATTTGAGCTATGCCTGTCTCTCCAACGCTAATTTGCGAGGGGCAAACCTTTGTGGAGCAGACCTTACAGGAGCAACGATTTCTGAAGATCAGCTGGCTATGGCCCGGACAAATTGGTCTACGATATACCCCAACGGACGACGAGGCATTTTGTAGGATTTTCAGCCTATCTTCTTTAGTGGTTTGAAAGTTGATTGAGGATGGGCAAGCTGCGGCAGAGTGACCCTTCTAGCCCTTACCCACCCCTCATTGGAAACAAGTTAGACTGAGGCGTTCGGGCTTACTAGAGACTGAAGCTTAGCAACCAACTCATCTTTTGAAATTACGCCAGCAACCGTATCGACCCGCTCACCTTTGTCAAAGAGAATTAGGGTTGGAATTGCTGCAACATGATACTGCAAAGCTAAGGAGTCGTTCTCGTCTACATTTACCTTGGCGATTTTGACCTGACCTTCAAATTCTGCTGCCAACCCTTCAACAATGGGGTTCATGATACGGCAGGGACCGCACCAGGCAGCCCAAAAGTCTACTAGCACTGGCAGATTACTCTGCAGAACCTCAGCCTCAAAGTTGTCTGTTGTCACGGTTAGGTATTTTGCATCGTCAGCCATGTTATTCTCCACGAATCGAAGTTAAAGAACCCTTTGTAGACGGGCTCATACGGAGTCAGCACCCCTTAAGATGCTGATTGGCTCTTGTCGCCCATCCCAAGTCAACTATTATCCCCTTAGGCTTTTACATCAAGCTTGATTACCTTTGAAAAAAGCCTAGATTTTTTCTGATTGCAAACTTTTTATCATCTGCATTCTCTATCCCTATTCTGGAACGTTTATTCAAGTTTTGCCTAAAACTTTTTGATAAACCTTGGTGATTCAGGATTAACGCGACTTCGATGACTCTTGGCGGGAAAGGTGACGCACAGCAAGTGCTGCTAAGGGAGGTGCGATCGCAAGGTAGGCAGCCCAAGTTCGCATGGCTACCTTCCGCTGATGATGAGTCACGCAAACTTTGTCATGGGGTCTACAACCATAAGGACGTTGCCGCCGACCCTCTGCCATCTGCAAGCTTAATAGCTGGATGCCAAACCAGAAGAAAAACTGAAGTGCTAAAGCAGCAAAAAATGTTCCTGCCTTAGAAGAAGTTGAAGCGGCACGAGCTTTAGAGGGCACAGGTACGTGAAGGACTATCCCAACACCGTCAGAATTGTTCCGACGATATCACGAAGACTATGGGGATCGGGATCGACTTTAGAGAGAACTTGGAGTCCTTGAGCGCTAGCCGTGAGATAGCGAGCTAGTGTTCGCAAATCTTGGCTAGAAGTCAGTTCCTTACGATCCCGTGCCCGTACCAATGCAGCATAGAAGCCATCTTCCAGCTTCATCAACGTTTTTTTCAAAGAAGCCGCGATCTCCGGGTCATGATCGCCGAATCCCACAATTGAGTTTGTCATCAAGCAGCCTCGGCAAGACGGGCTGTTGACAATGCAGTTAACGAGATCCTCGAAATAATCCACGATAGCTTGCTTGGCGGCACCTGGTGTTTGCAGGCGATCGGTCGCTTGTTTGATCAGGGTCTCGCTATAGTGTGCGATCGCAGCTAAAAACAACTGTCTTTTATCTTGAAACGTGTCGTAGAGGCTGCCTCGATTAATGCCCATCGCCTCCACCAGATCTTGCATAGAGGTTGCCTCATAGCCCTTTTCCCAGAAGACCTGCATAGCTTTTTCCAAAACCACGTCCCGGTCAAATGCTTTATGTCGGGCCATTGCTTCAACCCTGAATGCCTGCTTTTGTCTTAGCAGATTTGGAACAATCGTTCAATGCTATGATCAATGTAAATAAACTCGTAATGAGTCTGTTTAAGGGGTTACTTCTTGCCGCATTTCTCCCCCAGCTAGATGACCTATGCTAAATCCCAACAAAATTTTGATCAACGCATTTGTAGAGGCCCTGCGAGAGGGTTATGCATCCACCTACGGGGGCTTTAAACCCGACTATGCCGACATCATTGCTTGGGTTGGCAACATGGGCCTAGAGAATATTGCCAATGGCAATGCTCTTTACCACAACGTTGAGCACACCATCTATGTGGTCTTAGTGGGGCAGGAGATCTTGCGGGGTAAGCATATACGAGAAGGGGGGGTGTCCTGTGAGGATTGGCTCCACTTTATGATTTCCCTGGTATGCCATGATATTGGCTATATCCGTGGAGTTTGTCGGCAAGACCGCGTTGAGAAAAACGTTTATGCTACAGGTCAAGATAACGAGACCGTGACCTTGCCGAATGGCGCGACCGACGCAGGGCTAACCCCGTATCACGTGGATCGGGGCAAGCTGTTTGTGGAGGAGCGCTTTGGCGGACACAGTCTCATCAATGCCGAGGTGATTAAACAGAACATCGAGCTGACTCGCTTTCCTGTTCCCAGTGATGAGGATCATCTAGATACCGTTCGCTATCCAGGTCTGGTCCGAGCTGCTGACTTGATTGGGCAGCTAGCCGATCCGCGCTACTTACAGAAAATTCCTTCCCTGTTCTACGAATTTGAGGAAACAGGGGTTAACCAACACCTGGGCTATCGTCATCCAGAAGATCTGCGGCTGAATTATCCCAAGTTTTACTGGAAAACGGTTTATCCCTACATTCAAGATGCAGTCCGCTATTTGCAGTTGACTCAGGAAGGCAAGCAAGTCTTGGCAAATCTATACTCTCATGTGTTTGCAATTGAGCATGAACTGCACCCCGAGCCGTTTATGTAGAAGTCATAAGACGGGCGTCGGGGCAAAGGGACTTGCGAAGAGTTGCTCGTTCAAAAGGTTCTAGGCACTCCTTGAGGTTCTCCCATCCGCTGACGGCTTTGGGCCTGCTGCCAAACAGATAGAAGGTGCTTCTCCAAGGCGATTTCTAGTTCAGTAACAAAGATGCCCTCGTCGCTGGTGCTGCTTTCTGCCATCCATACCCCTGATAAAGTGACCTCCAGCCAGTTCAAATCGCATCTATCTACCTCAATTGCCTCCGTTTTGTCAGCCAGTTGAAGCAGGTAAGGCATTCCTATTAGGTCTACAGGCAGGGGTAAAGAGGCATAGGTAGTTTGAATAGCTATGGGCTGGCCTAGTCGCAGCGCAAGAAGAGTTCGCTGAGCTACCATGGCTTCTACCGTTTGGGCAACCTGCTCTAATAAAAGCCCAGTGTCGGTATACGTAATCTTCAACATGATTCTAAGGTCTTAAAAATCAAAAGTGCTGAGAATGCCGGAACGTGAGGAAGAAAGAACGGCAAGCAGAGCGCTCATTGGAGGAGCGCGTGGTTCGGGCAATAAGCGAAGATACAGCACCAAGACCCTCGCTTTCCGATTGGGAAAAGCGAGGGCTAGATAAACCTTAAAAGAGGTCGGTTAACCCAGTCGAAGTACAGAGGTGAGACTGTACTGCTCGCTTTGCCGATATCGCCCAAGTCTGCAACCAAACGGGAACTCAAATAGAATGAGTCCCCTAATTCGATTCAACAGACCTTGTATAAGGGTGTGATAGGCGTGTTGGAGGCCTGCGAAATGTAGTGCCGACACGATCAGGTCGGCATAATTTCGTCCTAGGTGATTCACACCCATCAGGCAGACGCCCCCTAGAGACAGGGAGGTCATCGTTTGCGTGCCGGTGGATGAGAATTTTTTCACAGCAGGACTCCTTAAGCAGTACAGAGCTGATGTCTGATTGGCTAACGTGAATTTCCTATGTCAATACTACACATGTAATATAGGAGTGTCTAGACTATGGTTAATCAAATTCCCGCTAAACCCTTTTGAAACCTTGGAGGTATCACCTTCGTATGCAGACGCTGTCCCGTGTATCAACCACTGATATGGAAGTCACCAGCATTCGGCTGGAGCGCGACCTTAAGGAAAAATTAAAGCTACTAGCAGGCAATCGCGGCTACCAGGCATTGATACGGGACATCCTGTGGCAATACGTAGAGCAAACTTCAACTGACTGCCAACCCCAGATTACTCGTGATCAGATCCGGGCAAGTTTTGAAGCGAAGGCGGAGCGGTTAGAAAACTGCGCCCTTACAGGTAAGCCTATTCAGGCTAACGAGAAAATGTTGCTGGGTCTAACAACTCAGGGAGCTTTGGTGCCCCTAAGCCTAGACAGTTTGTTGGAACTGTGAATCTATTGGCCCGCATGTTGCCCTCTCCCCAATACAGGATTACTCCAAATTGATCCAAGCACTTAGAAGAAGCTACAGCGCATGCAATGTTTCGTAGAGAGAGTGCATGCACTCTCTCTACTGGAACCTCTATTAATGCTGGCTTCAAACAGCTGGCTTCAAACAACTGTAGTTTCTTTGAAACGATTGGGTTGAATCTGCTCAATTACGGTGTCCGGTTCTCCTGTAGCCCAGTGTGCAAATCGCTTTGCAATAGGGGGCAAGAGAGCAAAGGGAGCACTGAAGCCAGTAAACAGGTGAACCCCTTTAATATTGGGAACTGGACCAACCAGCGGTAATCCATCTCGGCAGAAGGTTACAAAGCAGGATCGCCAGCTTCCAGATATAGATTTGAGAATGGGCATTTTCTCAGTAATGGCTTGACGAATGGCTTCCTCACTCTGCCCTAACTCAACAGGGGGTTTTAAGTCGGTTAGCGTGCGGCTAATTTGCCCTATCCGTAAGCTGCCGTCACGGAATTGTATTACTCCGCTATCGAGAATAGGAGAAGTCAATTCATGTCCTGGCTCGTCCCATAAGTTGTTGGTTTCAGGGGCACTAGCCTTGGCTTCCATCTCGAAGCGTTGAGTTTTTGCAGGCATCACCAGCGATCGCACTTGAAAATCCACAGGAGGAGTTTCAATCAATTCGGCATGGCTGTAGTAGAGCGGCACGGTAATGCCTGCTTCTCTAAGCAGCAATCGACTGTATTCCCCGGCTGCGATCGCAACGTGTTGGCTGGCAAAAGCTTGTTCGGAGGTGAGTACCCCCGTCACCCGGTCTTTAATGCGTACCAATCCAGTGACTGGAGCAATCATGAGCATGCCGCCCAATCGTGTAAACGCCCGGTTGTAAGCATCTACTAGTGCTTGAGGATTGACGTGACCGTGGCGGACGGTGAGCGCGCCTGCGATCGCACCAGGATCGATCTGAGGCTCTATTTGACAGGCCCCCTCAGGTGTGACTAAACGGGGCGGTATGGCAAACTTTGTGTAGGGTGCTGCGATCGCAGCAACATCTGCCCCTACTGGAATGGTTAAAAGCAGGTCTAGATCCCGCAGTTCAGTGTCTGCCTCTAGTTCTGCTGATAGCAGGCGGTGACACTCAATACCCTCTTGGCAAAGCTGTCGAGTTAACTCACTTGTGCCTGCCCAGTAAGGAATTCCACCATAGCTGTAGCGGGTGGCATTATGAGGTTCCAAAGCCCGATCTAGTAGGAGAACTGAGAAACCTTGACGAACCAACTCATAGCTCAAGGCAGCACCCGCTAAGCCGTTGCCTACCACAATCCAGTCAAACGCTTGCATGGCAGACTTCACAAAGTAGGAACGGATAGAGCCAAACTGGGTCTAAGCAACATTCTAATAATGTGTCATCGAGGGGATTTGAGGCTTTGCTCAGGGATGAATTTGCCCCAAAATCACCCTAAGGCGATCGTAGTCGTCCTTCAGCAGAATACTTAAGGTGCGGCCAGCCTGCACCAACCAAGCTCGATCGAGCTTCCGAAGCTGATAGCAGTGGCGAATAACCGCAGCCATCAAGCCATCGACTGGGGCACTTCGCATGTCCATGAGCGTGCGCAGAAAATCGAGCTGCTCAGTAAAGGCAATGATTTCCTCTGGGTCACAGCGGTAAACCGCTTGGTGCACCTGGGGCGGACGGGGCGGGAGGTGCTGATAAATCAATTGCCCCGGTTTTCCAGTTCTATCCGGTGGTTGAAACCCAACAATTGCCACCTGAAACTCGGTTTTCAGCATGGCAAAGATTTGGGGTTGCTGCTCCCGCAGGTCATCCAAGGACATACCCAGTGCCCGCGCCCGATGAACAGAGTCAATGGGACTGGTGGTGGCGTGATACACCACCCCGTAGATCTGATTGCCTGAGTCATCATCCCAAGACTTAACCCAACTGCCAAAGGGCGGCATCACTGGAAAACTCAAGGTTTCTGGCTCTAAACATTGGGCCAAAAACTCGGTTGTCGCAGTTTCAATGACCTCAGCAATATGATTGGGCTGCTGAGCCTGGGCCGAAAACTGAGGCAGGGGCAGGCGCATAGGCGTTATTTCTTGCGGCGCTTGGAAGTGTCAACAGCTTCAAGGTCTGATAGTTGAAAGGTTATCAGCTTATCCCAGTTCCCCCCTTCAAACAGCACAGCGACTTTACCATCCGTAATGCGCTGTACTAGCCCTTGGAAGCCATAGTAGGTGTCGTCAGTGTTGGTGATGCGGACAACAGATCCTGGAAAAATCATGGGACGGGGCCTCCTCAAAAGCACTTGGGCATTTTCTTAAGTATATTTTCTCAGCAGTTGCGATCGCAGCTCTCAGGCCCCTAAACCTATCCTGTTTCCTATTGATTTTTGAAAGAGTATCGATAAGCTCAGCCTAGCCGATCCTGTAACCAGGACTTTTGGGTGGGAAAAACTTGAGAGATGAACCGTAACAAGAACGATTTCCCTGCTAAGCCTCCCACCAGACCAGATTAGTCAGTGAATTTGAGCCGATGACGGTAATTGGCTACCGACTCAGCAATTCCTAGCGCTATGAAGTTGGTCAGCATAGAGGAACGGCCATAACTGACCCACGGCAGCGGAATCCCCGTAATGGGGGCTAAGCCGATAGTCATCCCGATGTTAACCCCTACCTGAAACAGGATCATCGAGAGGATGCCCACAACCAGCAGTGAGCCAAAGTTGTCTTTAGCATTTTGGGCAATGATGACTAACCGTAGGCAGATTAACCAGAATACGATCAGAAGTGCGATCGCACCTAGAAAGCCCCACTCCTCACCTACCGCCGAAAACACAAAATCAGTGTGCTGTTCAGGAATAAAGCTCAATTGGGTCTGTGTTCCCTCTCCCAACCCACGACCCCAAAGCTCCCCAGCACCAATTGCAATACGAGACTGGATTAGGTGATAGCCTCCACCCAAAGGGTCCTTATCAGGATCGAGAAACAGGATCAGACGGTCCTTCTGATAGTCATGCAGCAGCCCCCAAAAAATCTGCCCCACTTTCCCAGCTACCAGATTAATGGCGGTTGCGATCACAGTACTCAAAAGCCGCCAAGGCAGAGTCATCCAGGCGATAATTCCCATCATCCCGCTCCAGATTAACCAGATAGGAACAGAAAAGTGAAACACAATAGCGGCTACCAGAGGCGACACCATGAGCAATAGCCAGCCAGGATTGACATCGGCCCAGTAGAGCATGCCTAAGGTAATTGCCCCAAATACAAGAGAAGTTCCCAAATCAGGTTGGATAAACACCAATGCCCAGGGAACAGCGGTAATTGCTAAGGCTCTCCCCACCCCCAGCAAGCTAGAAGAATTGCGAGAGCTCAGGTTCGCGGCCAGGGTAATAATGATGCCAACCTTGGCAAATTCCGAAGGCTGGACGTAAAAGCCGCCAACATTAATCCAGCTTTGTGCCCCCGAACCGATGGTGCCAATGAACATCACCACAATGAGGGAGATATTGGTCACGGCATAAATAATCCACTGCCACTGAAGCAAGTATTCATACCGCACTCTAGCCAACCACAGCGCTATCGCCGTACTGATCAGGCCTAGGACAGCATGATTCCAACTTAGGTCGTGAAGTGCCAAGTTGCGCTGAATACTGCTAATGACTACGGTGGCGAAGCCAACTAAAGCAATCGGCAGTAGCATTAACATCCAGTCAACACCTTGCCACCCCTGAGTCAGCAAGCGCCAGCGTTTTTGAAAGGAAAAAGAAGAGGACTGAATCATGAAGCCAGTGCAGCGACAGAAACTTTGGCAGCAACCTGCTGGGCAATTGCCCGCAGCGCTTTGGCGGATGCCGAGTCAGGATAGGCTGCCACAATGGGTACACCTTGGTCTCCGCCCTGACGCACAGCCATCTCTAGAGGAACACAGCCTAATAAAGGAACACCTAGCTCTTGAGACGCCTTTTCACCGCCCCCGGAACCAAAAATGTCGTACTGCTTGTCAGGCATGTCCGGCGGGATGAAGTAGCTCATATTTTCAACGATGCCCAGCACAGGAACTCCAAGTTGCTGAAACATCCGTAGCCCTCGACGGGCATCCGATAGTGCCACAGTTTGAGGCGTAGAGACGATTACCGCACCAGCCATGGGAACTGCTTGGGCCAAAGTTAACTGAGCGTCGCCTGTACCAGGAGGCATATCTACAACTAAGTAGTCAAGTTCTCCCCACTGCACCTGGTAAAGAAACTGCCGGATCACCCCGTTTAACATTGGACCCCGCCAGATGACGGGTTGATCTCGATCAATCAGGAAGCCCATCGAAACCATCTTAACCCCGTGGTTGAAGACAGGTTCGAGCACCTCGCCCTGATTTCCCTGACGCACGATCACCTCAGCTTCCGTCAGGCCCATCATGATTGGCGCATTAGGACCATAGATATCAGCATCAATTAGGCCGACTTTTGCTCCAGCCTGAGCTAGCGATACCGCGATATTAACTGCTACGGTGCTTTTACCAACTCCACCTTTCCCACTAGAAACCGCCAAAATATTTTTTACCCCAGCGATTCCTGTTCTGTCGGGCAAGGGTTTTTGCTGAGGCGTTTCGGCAGTGACAGCCACGTTGACAGAGGCTACTCCAGGTAAGGTTTTTACAGCCTTTTCGCAGTCCTCCACAATGAATTCTCGGAGCGGGCAGGCAGGTGTCGTTAGCACCAAGGTGAAGCTTACCTGACCGTCCTCTACCGCAACATTGCGGATCATGTTCAGCTCAACCAAGCTTTTCTGGAGTTCTGGATCCTGGACTGGTCGCAGTACCTCCAGGATAGATTCGACAGTTAAGGACATGCTCATGGATTTGTAGGTAACCGCGCCAATTGGGACCACGTTAGCTGGGCCACGTTGCCGTGACTTCACAGACATTCACTGATCTTAATAGCTTAGGGATGCTATCGACGTGATTAAGGCTGGAAAGCCTCGTGGCTGGAGCAAGTTGCCAAGAGGGTAGGTCATACTCACCAGAGTACTCACCAGAACTGAGAACTGGGTTTGCGGCCACTTAGGGTAGGAGTCTGTTCGGCAGCTGAAGCGAGGGCCGAAGCTACCTTCGCCGCATAGGGTTTAAGTAGGGACCAAGCTAGAGGTGACAACCACCCTCTTAGCGTTACTGAGTAAGAAATTTGTGTACCCATCACCGTGGACTTAATTTGATACGTAACCCGCTCCTCAAGACCCGGTATGGGAAAAATTCGAACACTCAGCAATTCACCAGGGCGCACTCGCTCTACAAAAATACTGACCGGAATTGGGCACAGACGGGTAAAAGCGCGATAGATTAGCCCTGGCTTAGGAATCAGACCGTTAGGTGCATTAGTGCTGGTTAGAAGAGGGTGCCAGGAAACATCGGCCAAGTTCACAATTGTTTGCCAGAGAGTATCCACTGATGCGGAACTGACCGTCCAGTAAGACCTGTCCAGTGTCTGCTCTCGACGCAGCTGGGACAGAACCCATTTAGTGGCAGACGTCAAAGGACTGTGTTTTATCCAATCCTGAAACATCACAGGTCCTCCTTACTCCAGTGAGGTGATTGAGAGGGGGTCGTTAGAAGGGATCGTAGGTGGGGTATTTCAGTAAAACTCCGGCGGGTAAGTTTGAGGCCCTCTAAAAGAGAGGTTGTTGCAAAAGTTTTCACCTTGCAACATTTGTTTTTGATTGTGGTTAATTGCAACAATTCACGATAGTCTGGGAAGCGGCTCATAAATGAGCTGGTGGGCATTGTAGGTTTCTATTCTATTTAGTGTGGCACGACTAAACTTTCCTGATAGCTTCTGTTCTAAATAGCACGCTAGAGTGTTTTGACGGAAGCAAGGGAAAATGCCTGGAAAGGCAGCAGATTGCTAAACTTCTAGACCGTTAGAAAATTTTGGAAGTTTCTTCCTGGTTTTTCATCCTTCCCCGGTTACACCCTTTTCCTTAAGCAAGCTATGACCAGTTCCTTTGTTTCCCCAGCGACCTCTCAAACTCCTTCTGTGCAACCCGCTGATTCGCGTGAACGGGTAAGTCAGGCGTTTCGGCAGTTGCAGGATACGATTTGTCACCAGCTTGAAGTCCTAGATGGTGCCGGAACATTCCAGCAGGATGAGTGGGAGCGTCCGGAGGGCGGTGGTGGCCGCTCTCGGGTAATCAAACAGGGAGATGTGTTTGAACAGGGAGGCGTCAACTTCTCAGAAGTTTGGGGTCAAAGTCTGCCCCCCTCTATTTTAGTGCAGCGTCCTGAGGCAGCAGGGCACGGTTTCTACGCCACAGGAACCTCAATGGTGTTGCATCCTCGCAACCCCTACGTACCCACTGTGCACCTCAACTACCGCTACTTCGAGGCTGGGCCAGTTTGGTGGTTTGGGGGTGGTATTGACCTCACGCCTTACTATCCCTTTGAAGAAGATGTGGTTCACTTCCATCGCACTCTAAAAGAAACTTGCGATCGCCACCACGCCGAATACTATCCCACCTTTAAGCGTTGGTGTGATGAGTATTTTTATCTCAAACACCGACAGGAAACCCGTGGTGTAGGGGGTATCTTTTTTGACTACCAGGATGGCCGAGGTGAACTCTACCGAGGCCCAGATGCTAATGGCCCGGCTGCCCAGCATAGTCAACAAGTCGGTGAACTTCCCCATCGTGACTGGGAAACCCTTTTCTCCTTCTCCCAAGCTTGTGGAAATGCTTTTATTCCGGCTTATGTTCCCATTGCTGAAAAACGGCGTAACACTGCTTATGGAGAGCATGAGCGTAACTTCCAGCTTTACCGACGGGGTCGCTATGTGGAGTTCAACCTGGTGTACGACCGAGGCACTATTTTTGGACTACAAACCAATGGCCGGACAGAATCGATTTTGATGTCATTGCCGCCCTTGGTTCGATGGGAGTATGGCTATACACCTGAACCCGGTAGCCAGGAAGCAAAGCTTTATGACATCTTCCTCAAGCCCCAGGACTGGGTGAACTGGTCAAGCTCCATCAGCTAAACCTAGATTCACTGTTCTCAAATCCATCCTTTAGAAATCAACCCTTATTAGCAGGATGTAAGGATCGGCCTTGAGCTTCTCCTGATTTGGAGCAGCTTGAAAACCTGCCGGATGAAATCTCTCCCGTGCTGTATAAGTTTGCCGTAGTGCAAATAAAGTTAAAAGAGCGAGATGAGCAAGGCTAGTTTCTGGATTGGCTCTTAAAATTAGGGTAGGTGTTTTACCTGATCTGAATTTGGGCACGATAGAGAGGCGTCGATCTGAATCCTGTTAAGCTGTTTAGCCGTCATGCTGGGTAAACATCTAATGCTCGGATTGTTGCCCAAGGGTTACTGTCCCCATCGGCTAGTATCGCAGGGTATTTAGGTGAGCCTAATTGAGGTGTAACTAAGGAAATGGATCAAAAAACACACACAACAGCGGATGGCAGAACGGTCATCATCTTGACCCCAACAGGTCGGTTGGATATCACCACTGCCTGGCAGTTTCGCCTCAAGCTTCAAGAATGCATTTCCCGCATTAGTCCCCATATTGTTGTCAACCTTAGCCAAGTTAACTTCATTGACAGTTCTGGGCTGACATCGCTAGTAGCTGGCATGCGGGATGCCGATAAAGTTAAGGGTAGCTTCCGAATCTGCAACGTTCACCCGGAGGCAAAGCTGGTTTTTGAAGTGACGATGATGGACTCGGTTTTTGAGATCTATGAAACCGAGGAGGACGCACTAGCTTACCAACCAGGAGTGGCTAGCTGACGGCTAGCCAGATGACTAGAACTGTAGTCCTGTCTAAGACTGTCGCTGAGGGTGTGCCTAATGGGAAGCCCCGAATTCTAGAGTGGAATTGGGATGGGCGCTAAAGTCTGTGACTTTATGGAGACAGAAAGGACCCATTAAGGCTCCCCACAGCCCTTTGCCTGTGGCTGGATCAACTCCCTTATCATGGATGCGCAGTTCTAGGGCTGGGTTATTGGTAGAACTCGTAGGACCAATTTCAAATCCCAAACTAACATAGCGCGATGTACCTTCCGCCTCAAACGAGCAGAGTGTGCCGGGCGGTAGGGCCGCTTGAAACCGATACTGCTGGTTGGGCAGAGAATGGACCTCTATGGCTAGCTTGCACGTTGGTAGTGTAATGAGGTCGGCCTCGGTGAGTACGGCTAATAACTCGGGTGCGATCGCACCGCCTCGGAATTTCACTGGGTCCTTCAAACCGTAATACTGACCAGAAAGTCCTGCTTCTTGAGCTTGAAGCCTAAGAAGTCTTTGTCGGTAGGGCGGCTGATTAGATGCCACACTAACTTGCTCAACAAAGAACGTGACACTGTCCTCTAGAAACAGTGCCACAGGCCGATGCCAAACTCTTAAATGGACATACCAGGTTGGATCAGCCAAGGATTGCTCCCGGTTGTCAAATTCTCCTGCTAAGGCTTCTGCTAGGGTGAGCAACTGAGGAGACACCGTTTTAGCCATGATGAGTTATTAGCCTTTTCATCAAGGCTCATCATAGGTGATTCCTGTCCCCTATCAATTCAACTCAAGGTCTCCTAGGCTAAAACAAAGCTGCTAGCATTCAAATCTGTAACGAGGATGTTCGCTAGAACAGCAATATCAGTTTGGTAGGTTTGGCCCAACTGATTCGTTTGCTTGACCGACACCAGAGCCCCCTGTTGCAGTTGGGTTAATTGGATGTACTGAGCGAAAGGATTTGAACCTTCTGTGGGTTGTCCCTTCAAAAGCCCTCCCACAAGCAGCAAATCTGCTCCAAGCGTAAAGTCTGTAATGGTATCGGGGCCTAAGGATGGTTCTAGGGTAAAAGCAAAGACATCTTGGCCTGCTCCCCCCACCAAGGTGTCTATCCCGCTGCCCCCATTCAGCCAGTCGTTGCCATTTCCTCCCTCTAGGAGATCGCTGCCTGCCTCACCTAGCAGGATATCGTTACCTTCGCCGCCGATTAGGGCATCGTCCCCTTCGCCTGCAAACAGGAGGTCATTTCCTCCTAAGCCGACAAGCAAATCAGCTTCTGCTAAACCTCGTAAGGTTTCCGCTTGCTCACTACCAAAGACAAAGTCTTTTCCAGTCGTGCCCATTACTTGTAATGAGGGGGCTGTGTAGGAATAGCCTTGGGGATACCAGGGAGGCAGCCAGGTGTAGACTTGAAGCGTTGTAGTACTCAAAGTTGACCAGAAGGGTGGAGCGATAGCTGTTAGCGATGCAGATTGGCTCAAAGCATTTTGCTCTGTAGCGTCTGGTGCTAAAAACATACTTTGCTCTATGGCGTCTGGTTCCAGCGACACTTGGGCAATGCCCGGCACTGGAAGTGCAGCTTGATCCACAACGTTTGGTACTGAAAATGTACTCTGCTCTATGGCGTCTGGTTCTAGCGACACTTGTGTAATGTCTGGCACTGGGAGTGCAGCTTGGTCTGCAGCATTTGGTTCTGAAAGCGCACTCTGCTCTACGATGTCCGGCATGAGATAAGGCTCCTCAATTTCCGAAAAGAACAATCCTTGAAGTTCAGCTGTTACCCGAGAAGTCGAAACCTGAGAAGACTACTCTCCCTAAATGCCCCAATCTGGTGAGGAGCTTGGTTCATGGAGATGATCTTCTCCGCTTGATTGGGAACACAGCTAACTGCATTGCAAATGTGTAGAGCCCCTTGTAACGGAGAATACCAACTATTTTTTGGAGGTAAGGCAACTATCGGAAATTACGGAGGGTGTTTCACTAAAAATTTACAAACAAAGTCGTATTGGTTAAGTTGGCGGAGGCTTGAGATGTTTTATGTAACCGTCTCCTATTAGAAAACCCCACGAAGGACAGATGCCAAAACATGGGGTTTTAACGCTATAAAAGGGCTAGAATTTTGAGCGGTAGTGCTCCTATTTTCTTGGCTGTAATGCTTTCTTAACTCAGTGCTTCCAGGTAGTCTCGAATACGATTACGGCGCTTTGGCTGACGCAGCTTTTGCAGGGCTTTGGACTCAATTTGGCGTACGCGCTCCCGAGAGAGATCAAGCGCTCGTCCAATTTCGGCCAGGGAGTAAGGATTGCCATCGCCTAGTCCGAAGCGCATTTGAATAACATCACGCTCTCGGCTGGTGAGGTCAGTCATGAGTTGCTGGAGGTCGCGGCGCAGGGATTCCCGCATCAGCGTATCTTCTGGGGAAATGCTGTCAGCCTCTAACAAATCTCCCAGTTCGGTATCTCGTTCTTTACCCACTTTGGTTTCCAAGGAAACAGAGCGGGGAACCCGGAGCAAGACTTCCCGCACCTGGGGAGCCGTCATATCAAGCTCACGAGCAATATCCTCAACACTGGGTGTGCGGCCATTTTCCTGGGAAAGCTTGCGCTGAGCCTTTTTAATCTTGTTGAGTTTCTCTGTAATGTGGACAGGGAGACGAATGGTGCGGCTCTGAGTTGCGATCGCACGAGTAATGCCTTGGCGGATCCACCAGTAGGCGTAGGTGCTAAAGCGATAGCCTTTAGTCGGGTCAAATTTTTCGACGGCGCGCTCCAGCCCTAACGTTCCCTCCTGAATTAGATCTAGGAGCTCAAGACCTCGATTTTGATACTTCTTGGCAACAGAGACAACCAATCGCAGGTTGGCCTTAATCATGTGTTCTTTGGCGCGAATGCCCTCAGACATCAC
>DATNQF010000164.1:0-26148 GCA_036702855.1 Trichocoleus sp. | reverse complement strand
GCTTTCCCTATCAAGTTTGATGCCTAGGGTGGTCAGTTAGAACGCAAATTGGGCACACCAGAGGTAAGTAGGAGCGGAGGATGCTGGGGTGTCCATAGACAAGTTATCGTTTTCCGAAACGATTCAACCCTTTCAAGGTTTTCAAGAAGCAGCCCAACATGTCTTGCAGTTTTTGCACGATCGTCTAGGCTTTAGCCTTTGGATGGTCACTCGTACCGAAGGGGATGATTGGATTGTTTTAATTGCTGACGATAATCACTATGGCCTGAGAAACGGCACAGTGCTCCGTTGGTCAGAGTCCTTTTGCGCTCGTATGGTGGCAGGACTAGGGCCGCAGATTGCCCCGCGATCAGCTGACGTTGATGCCTATGCTACTGCACCTATTGGGCAACAGGTCTCGATTTCTGCCTACATCGGCATTCCGCTCCATTGGCCTGATGGAAGTTTGTTTGGGACGTTATGTGCCATTGATCCGCACCCTCAGCCGGAGATCGTTCAAGCAGAATTGCCCCTGCTACATCTCCAGGCACGGTTACTTTCTAGCCTAATTGCAGCAGATTTGAATACCCAAGAGATTGCTCGTAGCTTGCAGCAGGCTCGCCAGGAAGCTCAGGTTGACTTTTTGACTGGACTCTACAACCGACGGGGCTGGGAGGCGCTTCTAGCAGTTGAAGAGGAGCGCTGTAAAACTTACGGAAGCCCGGCGCTAGCTATGGTCATTGATATTGACGACCTAAAGCAAATTAACGACAGCCAGGGACACACTGCCGGAGATGCCATTATTAGTACAGCAGCAGAGTGTTTGAGGCAATCGGTGCGCTCCTCAGATATTGTGGCTCGGTTGGGAGGCGATGAGTTTGCCATTCTCATGGTTGAGCTACGGGACGTCGATAAGAGTATGCTGGTCAGACGCATTCAAAGCGCTCTTAGAGGTAAGGGGATCTCTGCATCGATTGGCTGGGCAGTAAGATCACCAACAATGACTTTGGCTGAAACGATTGAAAAGGCGGATGCTCACATGTATCTCTGCAAGCGGCAGCGAAAAGCTGCATGCTACAAATAGCCTTTGTGATTGAACGATGCTATGCCCTTTGGAGAAACTCTGCATAATGCCCAAGTTTTGGTTGTTGGTGCCAGCCAAGGAATTGGTCTGGGCTTTGTCCGGCATCTATTGCAGGATTCACGGTGCGATCGCATCTATGCTACTTACCGCAGACCAACGACAGCTAAAGAGTTGTTAGCGCTAAAAGACCACTCTGCTGATCGTCTACGCTGTCTGCCTGTAGACGTTACTGATGAAGCGCAGATTGAAGCGGCTCTGAGCCAGATTGGAATGGAAACACCTCGGCTTGACCTAGTGGTCTACTGTGTAGGGCTGCTGCACGAGGGTAGCTTTCAACCCGAGAAGAGTCTACGGCAACTCAATTCAGAGTCTTTACTGCGCTATTTCCAGGTCAATAGTATTGGGGCAGCGTTGTTAGCAAAACACTGTGTGGGATTACTCAAACATGATGCTCCTAGTGTACTCGCAGCAATCTCAGCAAAAGTTGGCAGCATTGGTGACAACCAACTGGGGGGTTGGTATGGCTATCGGGCCTCGAAGGCGGCCTTGAATATGCTGATTAAGACTGCCGCCATTGAGTACAGCCGCAAAAGCCCGAAAACTATCCTGGCACTACTCCATCCCGGCACAACGGATACTCAGCTCTCCCAGCCTTTTCAGCGGGGAGTGCCCCCTGAAAAGCTTTTTCCTGTGGAGCGTACAGTAGCTCAGCTCATGACCGTGATTGAGAGCCTAAAAGCAAGCGACAGCGGCGAGTTTTTCTCCTGGGACGGCAGCCGCCTGCCCTGGTAATTTCAAACCCGCCACTCGTTACTTATCACCCGTTAACGGTATACCCCGCCTCTGAAATCGCCTGAGTAACCGCACTGGGATCAGCGCTAGTGGTAATATTGACCGCTTTGGTCGTGGTATTGGTTTCAACAGAGGCACTGGGGTCAATTGCCTGTACTGCTTCTGTAATCGCAGTGGCACAAGCGCCACAAGCCATGTCGGGAACGGTCAAGTTAAGCGTTGTCATAGAATCACCTTATGAGTGGGGGTCTACACCAAGTCCACTTCGGGGTCGTCGCCTTTCTCGGGCAAAACTCCGGCCATGAACTTTAGACAAGGAACAATCATAGGCTACACAGTCCAGCCAGGGGGAGAGTCAAGCCCCTTCACGATACGAAATGGTAGGGCGGTAGGGCTTCACTCAAGTTGAGCTGCCAGCGAGGCATTTGACGCTGCCAAAGTTCTGCTTGCAGCAGCAGTTCCTTAGCCTGGGAGCTATTGAGCAGCAGGTACAGACGAAGAATTCCCTCGTCTGAGGTAGCAGTTTGCAGGTTAGGGTAGATCGGTTGCAACGTCGCCATTAAGTGGCTGAGTTCCTCCTGTTGGCGCTGTTGTTCCTCGGATTGCGCCTGCAAGCGGCTTTTCTTAGCAAGAAAGTAATCGCGTCCCGTTAGCCCTTCGGGTAAAGGGGGCAGAGCCACTTCTGCGGGAACAAGCTTGATTTGGTACTCAGCTTTGTCCGCTAAAAGGGCTAGCTTCCGACGATAGTTTTTTTGATTTTCCTGTAGATGGGCTTCTAGCCCCACCTGGGAGGTGAGTTGGATGCCAAACCGCAGGGGTAGCAGGGTGGTTTGTTGAAACAGGTCGCAAATTACCTGGTCATGAGTCAGCACGGCGGTTAACAAGCGTTGATCATCGGCTTCTAAAGCTGCGAGATCAAGGCCAGGTTCTGCGATCGCACCGAGGCCAGCCTGTTCTATCAAAACGGTGTCTCGCTCGATCCCTGGGGGCAAAACCAACCCCTTCTCTGGAACCCAACAGACTGCATAGATGTATAACGGAGCCTCTGGTGCCATACAGATTTGGCTTACATTCCCTTCAACCGTAAGATAACAAGCCGTTGTGGGTTTCTAAGTTACGTTTTTTAGCTCTCGCTTTGTAGGGTTAACTGCCAAAGAATATGTAACCGACCTGTCGAATCATCTGAATGGGCTTCTAGTCGATGCAGCTCAATCGCGACCCCGCGTGTCAAGGGGGTAAGCGAGCGCACCTGCTCCAACTGAGTATCAATCTGTTGAGCCACCTCCAAAATCCCAAGTGGCTGTTGACCCAGCTCGGGTGTCAGTGGGTAAACTACTGTGTTTTCAGGGACAGGATCTGGCATCGTCGGGAGTACCTGCCCGTTAGCCAAATCCAAATAGCAGACTTGATCGCTCAGTTGAAGAACAGCGAGAAGTTTTAAATGGAGCAAGCCATTCTGCCAAGGATCCCCTGGACTCAGCCACTGAACAGGTACTCCCCCCATCATCTGCATGACCGTTTGACTCGTGCGGGTTAAGTACCAGCGCAGACGAGGCCAGAGGTCTGCTAGCAAGACGGGTTGATGGACGAAGGTATGCTTGAACAAGCCATCGGCTCCCCGAATTGGCTCTATTGCATCGTAAGCAGCCTGAACAAGCACTTCGGCCTGATCTAGGGTGTCTGCCTGAGCCAGGGAACTGTTAAGAATTTGGCAGAAATGTTCTCCGGCTAGGGTCTGTAGAAAGGTCTGAATCCAGTCTTCGTCAGTCAGGGTTATCCAGGCGGAGAGCAAATCATCTCCAACTACAGCACTAAAGCGAGGTTGTAGGACCAAAGCGCTTGCATAAGACATATCAAGCAGCGCTAACGGTTCATCAGCTCCTTGAAAATCGTTCGTATGTTCGACAGGGTCGAGTGTCACTTCATCTCTATCGACCACAGCCTCACCCAGACGATCATCAAGGGGCAGTTGTTCTAGCAGCGCTGGCTCCACACTATCGAGACTATCGATAGACGGCACCTCAATGCTGCTTGCAAAGTCATCAAGCGTAAAGCGTTCTGGGGTAGACTCAGTCGGTTTGGGGTCCGATGCTGCTTGCAGGATATTGGCAAAGTCATCGAGCGTGAAGTGTTCGAGGACTACTTCGGTAGAGGCTTCACTTAAGGGCTCAACGGGTTCAATCGGATTATCAAGGATGGGCGAGTGGGAAGAAGGGTATGCGATCGCACTTTCTGCCGTTGCTACACCTGGTAGTGCTCGCGTAAGGCTCACATCTTCTTCCATCACCAGGTAGAAGTGGAGAGAGAGACGCCCCCTGCACCATCCCTGCCCAGGCACCAGAGCTTCAACAGAACAGCCTCCATGCAGCAGCTCTGCCAACGAGGGGTGTTGCTGAGCCACCTGTTGGATGACCTTCGCGATCCAGGTTTCAACCGGACAGAGGCTACCGATCAGATCGCCCTCTGCCAGTTGTACCCCAGCACTGTCGGCTAACCAGTCCACTTGAGGCAGAGTCTGTGTTACCAAATCAAGAGCAAGCTCTATCTCACTGGCAGTGAGCGTTAACACGGGTACCAACCGCACAATCCCAGATGCACAAGCATCATGCTCACAGTAAAGACGAGCTTGAATGCCTTCCATCAACCGCATAATCTCGTAGCCACTGCTGGCGATCTGCCAGAGAAGCTGAGGCAACCAGTCTCCCAGCAATCGAGTTTGTAAGCGTGGGGAAGATGGTGGAGGACAAGGTACTGCCCCTGCTTGACTTAAAGCATCCAGCAGCTCAGCGACTTCCTCACTCACGTAAGGCACAAGGTTGTCTGGAGTTTGGGGCAGATCTGAGGGCCATCCCCCCTCAGGAGAGCAAAGCGTGATCACAATGTTGATCAACTGCTGCGCGGCTGTTTCACCTGCCGAAAACAGGCCCAAACGGGATTCTGCTGAGGGGGTCGGCACTCGACAAACGGTTTCGGCCAGCGTCATTCTGGGCACAGAGGGAGGATCCACCACCGTTAGCAGTTCGACATCAAGGTCAGAGAACACAGCAGAAGGAACCATAGGCTTGCCTGAACGTGCCCCATCGCAGGGAGAGGATGCCTGTTAGTCACTGAAACAACCTCCCCATCGCAAACAAATAGGGAGCAAATCAAAGGGAAAGAACTATCAGGCGTCCAATGGCTGCATCAACGGGTTGCCCCCGAAGAGTGCCCATATATGGCCTCTCAATAACAAGAGGCATCGGCAAAAAAGGAACCGCAACAGGGAAAGTTTAGGGCTGCTGGAACATGAACAGTCGCTTCAAACCTCTAATCTACGTCCGATTCCACTGTAGGTAGGGTAAATTTGCTGCTGTCGTCCGGATCGCTTCGCTCTGTGCAACTAGCTGACCACAAGCATCCCAAGTACCGCTGATGAACATTTGCCGAGGCCCTTCTGCCATCATGACAGGAGCCGTGTAGCCATCGCAGCGAACTTCTAAGTCTTCCAGGTCAAGCTGCATTTCTGCCTGAGGATTAAACTCAACCGCATCTTGCAGGGCTTTGACCACATCAGGCGTCGCTGTCACACAGGGAACACCCATCGCCACACAGTTACCAAAGAAAATCTCAGCAAAGCTTTCACCAACGAGAGCTTGAATACCCCAACGTGCGATCGCTTGAGGGGCATGTTCTCGGGAAGACCCACAGCCAAAGTTGCGGTTGACCACCAAAATCTTGGCCCCCTGGTATTGCGGCTGGTCAAACGGATGACTGCCTTTGGCCTGTGTCCGGTCATCGATAAACACCTGATCGCCCAGACCATCAAACGTGACAGAGCGCAGAAACCTAGCTGGAATAATGCGATCAGTGTCGATATCATCGCCCCGCAGTGGCAATGCGCTCCCAGCAACCGACTTGACCTGAGACATGATGTTTCCTCCGTGACAGCAAGCGGCGGTACAGCCCGATACACTATCCTATCGTCAACCGAATCCCTTGCAAAAGCAGCCGGATTCCTTGAGAACCCGGCTGCCCAAACACTTTAACTCAAGCATCTATTTAAGTATCAACATATCCAAGCATCAAAAAATGCGTGGCATGCTCTCGTCAAAGGCCGAGTCAATCTTGTTTGTAATCCAGACCGATTGATAAGGCTGCAACGTGTACACGGCATCAATTTCTTCAAAGTGATCACCGCTGATCAAGTCGTACCAAGTATCGGTGCTGACCAAGTTGAGGTCGGATAGGCGCAAATCCTGAGTTTGGTTGCTCAGGTTATGTACTGAGAAGATGCTCTGGTCACGGGCCATGCTCTGCCGCCAGAAGGCAAACAACGCTCTATTGAGAGGATGCAGCGTGTATTGCGTAGCATTAGGGTGAAAAGCCGTCTGACGCCGCCGAATCTGAATCAACCGCCGCAGTTCTTTCAGAACAATTGCACGAGGGGAAGTAGGATCACTTAGCTGCCGTTGCAGTTCCTCATAGTCCCACTTGTAACGGTTGATGGTGCGCTTTTGCCCAGTCAAGGCAACCCCTTCCTTATAGTTGGGCGTGGCCAGCAAACTGTGAACGTAGAAGGCTGGAATACCCTCTAGCGACATCATCAAAGTTTGGGAGCAGAGGAAACGCTCAACTTGCCACTCATCCTCACCCTGAACCGTACCTTTTAACGCATCAAACAAGGAAATATTGATTTCATAAGGTGACTCAGTGCCGTCAGGGCGACTCCGCATACTAATTTCGCCACCATGCCGCTTCATTGTTTCTAGCAGCGCTGTGTATTCCTCATCGGTTAGCAGCCCTTCTGCCGGACGCATGCCTATGCCATCATGAGAGGCCGTAAAGTTGAAGTAGGCACAGCCAATTGGCGCAGGGGGCATGCTCATCATCCAGGTTTTGAGGTGATCTGACTTTCCCTGGAGCAACGCATTCAGCAGCAAGGGAGGCAAGCTGAAGTTGTAAATCATGTGCGCTTCATTGCGGTTACCAAAGTAGCTGAGGTTTTCTCGGTTTGGAACGTTGGTTTCGGTAATTAATGCAACGCCTGGATCAATGAGCTGTAAAACTTCTCTTAACAGACGAACAATGGCGTGGGTTTCGGGCAAGTGCATACAATTGGTGCCCAATTTCTTCCACAAGAAACCCACTGCGTCTAATCGAATATAGCGGGCTCCAGCCTGAACATAAAACAAAATAATTTTAATAAATTCCAGAAGGACATCTGGATTTTCAAAATTGACATCAACTTGATCAGCACTAAAGGTTGTCCAAACGTATTTGGGGCCGTCAACTGTGTCTACCTTAGTGAGTAATGGTGAACTGCGGGGTCGTACAACCTGCGAGAGATCTTCTTCAGGACTAGCGGTAATGAAATAATCACATCCAGGCTTTTCACCGTTCTTAAACTGCTGAAACCACTCATGTTCACTAGAAATATGGTTAATCACTAGGTCAAACATCAAGTTGAAATGTTCAGACATGTGTTTGACATCTTCCCAGTCACCCAGTTCCGGATTGACCTTTAGGTAATCAATCACAGCAAACCCATCGTCTGAACTGTAAGGGAAGAATGGCAGGATATGAACCCCGGTGATAGCCCCTTGCATATAGGTCTCTAAAAATTCCCCTAACACTGCTAGAGGTTTGCGACCGTCCTTACTGCAAATGCTGTCACCATAGGTAATCAGTAAAACGTTGTTATGGCTCCACTTCTTTAAATTTTCTTCGCCAGAGGTACATAAAGCAGGCTCAATCAGGGCATAGATCTCATCAATCAAATGCTCGGTCACATCATTTGAATAGGCCCTAGACAATAGAGGACGAAGACGAGCTGAAACACGCTCAAATTGCTTGCTGGTGGTTACAGTCATCGCTACAAAAACCTCCTGGAAGTTCAGATATATAAAGACTGTGGGGCTGAACAGGCTGATGGAAAGCTCGATTCATATCTGTAGATGCACGAAGAATACGAAATTAAAAATCTTATTAGTATCAAATCGAATTTGCAAAAAGATCAGTCCAATGAAGGAGAGCAATCTCTCTGCGTAGAGAGAAAGCAATTATTCTCTGGTTGTTGTTTTTTGCAGTTAGAGATGAAAACCAATAAGACTTTTTGGAAGGATAAAAAACACCACAACAATGATGCGCCAGTGTCTTTATCCTCCAGGCACTTCGATTCAGATATAGGTTAGAAAAAACCTAAAAAGCCCCTGCAATATTTCCCTAAATTAGGTAAATATTCTCAGAGCTTACAGAATCTTGAGCCCGTCTATAAAATCTAGTAAAGCGAAAACGGGTTATCCTGAACGCCCCTACTGATAGAAGTTTACTAACACTTGACTGGGGAGAAATAAATTGTGAAGACCTGAAGAAAACATAGCTGTAGTCACCCTCGCCCTGTAAACAGCTAAAAAAGGGCTATGGTATTTGAAAAATTTACCGACAGTCAAGAGGGCGTCTTGTATCAGAGATAACGATATGAGGTTTGTATTGTTAAGAGACTGCTGGCGAAGCGATGATCTAAAGTTTCTCAACCCCTTGTGTTAGCGCTCATGAATTGGCTTGACGCGAGGTTGTATCGAATTTTCTAGCAGAAACCAGCACTGTTAATAATTAGCAATACTAGGAATCAGAGAAGCGGCATCAGATCAATTAGCCGTTGTTAGGTGCCGTACAACGGATGGTATTGACAACTGGTGGGAAAGCGCTGATCCATCCGAAGGATAATATTGCGCTGCTCAATGGTCATCCAGCCTTCGGCTTTAAAATCTTTGAGCAGACGGGTGACTGTTACACGTGTAGTGCTAATGGCCGTAGCCAACTGATGATGGGTTAGGCGCACAGGAATCCGTACTCCCTCGGGTTCAACCTGGCCAAAGTCCTTAGCCAGAATCAACAAAAGATGCTGTAGTCGATCGGCAACAAGGCGCTTTCCAGAGAGAGCAAGCCAGGACTCTGTTTGCTGGAGACGCAGGGTGAGATTGCGGAAGAAACCCGCCATGAGGACAGGAGAAGCCTCAATTTCGGCTAAGGGCAGGGGCAACAGATCAACATCAGTAAGCGCTGTGGCCCAATAAGGATCGACATTTGTCAGAGGCAAACCTATAGGCATAGAGGGGCCTGCCAGACCCAGCAGAGTCTCGCTACCCTCTTGCTGAATTGTAAAAAGCTGTACGATGCCTCGGCACACAATTAAAACCTCTTCTGCCCGTAGCAGAATGGGGCACCCCGCAGAATAGGGAATTAGCGCTCGCTCTCGGTACAACTGCTCCAATAACTCAACAAAGGCTTGATGGCTTCGGGCATTGGCAGCAGGACTGCTAAAGAGCGAGGTTACAGACACGCGGATTACCTTGAATTCGCTGGAGGAAACGCTGCGGATACCAGGCACTCAGTGAATCAACTCAACCACCCTACTTATAGAGTGCAGGCTGTATCTGGAGCGAGGAACAAGACCCACAGTGTCCTTAGCTCTATAGTGGAGGCTCGAAATTAAGAGAGCCCCCTCAAAAGGTTAAGGAAAGGAAAAATCTGCGTTAAGTGATACTTCTGCTACAACAACTTTGCTACAGCAACTCCCGGACATCAGCAACTCGGCCATTAATGGCCGCAGCAGCTACCATAGCCGGGCTCATAAGTAGCGTGCGGCCTGAGGCAGAGCCTTGCCGTCCCTTAAAGTTGCGGTTAGAGGAGGAAGCACTAATCTGCCGTCCCTCTAGCTTGTCAGGATTCATTGCCAGACACATTGAGCACCCAGCCTCACGCCACTCAAATCCGGCAGCTTCAAAGATCCGATCCAATCCTTCGGCTTCGGCCTGTTGCTTAACGCGCTCTGAGCCTGGTACCACAAACGCCTTGATTCCCTCGGCAACGTGCCTACCTTTAGCAATTTTGGCGGCTTCCCGTAGGTCGCTGATGCGACCATTTGTGCAGCTTCCAATGAAGCAGACATCAATTTTGGTGCCTTTGATTGGGTTCCCTGGCTGAAGATCCATATATAGATATGCTTCCTCAGCAATAGGCCGATCACTTTCACCCAACATCTCAGGCTTGGGAACCACTTCATCAATGCTGATGCCCTGGCCGGGGGTAATACCCCAAGTGACCGTGGGCGCAATGTCTTCGGCATTGAAGACGACCACGTCGTCATACTGAGCGTCGGCATTGCTACGCAGGCTGTCCCACCAGGCAATAGCCTTTTCCCAGTCGGCTTCTTTGGGGGCAAAGTCGCGGCCTTGCAGATACTCATAGGTAACGGAGTCGGGATTGACGTAACCACAACGGGCACCCCCCTCAATCGCCATGTTACAGAGCGTCATGCGCTCTTCCATAGACATCTGCTCGATTGTGCTTCCTGCAAATTCATAGGCAAAGCCCACACCGCCTTTAACGCCCAACTTGCGGATGATGTGCAAAACGACATCCTTAGCATAGACTCCCGACCTGAGGGTGCCATTGACTTCGATACGGCGCACCTTAAGCTTCGCTAGGGCTAGAGTTTGGGAGGCTAGGACATCGCGCACCTGGCTGGTACCGATACCAAATGCGATCGCACCAAATGCCCCGTGAGTTGAGGTATGGCTATCACCGCAGGCAATGGTCATACCTGGCTGAGTCAATCCCTGCTCGGGTGCAATGACGTGAACAATGCCCTGGTTGCCCGAACCAATATTGTAAAAAGTGATGCCGTTTTCCTGACTGTTGCGCTCTAGCGCCTGCATCATATCTTCAGCCAAGCTATCCGCAAAGGGGCGAGCCTGACTCTGAGTAGGCACGATATGGTCAACGGTAGCAACCGTTCGCTCTGGGAACATCACCTTAAGTCCCCGTTCCCGCAGCATAGCAAAGGCCTGGGGACTGGTAACTTCGTGGACCAGATGCAGACCGATGAAGAGCTGGGTCTGACCTGAAGGCAGTGTACCAACGGTGTGTAAATCCCAAACCTTATCAAAAAGGGTGCCTTGGCTCATAATGGCAAACCGGAAGCAGAGTACAAGCAATGCAGTACTCTATCTTAGCCCAAAGGCAAGGAGGGAAATGCCAGAGTCAGGTGCTGTAGAGGGTTAAAGCCTGGGTGTACACCTCATCAAAGAGTGCCTCTAGGGGAGGATGAACCCCGCGCAGTTGATCTACAACCTGTTTAGACCAGAGACAATATTCGCGTCGTCTTTCGGGAGACCAACTAGATGGAGGCGATTTAACTAGGTCCCGCAGGTTGTGAATTTTATCGGCCAATTTGACTAACTTTGCCTGATCACTAACGTGAGCAGCATGCTCAATTTGCTGCTGCTTACGAACAGCTTTCGGCAAAGATTTATCATCGGTAACTTGACGAACAATGTGTTCGACGCCAGAACCAAACAAGGCTTGAATCTCAGAAAACTGAGTATCTGTATCTTCGACAGTATCGTGCAGAAGCGCCCCCATCAAAACTTCGGGATCAAAAATGCCTGCTTCATGGCAGAGGATACTCACTAGACCAATGGGATGATTGATATAGGGTGTACCAGATTGGTCCTTGCGCCGCTGGTTACGGTGCTTTTCGGCTGCGAAGGTTAGGGCCTTGAGCAGGGTTTCGACCTGGCCAGTTTCCATGCAACGGGTTTCCATGCAACAGGTTTCCATGAAAGATTAGCTCTGGCTTGAGGAACCGTTAAACACAGCAAAAACTTCCCGACAGCATTGTTTGAGCTGTTCACCGACTGTCTCGTCGGGCATGGTTTCACCCGTAAAGGTCCAGTTATGGATGGTTGAGAGACTCCACTGTTTGCCTTTGTGATCAAAGCCTGCGATCTCGATCCCGATCAATCGACGAAGGTGGGTGTCCGGGTCCTCAAAAAAGCGAATTTGCACCAGTAAGCTACGACAACGAAACAAACGGCTTATCCCTGGAAAATGAAACCCAACGTCAATCGAGTCAGGATCAACCAGTTCCCGCGTCTCAGCATCATTAGCCCAGGGTTTGAGGTCAGCCCGTAGGTCGGGGAAATTAGCCTTAAATAGGCTGACTACCGTGGCAATTTTGCTAGCAAACTCAATACTGTTAGCCTGTTCTGCTGCGTTCACGCTCCACCGTATCGGGTCATCTAGCTTACAAGATAGAATACCGTGAGCGCTTTGGCAGTCAATCTGGTAACGCTCCTAGGAGGAGTTTTTCGCTCAGCATTGGCAAGCGGGCAGCTTTATGATGACTAGGAAGTCTAAGCCGACCCACTTGGAGCCTTGGCTCCTGTATGGGGAATAGAGGAAGGATATGGCTACACCGTGTCAAATTTTGGTTGAAGGGAATCCCATCGTAATTTATGCCAGCCGCAACGGGACCCCTGAGAAGGTGCTGCGAACCTTGAGCCGTTTTTTGGAGACCTTCTCTGAGGAACGCCAAACTGCTGGAGAGTTCGCGGATACCCCCGAATGTCTGGCAGCTCAAATTATTGTCCGGTTTGGATTTGAAATTTGCGAAGACGACTTCTCTAACCTCAAGGTTGGCCTTAAGTTTTATCCGGATGTGGCCTATCTCTACTACATTGATCGGCAATTTCAAATTTCAATTTGGGAGCCCCAAGCGGCCTACCACAATGACCCAACCCTGGGACTAAAAGGCTGTAAACCGCTAGCTCTAACGCCAGACAGTCAATAGCCAGGGGATGCGATCGCACCCACTGGCTAGGCTCAAGTTAATGCTGTAAAAAAACAGGAAGCCAACCCTATCACGGTTGAAGAACAGCTTTACAGGTTTCGAGCATTCTCAAGTCGTTTTCGCTGGGTGTGGCTAATTGGTGAAATCCTTCTAAGGAAAGGGGGGCTGGAATGCCATTGGCAGAAGATGCGATCGCACTGTCAGAAGCCAGAGCAATCTCATAGGGATAGGTTTCTTGGGTGTAGCTATTGGTGATCGTCATCGCCAACGCATTGCCCTCAAGCTGTCCTTGGAAACAGTCGAAAGAAGATTGGGGTAGGTAGAGCGCTCCAACCAACTGCTGATCGACCGTCTCAAAAACGACATAGCCCGTTCCTAGCTGCTCCGCGACAGGAGCCTGACCATAGACATAAATGCCATCAGCCGGAAACATTGGGGAAGACGGCACACCTTGCGAAACGACCGATCCCGCCTCATTTTTCTGAGCAGGCTCCAGCACAGGCGGCGCTGCATGGCTCACTTCAGCCTTTAGGAGAGGCAGCAGACTCAAGACCAAAGCAAGGACAACCACAAAACGAGCAAAGGGGCGATTAAGCCGCAGTGCCAAACTCACCAACCAAGGCTGCTCAACTCTTTGAACATCGGTTGTTAAAAGCATTGCCCCCCTCCTTTCCCTTACAATAATTAGCTAGGCGTATCGTAAATTCAGATCGATCAATACCCTCACTTTAGTAGACCTGAATGGCCTCTTTAGTGTGAGCTAGACGACCGTAACAACTCTTTGAACTCAGCCGCTACAAGTTAGACTCAACAACCGTTTCGTGGGCTGAGATTGCAACGATTCTGACAGTTTCCTTTGTAGGCTATTTACTAGTTAAATTGATGTTGAACGGTGACACCTTATCAACTGGCTGTAGATTACTCAAAAGGGAACACACTTGAAGTGAACCGACTTGAGATGCACCAACTTCCTCACAAGATGGCGTTTGAGCCTGGTTGCCCAACTTTCCTGATTCTCACCTGCGCTTTGCCTGAATATCTTCTACCCGGAGACAGGCAAACACCGCAGAGATGCTATCGAGCTAGTTTATGCTAGGGAGACTGGAGCGCTATTTGATTTTACTGTGCGGCCAGGAGACTTAATGGAGTCATCTGTAAACGGTCTGCAAGAGACTAAACTGCCCCTCAAACTGTTGTTATTTATTGATAAACGGCCAGGATCAGCGGAGCATATCCGGCAAATACGTCAATATTTGAGAACTTTGGAGGAACACTTCTCCTTCCACCTAGACGTGGTGGACATGGGGGAGCAGCCTTACCTAGCTGAACATTACAAACTGGTCGCGAGTCCAGCGCTGATTAAGCTGGCCCCAGCCCCACAACAAATGCTAGCGGGCAGCGATATTATCCCTCAGCTAGAAGTTTGGTGGCCCAAGTGGTACCAAGAAACAACAGAGCGCTTAGCAGCAAGCACCCCTAAGGTAGACCCAAATCCGCCCTCTACGGAGTGGAGTGAGCCCAATACAGAGATCAGCCACTCGGCAGAGATCATGAAGCTCTCCGACGAAATCTTCCGACTTAATCAGATTAAAGAGGAACTGCAAGCTCAGCTAAAGTTTCGAAACCGCATTATTGCAATGCTGGCTCATGATCTCCGCAACCCTTTGACGGCGGCTTCAATAGCGGTTGAAACGCTAGAGCTAGGCCATGTACCTCAAGTAGGACGCAGCGTTACTCTCTCCCCAGAACTCACAGCCCAACTTCTGAAGCATGCCAAAACCCAGATCCGGGCAATCGATCGAATGATCACTGACATCTTGAGAGCTGCCAAGGGAGCCTCCGTTGAACTGCATCTCCAGCCACAGGAGTTGAACCTGCGGGATCTATGTCTAGATGTGGTGGAGTCATTTCGCAGTCGCTTTGGGGAGAAGCAGCACCACGTTAAGACCGATATTCCTCAGGATTTACCGCCTGTCTATGCCGATGGGGTACAAATACGACGCGTAATTGTGAACCTGCTAGACAACGCAGTCAAATACACGCCGGAAGGTGGCCAGATAGAAGTTACCGCCCTGCACCGAACTACTCAGAAAGTGCAAATTACAATTCACGATACTGGTCCTGGCATTCCTCCCGAGAATCGGGAAAAGATTTTTGAGGAGAGTTATCGGCTCCAGCGGGATGAAAGCAAAGACGGCTACGGCCTAGGTCTCGCTCTTTGCCAGCGTATTATTCGCGCTCATTACGGGCAAATCTGGGTCGATTCCGAGGCCGGAGAGGGCAGCTATTTCTACTTCACGTTGCCTGTTTATCGCTCCTAGTAAGAGAAGCATTTCTAAATAGCTATTCTCAAAGCCGTATTTAGCAGTTTTTCCGCAACCATTTTGCTTGGTTAAATTCTCCTAAAGATTCCCCTAATCCCACCAACAAGGGACATGTATACAGAGATGAGTAGTGATCCAGGACGCCTGTCAGCGCATTTTTTGTAAGCTGCTGAAAATTCCGAGGCCGAAACAAAGCAAAATCAGCAACCAGATCACGATCCCCGGCAGAAAAGCGAGCAGGGAGACACCGCGCAGTATCCAAATGACGGCTGTAAACGCGAGGGTACCGAGAAAAAGTTGGGTGGTTGGACGCAGGCGAAATGAGCGGCGCGACATGGGGTGTACCTATGGGGCTATCAAAGTAGGGACCAGGAACAACAAAACTTAATAGGAGTCCATTGTGGCATGGGTTAACCTCCCTGGATTTTCACGGTTACCCACTATGAAGGGATCACTTCCTTCAGCAGGATTGCTGAAGGGTTTTTATGAAGGGCCAGTAATAATTACTAGCCAGGGGAAGCCATCTCGTGATTCCCACAACAGAATATTGGCAGATTGAGTGTGATGCTCATCTATAGCTTCCCTGTTGTAATACCAATACTCATTGTTAGGAGTAGTGTTCATGGTCATTAGCGTTGAGAGAAACCTGGGGTCAGCTGAGTTGACAGACCTTGCGCTCAGTCAGCCCACGGTGAGCAATCACGCAGCGCTCCTGCAAGGCCAAGTTTTGCTCGACTCTCGCTGTTGTCCTCAGGGCGGCGGAGCAGTTACAGCCCATATGTATGTTCCTTTGACTAGAGCGCAACTTTGGCCCCAACTTACTAGCTATAACCGCTGGCCGCAGTATTTTCCCAATATCACTCATAGTGAAGTGCTAGAGACGGTCAAGACCGACGGGGCCCGCCATCGACGGTTATACCAGGTGGGGCGCAAAGGGTTTCTGATGCTAACCGTCGAAGTAGAAATCTACTTGAAAGTCATTGAAACACTGGGTGATGCACCCCAAGGCGGAGCGTCATGCCATCGCATCCAGTTTCTCTTTGAGAGTGGCACCTTTTCTCACTTTGCAGCTGATCTGACGCTGCAAGATTTTAGTAAGGGGACGTTGTTAACCTATTCTGTGGAGGCTAATCCGCTCATCCCAGTGCCTAGTTTCTTGATTGAGCAAGCAATGCGGTTTGATTTACCCGGCAACATGGAGCAGATGCGGCGAGTGCTCTGTTCTTAGGGTTAACTATGGCGCTCAACAAAGGTCCGACCTGCTGACATAGCGGCGCTGCTAGTTGTGTAGAAAGTGCCATCACTTAAAACATCCAAATTTGGATTAACAATCCAACATTGGTATCCCCGGTTGGAGGTATAGCTCACTCCAATGATCCATCCGGTCATGGCTGACACCTGCACAACCGCTCCATCTTCCATCTGATTGTCCTCAATACGACTGTCTGGGGATGTTCTTTTGCCGATGGCTGATACTTACTCAGGTATATCGCACCCCTGTCGGGATGGCTTTCTTTTGTGAGAAGAGCACACATTCCAAATGCGATCGCACCCAGAATCATTTCCAGCTATCCGTAGAACCTGCCAAGGCTGAGATCGCGTCGGCATAATGGGGAATACCCTTCGCCCAGTAACGCTATGTCCAATCAAACAATTGGCCTAAATGAAGGCTTGTATACCTACTTGCTAGAGCATTCTCTACGGGAGCCAGGGATTCTGGCTCAGCTGCGGCAGGAGACTGCCCAACACCCGATGGCCCAGATGCAAATTGCTCCTGAACAGGGACAGTTTATGGCCCTGTTGGTACAGTTGATGGGCGCTCAAAAAACATTGGAAGTTGGCGTTTTCACGGGGTATAGTTCACTAGCCGTAGCCCTAGCCTTGCCCGAGCAGGGCAAAGTGATTGCCTGTGATGTTAGTGAAGAATACACAGCGCTGGCTCGTCAATTTTGGCAAAAGGCTGGAGTAGATCACAAGATTGATTTGAAGATCGGGCCAGCCGTAGAAACCTTGGATGGGCTGATTGCTGATGGCGAAGCAGGCACCTTTGATTTTGCCTTCATTGATGCTGATAAAAGTAGCTACGACACCTACTACGAGCAGGCGTTAAAACTGGTGCGCCCAGGCGGCTTAATCGCCATTGACAATGTGCTCTGGTCCGGTCGCGTGGCTGATCCCGATACCCAAGACAATCGAACCAAAACAATCCGCAACTTTAACGACAAGCTCCATCAGGACGATCGGGTGACAATAAGCCTAGTGCCGATTGCCGATGGACTCACGCTGGCCTTGAAGAGACATTAGCAGGTTCGACACAACAACCACAGGCTGTTATCGTCTTGCTTGCTTCTTGCAGAGAGCAAAGCGCGGTAATCTTTTGTGGAGACTACCTGAGATGCTTTGGCAGAAAGTGTTCTGGATAACCTGGGATCGACTTTAATTCGGGAGGGCGGTAGGTGAGTTGCTTGCTGTTTTTCTTACCCAACACAACCAGCGTCTCAGCCAACTTAACAGCAGCAGCAACCGCATCAATCACAGGGACACCCAGCACTTCTTCCAACTGGTGATCCAATCCGCTCATCCCTGCGCATCCGAGGCAAAGTGCTTCGGCTCCATCTTCGTCAACGGCCCGTTTGCCCATCTCGATTAGCGCATTGAGGGTAGCTGTGCGATCGCGTTCTGTATCTAGCACGGCAAGGTCAGTCGTGCGAACAGAGGCACAATGACTTTGTAATCCTGTTTTTTGCACAGTCTTCTCGACCATGTCGCGCACTCGATGGGTAGTGGTGATGACGCTCCACTTGGGGGCCAGCATATTAGCTAGATACATACTGGCTTCGGCCACACCGACTACAGGACACGGCGTGATCTCGCGGGCTGCTTCAATTCCGGGATCACCCCAGCAGGCGAGGATAAAGGCATCTGAGTCAGAATCAAGTACGATCTGCTCCAAGATTCCAGGAATTGCTAAATATTCGTCGTAGTAGCACTCGATGGATTCTGGGCCTGCCTTGGGCTGCACTGTGACAATTTCGGTGTACTGCGATCGCACCTGTTGCGCAGTTTCATCAATGCTGTGGGTCATCGCCTCGCAAGTGTTGCCGTTGATGATTTTGATGCGATAGGTGGGGTGAGTCTGTCCTGGCATCTTGATGCGGTGAGTGGCAGAGAGAGCAGCAAGGCTGGCAATACTTTTAAAGGCGCTAAAGAGCGCGGTCGGCAAAGGCACTCGATGCCCTTACCGACCGCAACAAAATGCCCTAGCGCACTAAGCAGGAGCCATTAATTGATCAACTTGCTTAGCCGTTTCGAAGAAGTAAGCCGCGTTGTCTTCCGGCGTGCCAGGAAGAATGCCGTGGCCCAAGTTGAGGATGTGTCCCCGGTTGCCTGCTTTGCGAATGGTGTCAAGAATGCGATCGCGAATCATCGGCTTCGCACCAAACAGGATTGCCGGATCAACGTTGCCCTGCACCCCAATATTAGGCCCAAGGCGACGACGCGCATCGGCCATATCGACTGTCCAGTCTACGCTGACAATGTCTACACCAGACTCGCCCATCAATTCCAATACGCCAGCACTACCGCTGATGTAAAGGATCATCGGCGTATCAGGATGGGTCTCTTTCACCTGACGCACAACCCGCTGCTGGTAGGGCAGAGCAAAGGTTCGATAGTCAATGGGGCTAAGCTGTCCAGCCCAGGAGTCGAACATCTGCACCACCTGAGCACCACAATCAATCTGGTAGCGCACATAGGCAGCAATGTTGTCAGCCAGCTTGCCCAACAACGTGTGCAGCATGTCGGGCTCGGAGAAAGCCATGCCCTTAATTACAGAATAGGTTTTAGAACCTTTGCCCTCAACAGCGTAGGCCGCCAGAGTCCAGGGAGCGCCCACAAAGCCTAGCACCGCAGCCTCGTTACCTACTTCGTGCCGTAAGGTTTGCAGAATGGTGCGGATGTAGGGCAGAGACTCTTCCGGATCAAGAGTGCGCACCTGCTCAATTTGCTCACGGGTCCGGATGGCAGGTTCAATGATGGGTCCCTTGCTCTCAATAATGTCGAAGGGAATGCCCATGCCTGTCAGGGGCGTCAGAATGTCGGAAAACAGGATAACGCCATCTGGCTTAAAGGCCCGCCAAGGTTGCAGCGAAATTTCAATGGCCAGGTCAGGGTTTTCAGAGCGCTCTCGGAAGGACGGATATTTATCCCTCAGGTCTCGATAAACTTTCATGTAGCGTCCGGCCTGCCGCATCATCCAAACAGGCGGGCGATCTAGGGGTTCGTTACGAGCCGCCCTCAGCAGATAGGGTACCTGATCAAATCCGGTCATTGAAGCGTCACCACGTTGTTGATAAACAGTCATTAAGCGCAATCGTTAGCTTATCATTCTGTGATTCCCGATTTGAGGGGATCCTGCCCTTTGGGATCAATGTCGGCCACAAGAAGAGAACCGCTTCACCGTAGAATTAAAGTCTGTGAATTGGTTGACGCGACAGCGGTTGGATTGATGGAAATTGTGAATTTTTTTGAAACACTCACTGGCAAGTGGTTTTCTCAACGCACCACCCACTATGTAGCCTCTCAAACTTCCAAAGCGGGTCAATCCAATTTATTGATCGAGTTTCTACCCCACATTGATGCAACAGTTATTAAGTTGTGTGAAGAACTGGGGCAGGATGCTTCACAGGTTGTCTGTGGCTTACGGATTAATCAAGACAGTCGCATGGATGGCGAGACTCGAAGCCGCCAAACCTCCTCTGTAATGGTGGCCCTGCAACCGAACGACTCCCATTCCGGCCTGCTTTTACAGAAAGCGGACGCGGCTTCAAAAGGGTCGATCGGCAACTATCGACTGGAGAACGAAGTCTTGACCATTGTGACAGGAACCTCAACCGGGCAAGCTGAAGAACGCCTCTGGTTTCTAAACCCCAACTTAAGGATGCGAACCAGCGTTCTTAAAGAAGCAGATGGGGTGACACTAACCTCTTTTTGCTCCGAGATTCGCATGGGGCTAAACAGCCCTGCTAAAACTACAGATGGCCCGATGGAAGCTAGCTCATCGTAGAAAACCTTGGGTAGAAGTAAGCAAGAATGCTTTTCTTCATCTGAGTACTTTGTTTCAATACCTACTAGCAAGCGGATTCTGTTTGGAAGAGGACAGAATCCGCTTCTTTTTCAGCTAAATCCTTCTCTGTTAGTTTTTTCTTCCCAAAATAACTTCAATCTAAAATCTTTATTTTGATTCAGCTAATTGCTTCAGTTTGTAGGGTTAAGTAGACATTAATCAGTACATGCGTCATTTCATAATTAGGCAAGCCACCGATGCCGACAGATGCAATTAATCGTCTTGTAAGAGCTGCACAAGATAGTCCCGCTTTGAGAGATCGGCTAAAATCAGCCCCAAACGTAGAAGCGTTTGTCAAAGTAGCCCGAGGCTATGGTTACCGATTCACCATCGATGAGTGGCGTGAGTTCTCCTGCTCCGGTCAAGCAATAGACCCTTTACGCGGAAAGAAATAAGGCCTCGTAAACCGGGGCAAGGCAGTTGTCTCCATCCCCTTGGCCTTGTCCTACACCGTCGCTGGATGAGTCCTCAATGCCGAGGGCAGGACGATTAGGGGTGCCACGGTCAAAGCAGTTCCCGTTAATGGTGACCAATCACCTCACAGGGGTCTATTACTTGGAAAACCCGCCTTGGAGTAGATGCACCATCCGGGTCAATAACGCTCCTGCGTAGCCCAATCCTCTCGGCATCGATCAAAATAGTGAGTCTTTGTAGAAGATTAACTTGCAGATTCCTTAGAATTGCTTTAATTGCGCTGTCGATGCTTCATGCCCAACTCTGCCAATCCCTATGTTGCGCTAGAGAACATCCGTGCCAAGTTACTCAAGGTCTATCAAACACTGCCTGTTATTGAGCAAAGAATGGTTCAACTTTGCTCTGTTCTCTACGCACCGACTCGCAAAGCAACGATTATAGAGTGTCTAGCCCGTGTTCAAAGTCAGCTGGGGGACTTTAAAACTCCAACCCAAAACACACTCAAAGTCGCTTTGGACCTATTGTTGCGGGCAGATATGTTAGTCGCCGAAGGTGGTGCAGGGGTTAAATGTAATCCGCTCTTAGTGGAAATTGCCACTCGTGAAGCTGTACGCACTGAGTCGTTTGAGCCAATTGTTCAAGTCATTGAAGAAAAGGTTCCCATTCCAGCGGCAGGCTGGAGCCAAAACGTTCGTTATTTCAGCAGTTTTCAACAGTTTTTACGGGAGATACGGATTGGGTTATACCGCCTAGACTCCCAATTTGTTGAAAAGCAGTTTGATGATTATTACCGCTACGGGTTTGCCCAAAAGCACATCAGCCTAGAAGAAATCTTCGAGCTGGTCTTCAACAATCCTTTTGATCCAGAATGGTTTCGCAGCCTCAAGCAGATCCCCGAGTTTTACGAAGGGGGTCTCAGTACCCTACTGACCAGTGCCATGCTGCGGCTTGAGCCTGCGGAGGAAGCATTTAATCTGTTGTGGACGGACTGCCAAAACTCAGAGGGAACGACTTCGATTTCTCTGAGGATCACCTGTGTCGGGCAACTGTTGTTGCGGGGCCGCTTGAACGAGGCCGAAATTTTACTAAACCAGTTGATGGAACGCTCAAATGAAGCGGTTCTCTATCAAATGTGGCTAAGCTTTCTGCACGGTGACTATCCCAAAACAATTGAGCAGGGAACTGCGGCTTTACAAACCCTCCGCAAATCTCAAGGCAAACGCAGAGCTTACTTCAACTCGTTGCCTGGACTGTTCCTGATTCTAGCGCTGATGCAAGAAGGGTCGGCCCATAGTTTACAGGAGGCTGTCGAGTATGCAGGAATTGCAGCCAAACAACGCGATCATTGGCTGAGCATTTCCTATGACTTTCTGGAAAGTCTGCTGAAAATATTTCAAGGCGATTTAGCCCACAAAGTCTACTTTGCCATTGCGACCGTTCCTCCAGTTGACGCCGGTCACAGCATTAATACTCTCTTTGCAGCGTTGTGCAGCTATTGGGGCGATAGCGACCTTGCCCAAAAACGGTTACCCAAACTGTTAAAGCCCTTTTACGAACAGGCCCAAAGTGCGGGTTACGATTGGTTTGCGTTGGAAGCAGCAGAACTTTTAGTCCTCTGTAATGCACGAGGCTCTTACCGACAGGAAGCGGTGGCCTTACAGGTGAAAACGGGCATTCAACCCGTTGCGACTCTGGTTAAACCCAAGGAGGCCTGGGAGCTGTGCCTAAACGCTCTCATTAATCTAATTCCGCCCCAGCCATCCCCAACTCCGGCGCAATCGACCAATGCATTGCGGTTGGCCTGGTTTATTACGGTCTACCCCGGTTCTGGAATGTGGATGCTACAACCCAAGGAGCAGAAGCTGAGTAAGACTGGGAGCTGGGGCAAGGGGCGTAATATTGCCCTTAAGCGCCTAATTGAAGAATCCTCCAGCTTTGACTATCTAACTCCGCAGGATCGACAGGTCTGCTCTTGTTTAGAGCTAGACACTAGCTATGGCTATTACGGGCAGAAGCAGTACAAGTTTGGGGAACGTGCGATCGCAACTCTCGTTGGTCACCCTCTCGTTTTTTGGGAAGACTCTCCCACAACTCGGGTTGAAATTGTCAAAGGCGAACCCGAACTGCTAGTGCAACATAGCAAAACAGGCTGGCTCACCCTGACCTTTGCGCCGGCAATCACCCACAACAACAATCTAATTCTGGTAAAGGAAACCCCAACCCGACTTAAGGTCATTGAAGTCACCGAAAACCACCGTCGCGTTGCCAAAATCATCGGCAGCAAAAATCAGCTAGAAGTGCCTGCCAGTGCCCAGGAGCAAGTGCTGGCCGCTATTCATGCGGTTTCCAACATAGTGACGGTGCATTCCGATATTGGTGGCGGTGCTGGGGCTGAAGAAGTGCCCGCAGAAACAACACCCCATATCCATTTGCTCCCGGCAGGTGACGGTCTGAAAGTAGCGCTTCTGGCCCGGCCCTTTCCAGAGGGAGGCCCCTACTACCGCCCTGGCAGCGGGGGAGAAACGGTGATCGCCGAGATCAACGGTAAGCGCTTACAAACCCGGCGCAACTTAAAGAAGGAAAAGACCTTGGCCGCTGCGGTCGTCAAACAAAGCCCTGTTCTCACTGAATGGGAAGACGAGGATGGCGAGTGGTCGATTGGCGAGCCGGAGGCCTGTCTAAATCTGCTGCTAGAGCTGCAAAACCTGGGTGATCAGGTCGTAGTGGAATGGCCGGAAGGCGAAAAACTGCGAGTCTCACGGCAGGTTAACATCAACCAGTTCAAAATGAACATTAAACAGCAGCGCGACTGGTTTGCTGCTAGCGGCGAGTTGCAGCTCGATGATGACCAAGTACTCGATATCCAGCGGTTGATGGAACTGCTGGAGCAATTCCCTGGTCGGTTTATTAAGCTGGGCGAGGGGCAGTTCCTAGCGCTAACTCAGGAGTTTCGCAAGCGGCTAGACGACCTACGGGCTTTTTCGGAAAAGCACGGCAAGGGGGTGCGCTTCCACCCGCTGGCAGCTCTAGCCATGGAGGACTGGATCGACGAGGTCGGAGATCTTAAAACCGATAAGCACTGGAAAACCCACATCCAGAAACTGCGGGAGCTAGAGCACTACGAACCGCAATTACCTTCCACCCTGCAAGCCGAACTGCGCGATTACCAGGTTGATGGTTTTCGTTGGTTAGCTAGGCTAGCCCACTGGGGCGTGGGTGCCTGCTTAGCAGACGACATGGGATTGGGCAAAACCCTGCAAGCGCTGGCACTGATTCTCACCCGTGCCCCCCAGGGACCAACCTTGGTCATTGCACCTACGTCCGTATGCATGAACTGGCTCAGCGAGGCCCAAAAGTTTGCGCCTACTCTCAATCTGATTCAGTTTGGCAGTGGTGATCGGCAAAAGCTGCTAGATGGACTTCAGCCCTTTGACCTGCTGGTCTGTAGCTACGGACTTCTGCAACAGGAGGAACTGGCAGAGAAGCTGGCAGAGGTAGAGTGGCAAACGATCGTGCTGGATGAGGCCCAAGCGATTAAAAACACCACGACCAAACGCTCAAAGGCCGCTATGAATTTACAGGGCGGCTTCAAGTTGATTACCACGGGCACCCCCATTGAAAACAACCTGAGTGAGCTATGGAACTTGTTTAGGTTTATTAATCCGGGACTGTTGGGGTCGCTAGAGCGGTTTAATCAGACCTTTGCTAACCCCATTGAGCGCGACCAAGACCTTCAGGCTCGCAACCGCTTGAAAAAGCTGATCCAGCCCTTCATTCTGCGGCGCACCAAAAGTCAGGTGCTCAGCGAGCTTCCGGCCCGTACTGAAATCACGCTGCAAGTGGAGCTTAGCAAAGCAGAAATTGCCTTTTACGAAGCGCTGCGACGAGAAGCTATTGCCAAGCTTACTGACAGCGAGGCCGAGGCCGGAGCTAAGCATCTCCAGGTGCTCGCCGAGATTATGCGGTTGCGACGCGCCTGCTGCAACCCCCGCATGGTGATGCCCAATTCACCCTTAGGGAGCGCCAAGCTAGAAACCTTTGGGGAGGTGCTAGAAGAACTACTCAGCAACCACCACAAAGCCCTTGTCTTTAGCCAATTTGTCGACCATCTAGCCATTCTCAGAAACTACCTAGATGAACGCCAGATTACCTACCAATACTTAGATGGCAGCACCCCTGCCCTGGAGCGCAAAAAGCGGGTCGATGCTTTTCAAGCAGGACAAGGTGATGTCTTCCTGATTAGCTTAAAGGCCGGAGGCACGGGCCTTAACCTAACTGCTGCTGACTATGTGATTCATATGGATCCCTGGTGGAACCCAGCAGTGGAAGATCAAGCCTCAGATCGGGCACATCGTATTGGACAGCAACGTCCGGTGACGATCTATCGGTTGGTGGCAAAGGACACGATTGAAGAGAAGATCGTTGATTTGCACCGGCAAAAGCGAGACCTGGCAGACAGTCTTCTAGAAGGCTCCGACATGAGCGGTAAGATCTCTACCGAAGACCTGATTCGCCTGATCAGCGAAAGTTAGTCAGGCATTAGACGTTGAGCCAGACGCCCAGGTAAAAGCAGCTTAGGGCTACCATCTGCACCAGATGGTAAACATCAACAGGTGTAAACATGGCAATACCTGACCAGGGAAAGGCCAAAGCTACCACTGCGATCGCAGATACCCCTACCCCTGCAATAATCCACACTGCACCCGGTCGCTGGGGTCGCAGTCCCCAGCGTAGTTCCAAGCTCAGCAGAACTAGCATGGCGAGGAGGTAGTCTGCCACGATGTAGGCAAAATTTAGCTGTATATGAGTGGCATACAGATAGGCTAATAGTTTCCCTGTTGCTAGGAGCAGCATTACCCACTGTAGCTTTCGCCCTAGGATCGCTTGGGCAGTAGCAACCACCATAAAAAAACTGGACCCGCCCATAGCATAAGCCAACACTTGCCACAGAAGATATTGATCATCAGGGGTAAGGGAGCGAGAAAAGCCATGATACGTGCCACCCAACAAGGCCGCTAAACTGACACAGGCAAAAGCGGCTGCCCAAAGCCTTTCTATCCGCTTAAAGCGCAGCAACAGCGAGGTAAAGAGGGCCGATTGGAGTGCGATCGCATAATCCGTCAGCGCTGTAATCGGCTCTGCAATCATCTGCTCCAACCCCTGACGAGGCTTTTTACCCTGCTGCCGATTTTACCAACAACTTGATCACGACATAACAGAGGCCAAGGTAGGCTACGCTTCCTTCCACCAACGGCTGAGATGATACTGGTACACCCTGATTCCATTAAAACGGGTCAAATCGCTCGCTTTGCAACAAATTGTTACAGTTCCATAATGGGATTAGGGCACCGGGTTTAGACACCCCTTCTCATACGCCCTTTTCTATTGGAATAGGCTGTTCTGCCAGGAGTGATGCTGCCTTGAAAATCTTCACGACCTTCAGTCCGGCCCTGCGCTGGAATCTGCTGGTGTTGTTTACCGCCGGACTGTGTTTTTGGGCTGGCCTCGCCGGGCTACTGCCCACCCTTCCCCTATTTATTGAATCGCTGGGTGCCAATGGTCAAGAGATTGGCATCGTCATGGCGTGCTTTGCTGTTGGGCTGCTCGCAGCAAGACCCCGGCTCTCGCGATTAGCCGACGAAAAAGGACGCAAGCTCGTGCTTGTGATTGGGATGGTCGCGGTTGCGATCGCACCTTTCGGCTATTTGCTCGTCCAGGGATTGCCCCATACCATCATCCAAGCCACCGTGTTAGGACGCCCCTTCACGCTCGATTTCTCCATCTTGGCCCTGATGGCTATTCGAGCCTTTCACGG
>DATNQF010000157.1:0-9196 GCA_036702855.1 Trichocoleus sp. | reverse complement strand
TCCCTGGGAAACTTCTCCAGCAAAAACCCAGAGTAATGGCGAACATTGTGGTCGAAGATAGATATTGGTTACAAAGCCGTTACGTAGCGGCATTCACCTGATAGGGTGTTGAAAGCTTTTTTCATATTTCAATGGAAGAGGCTTTTTCCTGGCTCGATCAGTGCCCTATTCAATTTCTTGTTAGCCTCGCTGGTTCCCTGACCAATCCATGAGCAACCCTACTTCCATAGTGGAAGAATTGCTACAGGCGCTTCCCCAGCTCAGACCCCAGCTTTATTTCAAAACCTCCCTGACGGCTCTGTCCCACGCGATGGAGGATCAAGTTCTGGCGGGGACAGAGCAACCGCTGATTATTGCCAGCTTCCAACAGGAGCGCTTTTATCGACAGGAGGCCAACCGCTATGCCCGCATAGCAGAGGTCACCGATCAGGTCTATGTACTGTCGGCACGAGGCACCAGCTTTACCGATAGCTCGGACAACTACGAAACCATCGCCTTTGGGGAAAACGACGCTCTGACTCAGGAATGGCACCTGATAGTAATGGGGCTACGTTATAGCGCCTGCCTGATTTGCCGAGAAAGAACGCCTGTGCCTACTGTCGCCCGTGCCTCGGGTTTAGCCTTCGAGCAGACGAGGCGGTTTGAGGGAATTTGGACGCAGGATCGCTACATCACCCAACAGGCAGCTCTGTTGTTGCTCAACCGCATTGCAGTCTATCGACCCGAACTGACTCAAAAAATTGAGACGGCGCGCGATCGCTTTCTGAGCGAAGCGCTGTCTCCCGTTTTACTACCCGATGGCAATAGCCCAGATCCCTTTGTTCAAAGACTGGTGACTTATCTACAGGCTGGACAGTACAAGCTGCTCAAAGCCTATAAAGCAATTTCTGCCCAGGAGCAACGGGAGCGCCTGGTTAACTCGATTACCTCTGCTATTCGTCAGTCTCTTGATCCAGGCGAAATTTTTCAAATTGCAGTGCGCGAGTTGGGGCAAGCCCTGCAAGTGTGCCGTTGCCTAATTTATCCCTACAGCCCAGGAGTCCAAGAGGTAGTCATTCACAACCAGCACCTCAAGCCGGGGGTCTCTTCTCTCATGGGACAAACTTGGCCGCTGGCTCAAAACCCGCTTTTTGAATATGTCCAAGATGCTCAAGAAATTGTGGCAATTGAGGACACTAAAGACCAAGAGTCTCCCTTCAAGCGGGAAATTGATGGGGTGATGCCACTTGTAGAGCAATGGGGAATACACTCTTGGCTGTTGGTACCCCTAGTGCATCAAAAGCGGCTGCTCGGCGTCATTGAGCTGCACCACTGTCAGGCTACTCCTTACCACTGGACAGAAGATGACAAGGCTCTAGTAGATGCGATCGCAGCCCAACTCAGTGTCGCGCTGATTCAAGCAGAAGCCTACGCTAACCTGCAAGACCTCAACGGTCAGCTTGCAGCCCTCGACCGCACCCGCAGCAACCTGATCGCTATCACGGGCCATGAGCTGAGAACACCCTTATCCACCATTCAAGTTTGCCTGGAAAGCCTAACGAACGAGCCGGATATGCCTCTGGAGCTACGCCAAACAATGCTTCAGACAGCCCTAGAAGATGGCGAGCGAATGCGCAAACTGGTACAAGACTTCCTTACGCTCTCCCGCCTAGAAAGTGGTCGCATTGAATGGAACCTTGAATCCCTGTCACTTCAAGAATGTGTGGATCTTGCCCTTAGTAGTGTTCAAGCTCACCAAGGTAAGCTTCCAACCCCCAACATCACCGTTGAGATTCCCAGCAAAGCACCTTTAGTGAGAGCTGATGGCGAATGGCTTGTCGAAGTGCTGGTCAAGTTGCTTGATAACGCCTGCAAATTCACCGATCCTAAGGACACCATCACCATCCAGGCGCAGCGTCACAACAATCAAATGATGGAAATCAGCGTATCCGACACCGGGCGAGGCATAGAGCCAGATCGTTTGGAGATTGTGTTTGATCGGTTTTATCAGGAGGAAGGGGCTCTGCGCCGCACCACAGGTGGAACAGGGTTGGGGCTAGCCATGTGTCGGCAAATTGTAGAAGGCATGGGTGGCGCAATTTGGGCCACCTCCGATGGACGAGACAAAGGCAGCCAGTTTCACTTCACCCTCCCAATTGCTCAGGGCAGTTTAGAGTCATCGCGGGGCAGCACTACAAAAACTGCACCCCGAACAGGTTCTCGGCGGTCAAACAAAGCTCAAAACTCGATCCTGTTAGATGATTAGGAAAGAGCACGTTGGGCTCAACAAGAGTATCCATAAACTGGCAGCAAGAAATTTCTAATAGAGCTGCACTTTCCTAACCCGTTCTTTCAAGAAACCGTCAAAGGTTCCAGAACCTAATTCCACCGTTAGGATCCACTTCTTTGCACTTAAAAAGATTTCTTCTGAAGAACTGTTACACTTCCTCACAATGGCGATAAACACGCTATCCCGCGATGGTAGGATTCCGAACAAAAGGTTGAGAGATTAGCATCCATGCCTGAAACTCTGACTGGACAAACTCCTATATTCGGCGGCAACACTGGTGGCTTGCTCACCAAAGCTGCAGTAGAAGAAAAATACGCCATCACCTGGACCAGCCCCAAAGAGCAGGTGTTTGAAATGCCCACAGGTGGCTCTGCCATCATGAACGAGGGCGACAACCTGCTGTACTTGGCCCGCAAAGAGCAGTGCTTGGCCCTGGGTCGGCAACTGCGCACCAAGTTCAAGCCCAAGATGGAAAACTACAAAATCTATCGCATCTACCCCAGTGGGGAAATGCAATACCTGCACCCTGCTGATGGTGTCTTCCCTGAGAAGGTAAACCAAGGCCGCTCCGCTGTTAACAGCAACGGTCGTAACATCGGTGCGAACCCCGATCCCGCTACTGTGAAGTTCAGCGGTAAAACCCCTTACGAGGTGTAATGCCACTCAGGCACGATGAATTGAAAGATTCATCACTTTGACCAGAAGGGGCACGGCTACGTCGTGCCCCTTCTGTCATCTCTACCTTTAGAATAGGAAACATGATTTTTCCCGCCTTCGACCAATTTCAAGCCTTAGCTCAGCAAGGAAACTTTGTCCCGGTTTACCAGGAGTGGGTAGCTGATCTCGACACCCCTGTGTCTGCCTGGTACAAGGTCTGTGCTGAACAGCCCTACAGCTTTTTGCTGGAATCGGTCGAGGGGGGGGAAACCCTAGGACGTTATAGTCTACTTGGGTGCGATCCCCTTTGGGTACTCGAAACCTGCGGCAACAAAACGACGCAAACCCATCGCGATGGATCGGTAGAGCTGTTTTGTGGCAATCCTTTTGATATTTTGTGTCAGTGCTTAGCCCCTTACCATCCAGTCAAGCTGCCAGAGCTGCCGTCTGGCATTGGAGGACTGTTTGGGTTCTGGGGCTACGAGCTAATCCGTTGGATTGAACCCACTGTGCCTGTTCATCCACATACTCAGGATGACTTGCCTGATGGACTCTGGATGCAAGTAGACAGCTTGCTGATTTTCGATCAGGTGCAGCGCAAGGTTTGGGCCGTTGCTTACGCTGATCTGCGCCACCCAGATGTGGACTTGCAGGCGGCTTACGAAGGAGCGTGCGATCGCGTACGTCAACTGGTCTCGAAACTCACTGCACCGCTTCCTGAAAAGAACACACTGCTGTCCTGGTCTTCTCCGAACAACACCCAGGCAGCGCCTGTACAGTACACCAGTAACCGAAGTCAGGATGAATTTTGCGCCAGCGTAGAAAGGGCAAAAGACCACATTCGGGCTGGGGATATCTTTCAGGTCGTTATTTCTCAGCGGCTCTCCACAACTTATGGAGGGGACCCCTTTGATCTGTATCGCTCCCTGCGGCTGGTGAACCCATCCCCCTACATGTCCTACTTCCACTTCAAGGACTGGCAGATTATTGGTTCTAGTCCCGAAGTGATGGTCAAAGCGACTCACGGGGCAATGCCTGATTCACCGAAACTTGCCACAGTACGCCCCATCGCTGGCACCCGTCCTAGGGGAAAAACGCCCTCAGCGGATTTGGCCTTTGAGCAGGACTTGTTGCAAGACCCCAAAGAAGTTGCCGAGCACGTCATGCTGGTTGATTTAGGGCGCAATGATTTGGGACGGGTGTGCCTCAACGGATCGGTCAAGGTAGACGAGCTGATGGTAATAGAGCGCTACTCCCACGTGATGCACATTGTTAGCAACGTAGTGGGGGAACTGAATCCGGAGAAAACTGCTTGGGATTTGCTTAAAGCGTGCTTTCCAGCAGGAACCGTTAGTGGCGCACCCAAGATTCGGGCTATGCAGATCATTCATGATTTGGAGCCCTGCCGTCGAGGTCCCTATTCTGGCGTTTATGGCTACTACGACTTTGAAGGGCAGTTGAATACTGCGATCGCAATTCGAACGATGGTGGTGCGTCAACAGCCTGACGGCACTCACCAAGTTAGCGTTCAGGCTGGCGCTGGGCTAGTCGCTGACTCAGTTCCCGCTAGCGAGTACCAGGAAACCCTCAATAAGGCCAAAGGGATGTTAGAGGCAATTCGCTGCTTACAAACCCCGCTTTAACGGTTCAGCCCCGCTAGAAGGGAGCCTTCCCACTTAGCGGGAACACCTGGTTTCAGAATGGTAGCCTCGTAGGGAATGACACCCACTTTTTCGCTGCCTAAACACTGAGCAGCGGCATAGGAGAGATCGAGCGATCGCTTGCCCACGTAAGGGCCTCGGTCATTAATCCGCACCACAATTGTTTTACCGTTATATAGATTTCGCACCTTGAGGTACGTGTCAAAGGGAAGCGAAGGGTGAGCGGCCGTCAAATCATGCTGGTTGAAAATCTCCCCTGTAGCCGTCTTGCGCCCATGAAAGTAGGGACCATACCAAGAGGCCGTCCCTTGAATCCGTTTACGGGTTTCCTTTAGCCCGTAGGCTACCATTTGCACATCCGATAATTCGAGCGGCTTTTCTCCAAAGGCCACTCGTAAATTGTTAATCCATTGAGACGCTATTAAGGCAGAACTCGTTGCGGCAGTGGGCAGCATTGAATCATCAACCACAAACAGGATTTCACTATCGGCTCGTCCCGCAGCAAATGAGTCATTCAGTAACGGCTTCAGTCGAGAAGGCTGCCAGTCCTCGACTTGCAAAAGCCGTCTCAATTTAGTGGCAATTTGGTAAGCCGTTTCAGCCGTTTTCACCTCACCTACCGGAACATCGTGAACCCAAACTTGGTACCGCGTCTTTGCTGCCGTGGATTTTGACGCCTTCGCTTCAGGTTTCTCTGCAGTTGTCGGAAAAGCAAGGCATTGTTCATGCAATTTTAGGAAGACAGGCTCCGCCTTCGCTTGAGCTTTGTCTTTAATTGGAACCACGGAAACGTCAGCGACAGAATGCCAGACGTCCCAATCTATGGTCTCTTTCGAAAGAATCGGTAGCTGAGGGGTTAGGGGGACATCGCGGGGATCCAACTCAAGGTTTGGGAGAGGCTGTAACCCCATTGGCCCAATAGTGTCATCCCGTGAAGTCTTGTTCGGAGCATTGGCTGCCGTAGCGTCGTTAGCAGCTTGCCCTTCTGATGCAAAAATCAGCGGGAAGGGTAAGCCCAACCTCTCGTCCCCCTCGGATAGGGAAAGGACTCCACTTGATTTCAGGGAGCCTGGAGATAAAAGTGTTGGCAGGGGCGTAAAGGAAGAGACTTCAGTAGAAGCCACCCGCTCAGGAAGTAGAGAAATATCTGAATTTGACTGCCCATGAAAAGACAGTTTAGGTTCAGCTAGAAGAGAAAATGCAACGTCTCCCCAAGCAGAGTGTGCTAAAAACTCATCGAGGAACAACCTATCAGTAGGATGCCCAATCAAATTCTCGGCCCCAACCAGAACAGGTAGGGAAGTCGTGTCTTGATTCAGGAAAGATGCGACCCAAAACAGTCCAAAAAAATCCATAGACCTTGGTTGAAAGCAACGCAACGAAGGGAACCCGTCCTTGGCGAAATGCAAGATGTTAGGTAATTCCCTTGATGCCGATACATCAATTAGAGCTGGCAAAACCTATCTGTTGCGGAATCCACAAAATCCAAATAGCAAAGTTGTTAACTCAAATTACTAATACGCTTTCGAGAAAACCATCTAGCCTGAAAACGGCCAGTCAGGTATGATGCACAAGTCATTTTTTGTATCTTATACAGCAGACAGAAGTAGACTCTTAACTATAGAGCTTTGCTTCTTGGTTTGTGAATCCACAAGGTGCCTGTTGACTTTTGCCCTCTTTTTTGATAATTCAGGGGTAATGGAAATACTCCACTGGGTATTTCACTACTCTCTCTAAGGGATGTTTAAAGAGCTTCAGGCCCGACTAGGCGATCATCTACAGCATTTGGTACGCGATCGCAATCCTTATCTTGCCAGCGAGGGGCACTTCTACGCCCAGCAGTACTTGCGGCAAACCCTAGCCGAATTCGGTCCAGTCACTGCTCAAACTTTCAAGGTGCGAGCGCGCCAGCACACCAATTGGGTGCTCAAGCTACCCGGAACTCGGCCTCAGCGTCCAGCCGTTGTCGTGGGTGCCCATTACGATACGATTCCGGGTTCTCCGGGGGCTGATGACAATGCCACTGGACTAGCTGCACTGTTAGAAATAGCCCGCCACTTCTCAGCCCAGCCGCCGCAATCCCCTCTACACCTCGTTGCCTTTGATTTAGAGGAATATGGGCTAGCCGGAAGCCGTGCTTATGTCGCCAATCTGCAAGAGGCAAACGCTCGCATCCGGCTCATGCTGTCGCTAGAAATGCTGGGCTATTGCAACACAACTCCAGGCTCCCAACGCTATCCGACCCGGTTTTTAGAAGCGATTTACCCTAATCGCGGCGATTTTATTACGCTCGTTGGGCAATGGCAGAGCATACCCGATCTGGTGAGACTCCAGCAGGCATTTCGTAAAGCGGGTACCCCTTGCGAATGGCTGCCAACGATCCGCCGGGGAAAAGTTCTGCCGGATACTCGTCGTAGTGATCACGCACCCTTTTGGGATGCAGGTTATCCAGCTGTCATGGTGACGGATACAGCAGATCTCAGAAATCCTAACTATCATCAGAGTTGCGATCGCATTGAAACCCTCGACCTTAACTTTTTTACCCGCGTCTGCCAGGGCTTAATGCTGGGCATTGCAAAGCTCTAGGCGTGAAATATGGTTTGTAGCAACGCTGACGCCTAGGTCTTAGCCAAAGCAGCTATTTTGCTTCCATCCAATTGGGGCCAGCGTGGGCTTCAACCTTGAGCGGCACTTTGAGGTCAACTGCGGACTCCATCGTGGCAGTAATTTTGCCTTGGAGTTCCTCCCACTCATTGGGTGGCACTTCAAACACCAATTCATCATGCACTTGGAGCAGCAGACGGGTTTGATAACCTTGCAGCAAATCATGCAGCCGAATCATCGCAATTTTGATGATGTCAGCGCTGGAACCTTGGATTGGGGCATTAGCCGCAGCCCTTAGCAGGCCAGCATCAAAGCCACCAACATTAATGCGCTCTAGGTCGATCTCCTGAGAGTTAGTGCCTTGTAGCTCCCGCAGTGAGTTGCTGGTGAAGTTGAAGTAGCGGCGACGACCTTTGATGGTTTGGACATAGCCGTTTGCGATCGCATCTCGCTGCATCTGCTGCAAATACTCAAACACCTTTGGATAGCGCTCGTAGTAGCGATCGATGAACGTTTTTGCTTCCGTTCGGCTCACTCCAGCTTCACGGGCAAATCGTGAGGCTCCCATGCCATAGATCACACCAAAGTTAATTACCTTCCCCAAACGACGTTCTTCGGAAGTAATATCGTCCTTCTCAAACAACAATCGAGCTGTGAGTGCATGGACATCTTCATTATTGTTGTAGGTGTCTACCAGGACTGGCTCACCCGTTAAATGGGCCAGGATCCGCAGTTCAATTTGAGAGTAATCAGCCGATACCAGGAGCCAGCCTGGTTCTGGAATAAAGGCTGCTCGAATCTGGCGACTAAAGGCAGTACGAATAGGGATGTTTTGCAGGTTGGGATTAGAGGAGGACAACCGCCCCGTTGCTGTTACCGCTTGATTAAAGTCCGTGTGGACGCGTTGAGTGTCCCCTCGCATCAAGGTTGGCAGTGCATCGACATAGGTAGACTTAAGCTTAGACAGGGTGCGGTGCTCCACAATGATGTCTACGACGGCATGATCCCCCTGGAGCTTTTCGAGCACAGCAGCGTCGGTGGAGTAACCTGTTTTCGTCTTGCGCGACTTGCGTTTGTCGAGCTTGAGCTTCTCAAAAAACAGCTCACTTAGTTGCTTGGGTGAACCAAGGTTAAACTTTTCTCCCGCTTCTGCATAAGCTCCGGCTTCCAATCTAGCCAGGTCTGTTTCCAGTTGCTTAGAGAACTTAGCGAGGTAGTCAGGATCGATCCGTACCCCGCAATATTCCATCTGGGCCAACACAGGTTCCAGAGGCAGCTCAATCTCCTGAAATAGAGTCTTGAGGTCGGCCACTTCTGCCAGTTCTGCCTTTAGCTTGGGCACCAGCTGGTAGGTGACGTGAACATCTCCCCCGCAGTAGTCAGCCACTTTTTCGATGGCTATCTCGGCAATGCTCTTGCCCTTGGGCACAAGGTCTTCATAGGACTGGGCGGTCAGATTTAAGTAGCGAAGAGTCAGATCACTGAGATTATGGGTCGCGTCTGGATTCAAAACGTAGCTAGCCAGCATAGTGTCAAACACCACGCCTTTGAGATGAATACCGTGAACCCGCAAGACCAACCGATCATACTTCGCGTTCTGCAAGGCCTTTGGATAGGTATCACTCTCCAAAATAGGTCGCAGGGCTTCCAGCACCCGCCCTGTTTCCAGCATCGTACCCTCGGTATGCCCCACAGGAATGTAGGCCATCTCTGATGGCCCATCACCCCAACAACAGCCAATGCCTACCAGCTTGGCATCCAGCGGGTCGAGTGCAGTGGTTTCGGTATCCCAAGAGACGGGCGTTTCAGGGTCGATCTGGGCGAAAAGAATATCTAGGAGGTCAGAGAGTTGAGCTTCGGTGGTGATAATTTGGGGTGCGATCGCAACCGCCTTCACTTTCTGAGCCTGATCGGTCTCTTCCGCCGAGAAAAAATCTAGATCATCACCAGGAAAGGTAAACACTTTAGGTTCTTTAGGGTTCTGAGCAGCCACAGCCTCGACCTG
>DATNQF010000152.1:0-34595 GCA_036702855.1 Trichocoleus sp. | reverse complement strand
CGCGCTGAACACGACACCAGTTCTGCCTGAAGCTTCAAAGGTCTCCAGCATTTTGCCAGACTTGGCCGAGCTTCAGGTAGAATTGTTGTTTGGGTGGTTTGAGGTCAAAGGTTACCCGTTGCAGGGTTGCCGTTGGCTGCTATTCAAGGTAGCCAGTAGCCACTTTCTTCCAAGAGATAGCACAGGAGCCGAACGCAGTGGTCAAAAAGGACGCCAAGCCGGAAACGAAGCGCAGTGAGACTGAAAGCCAGTCTACTAGCAGCGGATTTGATGTCAATGGTTTCCTACAAGGAACCAAAGAAGAACTCGGCAAGGTTGTTTGGCCAAGTCGTCAGCAATTAATCAGTGAATCCGCAGCAGTGATTCTAATGGTGAGTCTCTCTGCTTCCTTGATCTATTTAGTAGATCAGCTGTTTGGTTGGGTATCTAGACAGGTGTTTTAGATGGCCTTTACATCGGACGAATTCAACTACGCTGAACCAGCACCTGAAGTGCTGGAGGAGGGCGACGAGTCAGCTGTAGCCCCTGGTGAAGAGGCTTACAAAAAGCAGTCACGTTGGTACGCGGTACAGGTTGCTTCTGGCTGTGAAAAGCGGGTCAAGCTCAATCTGGAGCAGCGCATCAAAACCTTGGATGTGGAAAATCGATTCTTTCATATCGAGATTCCCCAAACTGCAGCCGTAAAGCTGCGCAAGGATGGCTCCCGCCAAAACATTGATGAGAAAGTCTTCCCTGGATATGTGCTGGTGCGCATGTACATGGACGACGATACTTGGTCGGTGGTCAAAAATACCCCCCACGTAATCAACTTTGTTGGAGCAGAGCAGCGACGTGCTGTCGGACGAGGGCGAGGCCATGTGAAACCCATGCCTCTGAGTATGTCTGAAGTAGAGCGCATCTTTAAGCGGGCAGAGGAACAAAAGCCTGTCGTGAAGGTGGACATGTCAGCTGGCGACAAGATTCTTGTTCTGTCAGGGCCATTTAAGGACTTTGAAGGTGAAGTCATTGAAGTCAGCCCAGAGCGCAGCAAGCTGAAGGCGCTGCTGTCTATCTTTGGTCGTGATACGCCTGTAGAGTTGGAATTCAATCAAGTCCAGAAAGAGAGTTAATCGATGGCGAAGAAGGTTGTTTCAATCATCAAGCTGGCAATTTCTGCTGGCAAAGCAAACCCGGCACCTCCCATTGGCCCTGCTCTGGGTCAACATGGTGTTAACATCATGGCGTTTTGCAAAGAGTACAACGCTAGAACTGCTGACAAAGTAGGTCTGGTTATTCCGGTTGAGATCTCGGTTTTCGAAGATCGCAGCTTCACGTTCATTCTTAAAACGCCTCCTGCTTCTGTCTTGATCAAAAAGGCAGCCGGGATTGAGCGGGGTTCAGGCGAACCGCAGAAAACTAAGGTGGGCAAGATTACTCGCGCTCAATTGCGGGAAATTGCAGAAACCAAAATGCCTGACCTCAATGCCAATGATATCGAAGCCGCAATGAACATTGTGGAAGGCACAGCCCGCAATATGGGTGTGACCGTCGTAGACTAAGGGCGCTTTGCAATCAGCTATTGCAGTCGGCTCAGTCTTTAAAAAAAGCAGTTATGTTGTTTACGGGGGAGGGGCCATGCTTCGTTTGTACCCCAGGAGAAAGAAATGGCAAAAATTTCAAAGCGAATGAAAGCGGTGCTGGCTAAGGTAGAAGATCGGCTGTATGAGCCGACCGAAGCCATTGATCTGCTTAAGGAAACTGCTACAGCCAAGTTTCCTGAGTCTGCTGAAGCCCACATTCGTCTGGGTATTGATCCGAAATACACTGACCAGCAACTTCGAACAACGGTAATTTTGCCCAAGGGAACCGGTCAGACGATTCGGGTTGCCGTCATTGCTCGGGGTGAAAAAGTGACCGAGGCTAATGATGCAGGTGCTGATATTGTCGGTTCTGAAGAGCTGATTGACCAGATATCAGGCGGAATGCTCGATTTTGATATCCTAATCGCAACGCCTGATATGATGCCCAAGGTAGCAAGATTGGGTCGTCTGCTGGGTCCTCGGGGTTTGATGCCCTCTCCAAAGGGCGGCACAGTGACCTTTGATCTGCCCCAGGCAATTGAAGAATTTAAAGCCGGTAAATTAGAGTATCGGGCTGACCGAACTGGGATTGTCCATGTTATGTTCGGTAAGGCAGCTTTTTCAACAGAGGATCTGTTGATTAACTTGAAAGCGCTGCAAGAGAGTGTTGACCGAAATCGTCCTTCGGGCGCAAAGGGTCGCTACTGGAGAAGTGTTGCGATCGCATCGACGATGGGACCTTCCATCTTCCTTGACGTCAATGCTCTACGCGATTTCAAACTAGGCGAAGCCTAAGGTTTAAGAATTCACACTGCAACGTTAAGTTGTAACGGGAGTATATAGAGCAACACTAACCACAACTGCATAGGCAACCGAAGACAGCAGGTGCTGACCTGTGTTAGCTGAAATGTCCTGCCGAGGCTTGCATTCGTACTTGAAGATCCCTCTGTTCCTAGTGGGCAGTTTCTTCTTCTGCGAGTCAACCCCGGCATCCCTTCGCCGGGGTTTTCGTTAAGACGCCTTAGTTGCCATTACCAGTAGGTTGAATGCCCTCTCGTTGTGAACAAGCTTGGCCAAGTCCCCGCTTTTAAGGAGGTGAGATTGGATGGGGAGAACACTAGAGAACAAAAAGGAACTCGTTTCAGAGCTTAAAGAGCTTTTGAGCGAATCCCAAATGACGTTTGTGATCGATTACAAAGGTCTATCTGTTGCTGAGATTACCGATCTGCGTAATCGCTTGCGCGACAAGGGCGGCGTTTGCAAGATCGCAAAGAATACCCTGATGCGGATTGCCGTGGATGGGGATGAAAACTGGCAGCCAATGGAAGAGTTTTTGAAAGACTCTTCTGCCTTTTTGCTGGTTAAGGAAGACTTTGCAGGCGCAATCAAAGCTTACAAAGAATTTCAAAAGGCCACTAAGAAGACCGAGCTGCGCGGTGGTGTGCTGGAAGGCAAAGCACTAACCAGGGAGCAGGTTGAAGCCCTGGGTGATCTGCCGTCCAAAGAGCAACTGTACGCACAAATCGCAGGTGCTCTCAACGCGCTGGCAACCAAGATTGCAGTGGGCGTCAAAGAAGTTCCTGCTTCTATTGCCCGTGGCATCAAGGCAGTGTCCGAGCAGGACGACAACGCTGCCTAAATTAGCAAGTGTGGCTTAAAAAGCCGCTTGTAAATTCCGCTCTATTTTTTCGTTCTGATTTACTAAAGGAGATCGCAGAATGTCTGCTGCAACCGATGAAATTCTGGAGAAGCTTAAGACCCTGAGCCTGCTAGAAGCAGCTGAACTGGTCAAGCAAATCGAAGAAGCTTTTGGCGTGAGCGCTGCTGCTCCTGTAGGCGGCATGATGATGGCTGCTCCTGCTGCTGCTGCTGCTGAGCCCGAAGAAGAGAAGACCGAATTTGACGTCATTCTCGAAGAAGTGCCTGCTGACAAGAAGATCGCCGTTCTCAAGGTGGTTCGTGCCCTCACCGGCTTGGGCTTGAAGGAAGCCAAGGAACTGGTTGAATCTACTCCCAAGCCCGTCCGTGAAGCTGTTGCTAAGGACGCCGCTGAAGATGCTAAGAAGCAGCTAGAAGAGTCTGGCGCTAAAGTCACCATCAAGTAAGTTCTCAGGCTTTGTCAGAACAAGTTGTACTTGTTCTGACGAGCTTCCTATCCCTGGCCCTTTGGGTCAGGGATTTTTTTATGGTTTGAATGGAATTGGTTGCGCTTTTAAGGGGATCACGTTCTGATAGGATGCGAATGACGTGGCAAGGAATGACACTATGAGCACAAACCCGGCAGAAACTACAGGGGCGGATGCGATTGATGTTGCGATCGCAAAGGGCATTGACTTTGACGGCACCCCCATTCCCGCTGCTCGCTTGGAACTTTACAACAAGGTTATGGGTATTGAAGGACAGCGTCAGCGTAGCGGTGTAACCAACACCATGCGTTCTCGAATTGTTCGGATTGGAGCTAAGCATTTTTCCCAAGACGAGCTCAATCAAATGCTTTTGGATGCTGACCTGACTCCCCTAAAAGAAAAAGAAGTTGCCTTTTACTACGGCGGCAAATAGTTTCGAAGTTTCCGCTAGGTGGGCAATGCCCACCTTAGGCACGCTCCTGTTTCAAACTGCTTTGGGCGGTTTGGGTAAGTTTCTGGATTGCTGCTAAATCAATTGGCATTGCTGACTCAGCATTGGCTTTCAGCCATAGCAAATATTCAATGTTGCCCGCAGGCCCAAGAATAGGAGACCAGGTCAATCCCTGATAGCACCAGCCCAGGTCTTGGCTAGATTGAACAACGCGCCAGATGGCCTCAGCTTGGTCTTTAGCATCGCGCACCACCCCTTTTTTACCCACCTTCTCTCGCCCGACTTCAAACTGGGGCTTAACCAGCAAAACTGCTTCTCGAGATGCACTCAGAAGAGCCCAAAAGGCAGGTAAGACCTTCGTCAGGGAAATAAACGAAACATCCATAACCCCTAAATCAGGGCGAAGTTGATCAGACTGATAAAGATCTTCTGGCGTTAAGTGTCGAAGATTTGTTCGCTCGCGGAGAATGAGCCGCTCATCCTGGCGAAGCTTCCAGGCCACCTGCCCATAACCCACATCAATTCCATAGACCTGCTTTGCACCCCGCTGCAGCAGGCAGTCTGTAAAGCCGCCTGTGGAGATGCCGCCATCCAAGCAAACTCGATCAACAACCGGAATTTGGAATTCGGCCAGAGCCTTCACGAGTTTTTCGCCGCCTCTAGAGACATAAGGCGATTTCTGCTTAACCAGAATGGTGGCTTCTTCTGAAATAACGGTGCCCGGCTTGTCCACAACTGCTTGGTCAACCTGCACCTCTCCTGCCCTAATTAGACGCTGAGCTTGTTGGCGGGAGTCACAAAGACCCCGTTCTACCAAAATCGTATCGAGACGTTGCTTGGCCACACGAGTCCCCATTGATAATCCCCCTCTGATTATCAATGGGAATTTGGCTATAGCTTTTATGATGAAAGGAGAATAAGAAACATTTCTTGATAACTGCCCTATGACCGCCCAACTTGCCCCCGATTTTGTACTAGACAAGCAGACTTGGATTTGGCAAGGCCATCAAATCAAATATGTTGTCGAAGGAACAGGCCAGCCTTTGGTGCTCATTCATGGGTTTGGCGCTTCCAGCGGCCATTGGCGCAAGAATATTCCAGTTTTGGCGGCAGCTGGGTATCAGGTCTTTGCTCTCGATTTGCTGGGCTTTGGTAGCTCTGATAAACCTGCCGTAGATTACTCCTTGGATCTCTGGCAGGAATTGCTTAAGGACTTTTGGACCGTTTTTATCCAGAGACCTGCAGTGTTCGTGGGAAACTCCATTGGGGGATTGATGGCCTTGATGGTATTAGCGAATCACCCGGAGATTGCGCGTGCGGGTGTACTGCTTAACGCAGCGGGAGGGCTAAATCACCGCCCAGATGAGCTAAACTTTCCGCTGCGTTTAGTCATGGGCACCTTCACCAAGTTAGTGAGTTCTAGGGTTCTAGGGCCTTTGCTGTTTAATCAAGTTCGGCAGAAGCACCGGATTCGTGGATCGTTGCGACAGGTCTACCGGAATCGAGAGGCAATTACCGAAGAGCTAATCGATATGTTGCATCAACCAGCACTCGACCCAGGCGCTCAAAAAGTTTTTGCGTCCATTATGACGGCCCCTCCTGGTCCTCGGCCCGCTGACTTGCTACCGCTGATTCAACAGCCACTACTCGTGATGTGGGGTGAGGCTGACCCTTGGACTCCCATTAAGGCCGCTGATGTCTATAAAACATTGAGTACAGCCGTAGACAGAAAGTCGGTTGTCACCTTTCACAGCATTCCGCAAACAGGGCACTGCCCTCATGATGAGCGGCCAGAAGTGGTCAATGCACTCTTACTAGAGTGGCTTTCGCAACTCGAAGCATAGCCGAAAAATAGAGAGGGAATGCGATCGCATCCCCTCTCCACAAATTCTCTAAATTCCCTAGCCAAGAGTAAATTCTCCTAGCATGTGTGCTAGAGAAGTCAAAACTTATTCACTTGAACGCAGCGTGACCAACTCCTGTAGCGAAGCCAGCAGCTTTACTTCAAGCTGCTCAATTTCGTCTTGAGAATTTAGCAGAAACGTCCAGCGCACGTTGACATTGAAAACGAGTGCTTTAGCCGTGCCTAGAACACAGATTTGTCGCAGTCCATCCGGTAGGTCAACGCAAGTCAATTCTTGAGGATTTGCTTCCATCCCAGCAGCCTCTTTTTCCAGGTAATCCTGAATGGCGCTTTGTCCAACGAGGGGAGCCTCAAAAGGAGCATGCATTTCTGCCTCAGCTGCAAAGAGCGATGCCGTTGCTGCAAAATCACCTTGATTGAAGGTCGTGAAATAGGTTTGAACGATGGGTTCGCTTTGAAGCTGTGGCAGTTGCTGAACAGTTGAAGGCATAACCGCTCCTGAGGCTGACAATAAAGGCAAAGGACTAAGCCAAGTCCAAGGGCCGCTAAGCTTCATTATTCAAAAGGGCACACCGCAGTGCGCCCTCTAGCAGATAGATATCGGTGAATAAATTTGAGAAACAGAAGTTACAAATGGCTTTTTTTCAATCGACCCGCTCGGTTGAAGTGCCGTATTCTGCCTGCACTAGCCAGCTAGGAATTGTTTCTGTCCAATCAGCACTTGCCACATCTACCGTTTGAGCAACCTGGTTGAGTCTTGCCATTTGATCCATATAGATCAGGTAGTTGCCCATGAGAAAGTAGACACCCATCATGGCAGCGGCTGAGGAAGCGACCAAGAAACCTGCAAGCATCAGGGAGAACTCCTGACCCTCAATAGCTTGCTCCATGAGGCGCAGCGCCCAGGCCACCAGAGCAATCACGATTGCAAGGATGAGGAGCATCATAAAGGGGGGAATACCGAAAAGGTTTAATACAATAACTTTTACGTATTGTAACAGCCCTTAATAAAAGCGGCATCTCTCTCACATTTAATTTAACTTTGCTAAGTTTTCTACCGTTATGCTGCTCGTACGGGAATATCGCGATCGCTCAGGTAAGTCTTAATCTCGGCTACCGAAAGCTGACCGTAGTGCAGCAAAGAGGCCAGCAAGGCTGCTTCCGCTCGGCCTTCCGTCAGCGCTTCATAAATATGGCCGCAATTCCCTGCCCCACCAGAGGCTACGATGGGCACTGAGACTCGTTCTGCGATTGTGCGGGTCAGTTCTAGGTCGTAGCCAGCCTGAGTACCATCAGCATCCATGCTGGTAACTAGCAGTTCTCCTGCTCCTCGGCGCACCATCTCTTCGGCCCAATGGATGGCGTCAATTCCAGTGTTCTCTCGGCCTCCGCGCACATACACGTCCCAACCTGGATTTGCAGGGTCAGAACGCCGACGGGCATCAATCGCGACTACTATGCATTGGCTGCCAAAGCGATCGCTAGCCTCTGTAACAAAGTCAGGATTCTTCACTGCAGCAGAGTTGATGCTAACTTTGTCGGCCCCGGCCCTTAACAATTTTTTAATAGTCTCTAAGGATTGGATGCCGCCGCCCACGGTTAGGGGAATAAAAACTTGTTCTGCCGTTTGGTAAACCACGTCATAGATAATGTCACGATCTTCGTGAGTTGCGGTGATGTCGAGAAACACCAACTCGTCGGCTCCCGCCTGGTTGTATGCCTGCGCCAGTTCAACTGGATCGCCTGCATCCTTAAGATCGACAAAATTTACGCCTTTAACCACCCGCCCCGCTTTGACATCGAGACAGGGAAGAATTCGCTTGGCCAGCATGGGATGTTAGTCCAGGGGTGATCGAGAGAAAAGTTGAGGATGAGCCACCTCTACCTACCGAGAGATCGGGGGCTGCAAGAAGACTCTGCCTTCCGGTTCCAGAATAGACCAAGAGGGGCCAAGAGGCTGATAAACTGTGGATTGGTTTTGTGATCTTATTGCTGATTGGGAGCCCTGAGCAGAATGGGTTTAGAAGTTGGACAAAAGGTAAGAGTTTCGCGCCTGCGGGATCGAGTTACACCGGACGTTGCAGGTTGCTTGGGTAAAAACGGGGTAATCCGTCAATTCAGGATGGTTGATGGCAGCGGCGTTGGTGTTGTGGTGGAATTTGAAAATAAATATGCCACCTGGTTCTTTGAAGATGAGCTAACTCCAGTGCAAGCTTAGAAATTGTTGTCTCTGGGCCGTCATGGCATTAATTCTGACTTTCTTGGGCAAGGGGGGCACGGGCCGAACGACTCTTGCGATCGCATACGCCAAACGACTTGCTGCTGAAGGCAAGCGTGTTTTGCTGGCTTTTCAGGATCCGGGGCCTGCACCCAGCCTCCTGGTAGGGCAAAGCCTCGGCGTCGATCCAGTTTCCCTTGCGCCTCAGCTCTGGGCCGTCAACTTTCAGTCAACAGCCCTACTGGAGCGCAGTTGGGAAGAGATTAAAACTCTCGAATCCCAATACCTAAGAACGCCGTTTTTGAGGGCGGTCTATGGTCAGGAACTGGGGGTCTTGCCTGGAATGGATAGTGCCCTAGCCCTCAATGCCCTACGGCAGTACGATACCAGCGGCAATTACGATGTGCTGGTTTATGATGGCCCAGGTGACCTAAGCACCTTGCGAATGCTAGGAATGCCTGAGGTTTTAGACTGGTATGTCCGGCGGTTCCGCAACGTATTTGAGCAGTCGGATTTGTGGCGATCTGTCAGTCCGTTTGTTCAGCCCCTTGCTGCAACAGTACTGGCAGTGGACTGGTCTTCTGGCAATGTTTTGGACCGCCCTACAGGGGAAGTGCGAGGCTTGCTGGAGCAGGGGCGGGAAGCCGTGAATGATCCCAATCGAGCGATGGCACTACTGGTAACAACACCAGAAACAGGTGCGATCGCAACGGCCCGATACCTTTGGGGCAGCGCTCAGCAAGTAGGGCTGACGGTTGGATCCGTTCTGGTGTGTCAGGGGGATGCTGCCGCTGTTGAGAGTTCCTTTACACCCTTAACCACCCACAGTATTCCAACTTTGGCGGAGGACAACTGGCAAGCCCTAACAGCAGCCCTGCCCGATCCTCAGCAGATTGCCCAGTCCGCTCCCCGTCCTGTGACGGTGGATGTGGCTGAAAGCACCGTGAGCCTATTTCTGCCCAGCTTTGACAAGTCTCAAGTTAAGCTCACTCAGTATGGTCCAGAGATCACGATTGAAGCGGGCGATCAGCGCCGTAATTTGACTTTACCAACAGCGCTAACAGGCCGTTCGGTAAAAGGCGCGAAATTTCAGGATCAACACCTAGTGCTGTCCCTGGGATAGCCAGGACGGGTACGTCCTCCTGTTCTTTTGCAAACGGTACCGACATTTCAAACGTTCGATACTGTCCTTTATTGCTGTCTGCGTGGAATCATGACCGACCAGCCATCCCAGTTCTCAGAATCAACGCCCCCCGAAGCCATTGTCGAAGCGGTTGAGGAGCAGGGCAGCGCAGCCCGGCAACTGCTGGGGATGAAAGGCGCTAAAAGTGGAGAAACCTCAGTTTGGAAAATTCGGCTTCAGCTCATGAAGCCGATCACGTGGATTCCGTTAATTTGGGGAGTGGTGTGTGGAGCCGCTTCCTCTGGCAACTACCGCTGGACATTGGAGAATGTGCTGATTTCAGCCGCCTGCATGTTGCTCTCCGGTCCCCTACTGACAGGCTATACCCAGACGCTTAATGACTTTTACGATCGGGAAATTGATGCCATCAACGAACCCTATCGCCCCATTCCTTCAGGCGCAATTTCTATTCCCCAGGTGATTTCCCAAATCTGGGTTTTGCTCCTTGCGGGTATTGCTGTGGCCTATAGCTTAGATCGCTGGGCTGGGCACGACTTTCCCACAATTACGGCCCTGTCCATTGGCGGTTCCTTTCTTTCCTACATCTACTCCGCCCCTCCGCTTAAGCTGAAACAAAATGGCTGGCTGGGCAATTATGCACTCGGGGCGAGCTACATTGCCCTACCTTGGTGGGCAGGCCACGCGCTATTTGGTGATCTAAACGGGACGGTCATGCTGCTGACGCTTATCTACAGCATGGCAGGCTTAGGGATTGCAGTGGTCAATGATTTCAAAAGCGTGGAGGGCGATCGGCAATTGGGGCTTAAGTCTCTGCCTGTGATGTTTGGCATCACCACAGCTGCCTGGATTTGCGTGCTAATGATTGATATCTTTCAGGGGGGCATTGCTGCTTACCTGATGGGAGTTCACCAAAATCTTTATGCAGTCATTCTGGTGCTGTTGATTATTCCCCAAATTACCTTTCAGGATATGTACTTCCTCCGCGACCCACTGGGCAACGATGTGAAGTATCAAGCCAGTGCCCAGCCCTTTCTAGTGCTAGGTATGCTGGTAACAGGTTTGGCACTTGGCCATGCTGGGGTTTAAAGTTGTTTCAACCTCCCCTAACTCAGAGGGTTGAGGTTGACCGTAAGGGTGTTATCTAAGACCGCACGCTTGAAGAAATGTGAGAAACCTCATACAGTGCTCAATAGCGAATTTTGATCCCGATTCGTGAGAGTTTGAGGGTTGGCGCTTTTGAGATAGCTGTTAGAAAGCCATCTACCAGCCCTACTTCACTGGGGGGTTCGTGAGGATCTAACTTGAAACACCAGATGAATCAATTTTTAACGGCCTGGTTCTCCCTGCCCAAGTTTGGTCTCCCAGGCAACGTGGACTACTCTCGAACACAGGATCGAGGGGCTGCCTTTGATTCCGATCGAACCAAACCTCCCCAGCGGGCACGACGCCAGCGTCCGCCCTCTCTTCCACCGCGGCGTCCTCTTTATGCCCGCCCCCTCTTTTGGCTGACATTACTGCTTAGCGCAGGATTAGCAGGAGGAGTCACCCGAGGCTACCGCGTTTGGAAATCTGTTGAGGCCTCTGTTCCCAACACGGCTAAGGCCCTAACCTACGAACGAGGCGGCACCGTTACTATTAAATCCGCTGATAACGTCGTTCTTCAAAAGATTGGCCCTGCCGCCAAAGAAACACTCAAGTACGAGAACTTACCTGATCACTTGGTTCAGGCGTTTATTGCATCCGAGGACAGCCGTTTTTACGAACACAATGGCATTGACTACAAAGGCATTGCCCGAGCTGTGCTGGCTAATGTGCAAAGACGTGAAGTCGTAGAAGGGGCTAGCACCATTACCCAGCAGCTCGCTCGAATTGTGTTTCTCGACCAGGAGCGAACACTGCAACGTAAAGTTCGAGAAGCCATTTTAGCGACCAAGCTTGAGAAAGACCTAACCAAGAACCAAATTATTGAGCGCTATCTCAACCTGGTCTACTTGGGAGCCGGGGCTTACGGCGTTGCTGATGCTGCCTGGATTTATTTCGGAAAATCTCCCCAAGATCTTACCCTGGCGGAGTCAGCCTTAATTGCAGGGATGGCTCCTGCTCCCAGCGTCTACTCTCCCCTAGTTAATCCGGAAGCTGCTCAGAATCAGCGTGATCGGGTGATCCAACGAATGTTGGCAACCAATGCGATCTCCCAGGCAGAAGCCGATGCAGCATTGGCAACCGATATCAGCACCAAACCTAAAGAACCGAAGTTTCTCTATAGCGAATATCCTTACTTCACCATCTATGTTCAAAAGCAGCTGTCAACCCTGCTAAGTCCTGAACAGTTGGAGGAAGGTGGACTGGTAGTTGAAACCACCCTCAACGTATCCTGGCAAAAGGCAGCAGAAGCGGCAGTTGAAGAAGCGATCTCAGTGGGGCGGCGACAGCGGTTTGGGCAAGCAGCCCTAGTCGCCATTGACCCCCGTAATGGCGAAATTAAAGCCATGGTGGGCGGTAACGATTTTAATGAAAGCCAGTTCAACCGGGTTACTCAGGCTCAGCGTCAGCCTGGATCTACCTTTAAGGCTTTTGTTTACACAACTGCGATCGCAGCTGGATTTTCTCCTTACAAAGATTATGTTGATGCCAAGTACGTGGTAGATGGGTATGAACCCAAAAACTACGGCGGCACCTACAGCGGCACTGTTGATATCGTCAAGGCACTGCAATCCTCCATCAATATTGTGGCTGTCAAAGCGCTAGTTGATGTTGGTTTCGATCCGGTCATCGAGATGGCCAAGCGAATGGGGATTCAGTCTAAGCTATTGCCGACCTATTCGTTAGCGTTAGGGGCTTCTGAAGTTAATTTATTGGAAGTTACCAGCGCCTACGGCACGCTTGCCAATAAAGGAAAGCATGTTCCTGTACACGGCATTCGACGAGTTCTCAATAGCCGGGGAGAAGTCATTTACCAACTCAAAAATAAACCCACCCAAGCTGTGGACGCTGACACTGCTGCCATCATGACCTGGATGCTGCGGGGTGTGGTAGACAATGGCACAGGTAGCCGGGCGGCTTTAGGACGTCCGGTTGCTGGCAAAACGGGCACTTCTGAGCAAAACCGCGACCTCTGGTTTATTGGATACATTCCTCAGATGGTCGCAGGGGTTTGGTTAGGAAATGACAACAACCGCCCCACTCGGGGAGCGAGCAGTACCGCTGCCTACATCTGGCGAGTCTTCATGGAGGAACTGGTAGATGATATTCCCGCTGAACAGTTTCCAGAACGGCCTTCCTTAAGGGGCCGCAAGGGAACGATCGAAGCAAAGCCTGTGAAGCCGCGTAGAGTCTCAGCAGCCAGAGCAAGCGAAGTGCCTAGTGAAAGGCGGCGCTCAAGAGAAAATCGCTCAGAAGATTCGCCAAGGCCCGCAGCTTCCGAGCGGGAGGAGCGAGAGGAGCGGGAGGAACCCACACCTCGGGAGGAGACAAACACCGTTGAGTCTGAACGTCCTTCGCGGCGCTCCTCTGGCGGCTCCTCCAATTCCCGTCCTGCTCGCGATTCCGAACCCTCCCGAGCGCCAGCAAATTCTGCTCCGGATCCTGAACCTGCTCGCGCTCCTGAACCTGCCCGCGCTCCCGCACCTGCCCCACCAGCTGAAGCACCTCCCCCGCCATTGCCTGCGCCTGCGCCTGCCCCCCCTTCTTCTGATGCTGCCCCACCGCCACCCCTGCCAGCCCCTGAGAGTAACAACTCAGAAGCGTCTGAGTAGCGTATAGGACTCCTCCAGATAAGCGGACAAAGTCTTCTATAATCGTTCACAGTTTCGCTTGGAGTGACAGACGACATGGTGCTATTGTTAGGGGCCGTGGCCGGAAGCGGCCTGCCGCTATCCTTTATCTTGGTGTACGCTGTCGGCTTTTTGGCTGCTGTGGGCATCGGCTCAATCGCCTGGTACAACTCCAGACGTCCTCCAGGTTGGGAGATGAAGGATCGCCCTGGCTTCATTCCCAAGGTTAGTAACCCGGACCAAGCTGACGAGTAAACTCCGCCAGTTTTAACAGAAAACAGAGCCCTAAGAGCAAGTTGTATGCTCAGGGCTTTGTACTTTTGCATGCACTTATTCTTTAGCGAAGTCTATGGGCGTATACCCATGCTTTAAGACTGGTTATAGATAAACTGAGTATCAAAAATCAACGATAAATCATTTAGCCGCTTGCCGTTTTTCTGCGCGGTAGCGAATGTACTCAGAGGTGGCGGCGATCATACCGGAGGCCAGAATCAGCACAACGCTGAGGGCATTGATGTCGGGCTTCACTCCAGTTCTCACCCGGCTAAAAATTTCTAGGGGCAACGGGTTAGCTCCCCCACCAGCAGTGAAGCTGGAAATTAGAAGATCGTCCATACTAAGAACAAACGCAAGTAGGCACCCCGAGACGATAGCAGGTGCTAATTGCGGGATGAGCACCTTAACTAGGGCTTGAAAGGGGGTAGCCCCCAAATCTAGGGCAGCCTCTTCTAGGTTAGGATCGAGGCCTTGCAAGCGGGCAGAAACAACAACGGCAATATAGGCTAGGCAAAAGACCATATGGGCCGCAATGATTGTCCAAATGCTGAGGGGAACGGCCACAGAGGCTAGAAAGACTAGAGTAGCCACTGCGATCGCAATATCAGGAATAATCAGCGGCAGATAGGAAACGCCCCGGTAGAGGGATTTGCCGGGGAAGTGGTACTTCACCAAGCCAATGGCCATTAAAGTTCCCAGCACTGCCGAAACTCCGACAGCACAAACCGCTACGAACAGGCTGTCTTGTAGAGCTGAAAAGATACGAGCATCGCTGAAAAGGGTTTGATACCACCGCAGGCTAAATCCCTCCCAACCAGCACTATAGCGGGACTCATTAAAGCTATAAACGCCCAGTACGACAATCGGCAGGTACATGAAGAGAAAGAGCAATCCTGCAAACAGGCTCGGCCATGAGACCTGAAAACGTGAGAAAAAGCTAGAGCGCGCCACGGGTTACCCTCCCTCAACAACAAGTTAATGCTTAGCCTGCCAAGTCTTTATCCAGCCATTACTGGTGGGTTTCTGAGACAGAAGATTTATCGCCGTATTTTAGGAGCAGTGCGATCGCAAGACTGACTGCCAAGATCAGCACCATACTTAAGGACGAACCAAAACCCCAGTTGCGCGTTGGTCCTAAAAACTGGTTGTAGATTAACCGAGCTACGTTCATCGAAGAGGCCCCTCCGAGTAGCGTAGGCACAACAAAATCGCCCAAGCTAGTAATGAAAACTAGCAAGCACCCCGCTGCAATGCCCGGCAGCGCTTGGGGAATCGTCACCTTCCAAAATGCTTGCCTGGGAGTCGCTCCCAGATCAGAAGCCGCCTCTAGAAGCCGAACATCTAGTTTCTCTAACGAGGCGTAAAGAATCAGCACCATATAAGGGACAAAGCTGTAACTGAGGCCAATAAGAACTGCCACAGAGGTGTTTAGCCAGCTCTGAGTAGGTAGCCCCACGGCACTCAGCAAGCTGTTAAGCAACCCTGTAGGACGCAGAATAGTAATCCAGGCATAAGCCCGCAACAAAGAGGAAGTCCACAGCGGCAGGACAAAGGCAACAAGCAACAAATTTCGCCACCGCTTTGGAGCCATTAGCGCAATCCAATATGCAACCGGAAAGCCTAATATCAAACAGCTCAGAGTCGCCCCAGTGGCAAAGAAGAGGGATCGGCCCATGACCGTCAGGTACACAGGCTCAAAGATTTGCAGGTAGTTGCCCAACCCATAAGCTCCGGCTGGCTGGTCGGGCCGCAGTCCCGGTACTAAGCTAATGTCTAAGATCAAGAGGGTGGGAATGACTAGAAATAAGCTCAACCAGATCCCAGAGGGACTCAGGAAGGCTAAAGGACCCACTAAACCTTTTAATTTTTGTCGCCAGTTGACCCGGCCTAAAGCCTCTCTTTGCCAGTTTGATGAGGTTGAAGATGGGTTGGCCATAAGTACTCTGGCTGATATTGCACATTAAAACCTTACTGCCACGAAGACTATCCCTCAAGCAGAAAATGCCAAGGCGAATAGTTAGTGGAACATTGAGTTAGCGGAAATGCCTGCTTGATAGAGTGCCCATTTCTTTCTAGAAACTGGTAATTGTTGTCTTGAACCAGTCGTGCAGGTCAATTGAAAACCCTGCTGGAGTGATGTTTGCACACTTAATCAATAGGCTTTCCATTAGGTAGGGGCAGGTACAGCAAACGATACGGCTTGGCTATGTGGTTGCCAAAATGCGGCAATCTTCAGGAGCCCAGTGGGCATAGACAGAAGTTTCTGGCGTCATCAGACTGCCTGCCCGATTGGGTTGCAAAACCGTCAAGCACTCTCCTGTGTTTAACTTCACCACGCAATGAATGTGGGTACCCAGATACATTACATGACTAACTTGGCCGGAATAACAATTCTGGCTATCGGTCGGGGGAACCATGCTGAGATGAATTTTTTCAGGGCGGATGCTCACAACAGCTGGTGTTTTTTCAATGGCTGTTGCCTGCTCTTTGGGTGCCTCTACCAAGACCTTTAGGCCACTTCCAGTAGTAACTCGAAACATCGCTGGATCTAAACTTTCAACCTGGCCCTCCAGCAAATTTGTATCGCCAATAAAGTCAGCAACGAAGGGTGTTTGAGGATAGTCATAAATCTCACTGGGAGTGCCGATCTGCTCGATCTGCCCCCCATTCATCACAGCAATTCGATCCGAGAGAGACAAGGCTTCTTCTTGGTCGTGAGTCACCATAACAAAAGTAATGCCGAGCTTGCGATGCAAATTCGACAGTTCAACCTGCATCTGCTTTCGTAGCTTCAGATCTAGGGCTCCTAGGGGTTCATCTAGCAGCATAACGGCAGGCCGATTGACCAAGGCCCTAGCAAGGGCTACCCGCTGTTGCTGTCCTCCTGATAGTTGACCGGGAAACCGCTTTGCAAAGGTCTCCATCTGCACTAACCGAAGTGCTTCAGCTACCTGATCGTGGAGTTGGGACTTAGGAAAATTCTTGATTCGTAGACCAAAAGCAATATTGTCCCAAACCGTCATATGGCCAAAGAGAGCATAGCTTTGGAAGACGGTATTAACGGGTCGTCGGTAGGAGGGCACTTGCCCCATACTGCGCCCTTGGATAATCACATCCCCCGCTGAAGGAGACTCAAATCCAGCAATTAGCCTTAAAGTCGTCGTCTTACCGCATCCAGAGGGGCCTAAAATGCTGAAGAATTCCCCCTGGCGAATCTCCAAATTAATACCGCGAACAGCAGGCTCACCCTCAAAGATTTTGAAGACTTGGCGCAATTCAACATCAAAGGCGGCACTTGCTTGGCCAGTAGACGGCTTGGAGATGGTCGTTTGAGACATGGCGGTGTTTTTCCATAGATGGACGACAAGCTTTTAGGTTGAGGTCCCTTTAAAGAAACCAGAAGGAAACCAGCGAAGAAAGCAGTGAGCGTGCCGATTTATTGACGTTGCCTTATTTTATGCACCGACAGACTTCTATCCAAGTACACAGTGGGAAAAGGCTTCATTTGAGCACCACTTGCTATTCTTAGCGAACTTGAGGGAGATCCAAAGTATCTGCTTTAACAGAATGAATTTTGGCGAAGCCAAGAGCAATGAATGGCCTACTCTGCAATCAACGCAGTCTCAAACCACCTACCTTAGAAATTACCCATCTGGATCGGTAGAGCGACATTGCCCCGTGGCGGGCTACCCTAACCGTCTTGTATAATCAGCCATTGCTGTCCGATTGCTGCCAGGTGTGCAGCGTAAGCCTATGGCTCTGCTCCATAACCTGTCCCAAGTTTCTGATCCATTTCATGGGCGAACTGTCGGAAAACGTTACCAGTCAGTTTTCCTGATGCTGCTGGCGACAGTCGTCTTATTAGGAGCCTTTGGGAGCCGATTGGCTCAACTCCAGCTCATCAATGGAGAGCGCAATCGCCAACTCGCTGAGAACAATCGTATTCGTCTAGTGCCCAAGCGACCGGCCCGAGGGGCTCTACTCGATCGCAAGGGTAAAGTGTTGGCGGGCAGCCGCTTGTCTCACTCGATTTCGATTTGGCCCATTGCGCTGCCTAAATCTGAATGGCCCACTGTAATCGGTCGCCTATCGGCCATTCTTAACGTTCCGGAGCAGGAAATCCGAGCCAAGCTAGAGCAAGCTGGCTACGAATCAATTGAATCGATCACAATTGCACGAGGAATTAGCCCGGCTCAAGCAACAGCACTGGCTGAGTATGGCGCTGATCTAAAGGGAGTGCGACTGGAAGCAGAGGCCGTTCGTAACTACCCAAATGGCGACCTGGCAGCCCATGTGCTGGGATATACGGGCGAACTAACCGACGAGCAGTTCAAAAAGCGCCGACCTGAAGGCTACCGTCTAGGAGACGTCGTAGGCCAAATGGGAGCAGAGGCTGCTTTCGAGAAACAGCTTCGAGGGGTTTGGGGAGGGCAACAGGTTGAAGTAGACAGTGCCGGTCGCGTACTTCGAATTTTGGGCAATAAGGCTGCTAAGTCGGGAAATGATGTTCAGCTTACCCTGGATTTAGAACTGCAGCGGGCAGCAGAGGAAGCCTTGGGGAACCGTCGAGGTGCGATTGTTGCAATGGATCCCAACAATGGGGCGATTTTAGCAATGGCTAGCCGTCCAACCTTTGACCCCAATATTTTTTCAACCCGCATTACTGATGCGCAGTGGGCTGAGCTTCAGGGAGAAACCCATCCGTTCCTTAACCGATCGCTACAAGGATTTCCTCCAGCTAGTACGTTTAAGATTGTCACCTCTGCGGCGGCTCTAGAGTCGGGGAAGTATTCTCCTAGCACCGTTTTGCAAACCTTTCCCTATATTGCGGTTGGTGGGATTCAGTTTTGGGATTGGAACCGGGCTGGGTTTGGGCCGCTTGGATTTACCGGGGCCATGGCAATGAGTAGCGACACGTTCTTCTACCAAGTGGCCATGCGAATAAAGGAAAAGCCCCTGATTGAAATGACCCGGCGCTTTGGCTTTGGCCAAATGACAGGCATTGAAATCACCGATGAAGAAAGTCCTGGCCTAGTCCCGGATGACGCATGGAAGCGGGAGAATGTAGGAGTTGAATGGGTGTTGGGAGACACCATCAACATGTCAATTGGGCAGGGGTTTTTGCAGGCGACCCCGCTTCAGGTGGCAGTGATGTTTGCGATCGCAGCCAACGGTGGTTACCGGGTCAAACCTCACCTGCTAAAGGATAACGAAGAGTTAAAAAACTGGCGAGAGTCTTTGAACCTCAAACCCTCAACCGTTGAAATTTTAAGAGACGGATTGCGTGAGGTAATTACCTACGGCACTGCCAAGTCGCTTAATGATTCCAGCATTCCTCCCATCGCAGGTAAAACAGGCACCGCAGAGGCACCGCCCTACGAGCTGCATACCTGGTTCGGAGCTTATGCTCCCGCTGATAAGCCAGAGATTGTCGTTGTGGCTTTTGGTGAACACTCTGGCGGCGGCGGCGGCTCTGTGGCTGCACCAATGGCCAAGAAAGTGCTTGATGTGTATTTCAAGAAGCCTCAACCCCCTGCTAAACAATCCCAGACTCCTTAAAAGTCCTCCAACTAGGGTCACTGCACAACAAGGAAGGGAAACCTCATGAGGTTTCCCTTCCTTAGTTGTGTGAGTTTTGCTGGCTTTTGCCTTGCCTTAAGAGTGAACTTTATTCGCCCCGGCGGTTATCACCGCTGTCATCAGGCTGAGAAGAATCAAACAACGCATCTAGTTGCTCACGGGCATCTTTAACCGAGATAGAGCGCATGACTAGAAGCGGCTCACGGATGACATTGCCATCGTTGTCTAGCAGTTCTGGGTGCGGAACGGAGCGGCGACCTTGTTCAGACTGGAAACCAGCACCATAGGAATTTGGGTTTGGGGAACGACGAGCTTCTGCACCCAACAAAAACAGATTCCGGATGAGATTGCCAATGGCTAAAAAGGCCAGAGCAGCAAACGCGATGATGTAAAGGAAGTGCCACATAAGTTTTGATGTCCTAACGCAAGCCCCTGCAAGTAGTCTGGCTGGGCACCGTATTGAAGCGCCTCCGCAACCACTCATTGACAATGAAAGTTTTTAGGATGTGCCTGGCTCAGCCAGGAAACCTAACAAAGCCGCTAAGCTTATAGAAATCCCAGTCTATTCTAGAGTAGAGGATTTTCCAGCAACGCGCGAATAGTTCAGTTCCCTTATTGTGCCAAATTTGGCAGCAGTTCTTCTCCTACCTTTGCGAATAGAACCGCGAATCCTGGGACAGATTGATGTGAGCAAAAGCAACGGGCAATACGTCAATCTTTTACTCCCAAAGAATACCAAGCCTCTTCCAAATGAGGTTCAGCTTATTTTCTCCTGACTAACACAGTTGAGACCGTAGAGTAGTTGTGTGGATAAAATGAGCAGGAAATCATGACGACGGAGCCTCTTTGAAGGTGTGCAAGGGTTGCCAGCCCGGTTGCCAAAGCATTGGATTTTTCAAAACCTTAGCGTTGATCCAAAAGCGCACTGAAGGATCGCAGGAGGAAACTATTTCTGCAAAAACAAGTGAACCTTCATTTTTGCGGTTGACCACTTCAAAATGCCGCCAGCCTTCAACGGTCTGCTGAGCCGTCCACTTGGAACCCAGTAAATGGGGAAATTTTAGTTTCTTCGGCATTGTTCTATGGCAGTTGCTATTGCAAACGCTTTTTCAGCCCACGGATATGGAGCGCTCGGCTAGAGAGAGTTGCTTGTTTCTCCCCAACTCGAACGTATATGCGCCCTGAGAACAGCTGCCGTAGGGCAGCACGGTGATACACCAAAACATCTTCTAGGGTCGCGTCAGTGTCTTGGGCGTAGCCCATTTCTGCTAAAGCCTGTTCTAGCTGAGTAAGAAAGGCCTTGCGATTGGTGAAGGGAATGTCTATTAAACGGTTGTGATTGAAATAAGAGGCAACTAAGCCGCCCAACGCTCCAAACAGCAGACCGAATTCGCCAGGAATGCCTGTTTCCAAGCCAACACCTAGACTCTTAACCGCTAAAAAAGTGGTCACTAGGGCCGTCCCTGAGAAGTAATAGAGAAAAGTGGGTAGAAAACCGGGACCTCTAGGAATGAATGGTTCGTCAGACATAAGGCGTGGCATACTGTGCTTTTCCCATCATCTGGCAACACTGGGCATTTGGAAAAGCATTACCTGCAAGGGAAGGGATGAAGCTAAGGAAAGGATTGCCGTTTAACGGCATAATCACCAAGGTAGCGATCGCATTTGCCAGCATTTCTCTGTGAGTTCTCCTCTAAGTCTTCAGTTGACTAACCCTCATGATTGTCAGCAGCCATGATTGAAGTCGAGCATCTCAGTAAAACCTATGGATCGACCTCTGCCATCCGAGATGTGACCTTTCGGGTTGAGCCGGGAGAGATTTTGGGCTTTTTAGGGCCAAATGGAGCGGGTAAGACCACCACAATGCGGATCTTATCGGGGTACTTGCCTGCTTCCGAGGGAACAGCCCGGATTGCCGGATATGATGTTCACACCGACTCAATGGCGGTACGTCAGCGCATCGGCTACTTGCCAGAGTCGCCACCGCTATATCCGGGGATGACCGTCGAGGGCTTCCTGCATTTTGTGGGCCAGATTAAGGGCGTGCCTGCCGGGAATCGGGCAGAGCGGGCTGCGATCGCAATGGAACGCTGCGGGTTAAGCCACAAGCGATCGGTGCTGATCCGCAAGCTGTCGAAGGGATATCGGCAGCGGGTGGGCATTGCTCAAGCGATTATCCACGACCCACCCGTGATTATCCTTGATGAACCTACGGTCGGGCTCGACCCCCGGCAGATTATCGAAGTACGACAACTGATCAAAAGCTTGGCGGGAGACCACACTATTATTCTCTCGACCCACATTTTGCCGGAGGTCAGCATGACCTGTAACCGGGTTGCCATTATCAGCCGGGGAGAGGTGGTTGCCACGGATGCCCCTGACAATTTGATGGCGCGTCTGGCAGGAGAACTGTCTTACGAAGTCGAAATTAAGGGTGATGAGGCAAGGGCGTGGCAGGCATTAACAGGGCTTGCCCCGGTGCGGCGAATTGATACGCTTAATCACGAATTGCCGGAGGGTCATCAGCGGCTTCAGGTGAGCGTAGATTCTAGCCAAGATCCGGGTAGTGCGATCGCATCGACCCTTATTGCAGCGGGGCTAGAGTTATTTGAACTTCGTCGGCACCGCGCCAGCCTAGAAGAAGTCTTCCTCAATCTAACGACAGAGGAAGCACCGCATCTCTCCGACACCGCTGATACCGCCTCTACACCTGCGGTATTGGAACCCAGCGCGCCGGAACCTGAAGCATCGGAAATGAGCTCAGAGGAATCTGTAGACAGGGAAAGTTCCTCTGAGCCTGCCTCCTCCGATCTCTAAACCCTGTCCATCTAGCGAGTAAGAAGGACACCTAGATTCTATGGGAATCATTTTTGCCAATATTCTGGCAATTTACCGTCGAGAACTTCAAAGCTACTTTGCCGCTCCGCTGGCTTACATCATTGCTGGGGTTTTCTGGCTGTTGGGCGGTTTTTTCTTAGCTGCTATTCTGCTAGGGCCAGAAGGCATCCTAGCCCAGGTCGCTGCCGCCGATCAGGCTAAACAGATGGGGATGGCTGCTCCGCCCCCCTTTGATGTAGCCTATGAGTTTCTCAAAGCCTACGTTGGGCTGCTGGGGTCTCTGTCCATGTTTGTCCTGCCCATGCTCTCGATGGGGCTTTATGCTGACGAGCGTAAGCAGGGTACTCTGGAGCTCCTTGCTACCTCGCCTGTCACAAACTGGGCCGTGGCGCTGGGTAAACTCTTGGCAGTTTTGACCTTCTATGTTGCCATGATTTTGCCCCTGATGCTTTGTCAAGCAATCGCCCTGGGAGCCGCAAATCCACCCTTGGGACCCGGCATTTTTCTGTTGAGTCACCTAGGGCTGGTGCTACTCGCAGCCAGCGTGTTGTCTTTGGGCATGTTCATCTCTTCGTTGACGGAGAGTACAGTGCTGGCAGCAATTATGACCTTCGCCCTAATTTTGATGCTATGGCTGATCGATGCTCTGGCTAAAGGACTGGGGAAAGGAGTGGGCGATGCACTTTCTCACCTATCCCTGCTCAAGCACTTCACTGATTTCACGGAAGGCATTTTTGACACCAGTGGTTTGGTGCTATTTGTCTCCTATATCCTGCTGGGGCTGTACTTGACGGCGCAGTCTGTCGAGACTTTGCGGTTCCAGCGTACTTAGTGCAACGGTCTGAGGAGAACCTATGAAAACCATCGTTGCCTACCGCAAATATCTGAAGTATTTAGTGCTGCCAGGTTTGCTGCTGATCACTGCCGGATTGGTGGCGGGAGTGGCTTCAGGTTGGGACTTTCTGACAGCTGGCTTGTTGTTTGGTGGAATTGGGCTACTGCTAGTTGGTCTAGCGTTTAGTGATGCTGTGCAGGGACGCTTCTGGCAGCGGCGCTCAACAGAAGCGGGAGCCAATGCGCTGATCGCGACGCTGGCAGTCCTGGCCATTTTGGGCTTGCTCAATTTTCTAGCAGTGCGCTACACCAGCCGCATTGACGTGACGGAGAACCAAATATTTACCCTGGCTCCTCAGTCACAGGAAATTGTGCGATCGCTCGATCAACCTGTCAAAGCCGTTATCTTCGACACCAACCAAAATACTCAAGACCGACAACTGCTCAGCAGCTATCAACGCCTGGGCAAAAACTTCAGCTATGAGTATGTAGACCCCTACGCTAATCCACGGCGGGCCCAGCAGTTTGAGGTTACTCAGCCGGGCACAGCCTTTTTAGAGCAAGGGGAAGATCGACAATTTCTGCAAAACCTAGGGCCAGAGGAACGTCTCTCAGAGCGCACCCTAACAAATGCGCTAGATCAATTGGTGCGCGATCGCACCTTGACTGTGTACTTCACCCAAGGGCATCAGGAATACCCCATCGACGGCACCGAAACGGGATTTTTCCAGGCGGCTTCTGCACTGAAGGATAAGCGCTATAGTGTGCAGCCTCTCAACCTAGCAGAAACTCCCCAAGTCCCCGAAGATGCCAGTGTTGTCGTGGTCGCAGGCCCAGCCAAGGAATTCTTTGACAAGGAAGTCGCAGCGCTCAAAACCTATCTGGATAAGGGCGGCAGCGTCTTGCTGCTGATCGATCCTCGCACCAACCCCAAGCTGGACAGCCTGCTCGATGAGTGGGGCGTCACCTTAGATGACCGGGTGGTGCTAGATACGTCTGGAGCAGGCCAGCTCGTGGGGCTAGGCCCTGCCGCGCCTTTGGTGACAGACTACGGGGATCATCCCATCACCAATGACTTTCGGAACGGACGATCGTTCTACCCGTTGTCCCGCCCAGTTGAAGTAGAGGAAATTCCCAACGTCACGGCTGTGCCGCTGATTAAGACCAACGCTCAAAGCCGAGCCGAAACCCTGTCTGAAACAGGTGATTTGCAATATGACCCGAATGCTGCCCCCGAAGGCCCCTTTACCTTGGGAGTAGCTCTCAGTCGTCCAGCGGGGTCAACTCAGCCTCCTCAGCAACAGGCGAACGAAACGCCTGCTGAATCTCGATTGGTGGTGGTTGGTAACGCCAGTTTTGCCACCGATGGCATCTTCGAGCAACAGTTGAACGGGGATGTATTTCTCAACGCTGTGAACTGGTTAGGCCAGCAAGATGACACAACATTGTCCATCCGCCCCAAGGAAGTGACCAATCGCCGAATTTCGATGACGGTACAGCAGCAGATTGGCCTAGGGGTCTTCTCCCTGTTGGTCCTGCCGTTGGTTGGGTTTGCATTGGCAGTAATCATGTGGCTAAGAAGGCGGTAGGGTAACTGGGTATGAAACTGCAACGAAGTACGGTGCTGCTGGTAGGGCTAGCCCTGCTACTGGGGGCTGGGGTTTTAATTTCTGAGGCTCGGCGATCGTCCTCTTCTCCAGATGAACAACTTGCTCAAAAGGCAGAGAACCCCCTCTTCAACTTTGAGGAAGAGGCGGTAACCGCGCTGACAGTAGAGCGTAGCGGGGAGACTCTGGAATTTAAACGCGATGAGCAGAATACCTGGCAGATGGTCCGACCCACCGCCACGCTAGCGGAAGAGGGGGCAGTCGCCTTTTTGCTGAGCCGATTGGTCACGGATGCCCCGCTGCGGAAACTCACCTTAACGCCAGAGCAGCAGGCTCAGTTTGGCTTGGATAAGCCCTCCGGCACTGTAAAACTGACTCTGCAAGACGGCCAGACGCACACCGTCATTCTGGGCGCTAAGGATTTTAGTGGCAACTCCCTTTATGCTCTAGTCGATCAAGCCGTTCCCTTACCAAAGGATGCGGGTGAAGTGCCGCTCTATGTCGTTTCTCTAGACGTAGCAAATGGAGTGGAGCGGCCCCTTGCCGAATGGAAACTACCCTCCGTTGCTAGCACCCCCACCAGTGAGGCTTCCCCTGCCGCCAGCACACCCACGACTGTCTCTCCCCCAGACAGTCAGTCCTCTCCGGCTGAAGAACCTGACTCCTCAGAGGAATCTACATCAGAACCAGAATCCAACGATTCCTCCCAGCCCGACCCAACATCGACCGCTGATCCCAAAACTGAAACTCAAGAAACGGCCCCAGCCAAACCAGAGTGATAGGCTGACACAATTCCCGACGCAATTGACCCATGAGCGACTCCACGGCAACCCTCTTGATCTCTTGCCCTGACCAAAAGGGATTGGTGGCTAAAATAGCGAACTTTGTTTACTCCAATGGTGGCAACATTGTCCACGCTGATCAGCACACCGATCATGAGGCGGGGCTGTTTCTGTCGCGGATTGAATGGCAGTTGGATGGGTTCAATTTGCCAAGGGATCTCATTGGGCCAGCATTTAATGCGATCGCACATCCCCTTGGGGCCGATTGGCGCTTGCAGTTTTCAGATGCGGTGCCGCGAATTGCAATCTGGGTGAGCCGCCAAGATCACTGCCTTCTAGATCTACTGTGGCGGTATAAAGCGGGAGAACTCGCAGGGCAAATTCCGCTGATTATCAGCAACCACCCTCATCTAAAGCCGATTGCAGATCAGTTTGGCATTGACTATCACCATATTCCGATCACCCCCGAAACCAAGGCAGAGCAAGAAGCCAAACAACTAGAACTCCTTCAGCAATATCAGATCGACTTGGTGGTACTGGCTAAGTACATGCAGGTACTTTCCTCCAATTTCATTGAGCAATTTCCCAGCGTTATCAACATCCACCACTCTTTCTTGCCAGCCTTTGTCGGAGCCAACCCCTACCATCGAGCTTATGAGCGGGGCGTTAAAATCATCGGGGCGACTGGGCATTACGTCACTTCAGACCTCGATGCTGGTCCCATCATTGAACAGGACGTGGTGCGGATTAGCCATCGGGACGAAGTCAAAGACCTAATTCGCAAAGGTAAAGACCTAGAGCGCATGGTGCTGGCCCGTGCAGTACGGCTGCATCTGCAAAACCGCGTGCTGGTCTATGGGAACCGAACGGTTGTGTTTGCATAAAAGCTCAGTCAGTGTACTGAGAACGCTGAGATACCCCAGTTAGCATCGGTTGATCTGAGTCTCGGCCACAATTTTGAGCCGCTTAAGCTGGGCCTGCATATCCTGCTGGGTCCACTGTGCAGCGAAGGTGTTGAAGCCAAACTGCACAATCGGGTTGGGTACTGCAAATTGAAAGCGGTTCAAGAGCTGGGTGCCTGCCTCCGTTGGCATACACTCCCAGCGATCGCACCCCTTAAAAAAGCCTTCAAACGCCCACACAATTAACCCCGGCTTGCGCTCTACCACAGTGCTTATCAACGCAGGCTGCCAAAAGGGCATACGCACAATAAAGCGGCTTTGGCTGCCCAAGTCAGTACTCCACTCACCAATAGGTTCGCAGCGCAGGTTGGGATTCAACCAGCGATGCATCAGGTCAAGATCAGTAATGCACCGTTCGACCTCCGTGGCGCTGGCCCGGATAGAAATAGACTGCTCAAAAAACTGCACTGTGGCCATCTGGACTGACACGTTAGGGCTAGCGATCGCATCTGACTGCGCTTAAAGGAACGTTACCCTGTCATTGACCTTTAGGAAAAGGGATAAAAACCAATTCAATTCCACAAAAATTGAGCAGTTTTGTACGGCTTCGATAAGATTGGCGCAGTAATCCCTCTCTGAGGAGATATGAAAACGAGCTGAACAGGCGATTTTAGGAGCTAGCTGGATAGGGACTTTAGACCTCAGCCTGCAACTGTACTGCCCTGTAGGGCTAGCCCATCTCCAGATCTTACTGAGTGCTATCTCTGTTGTCATATGCCGATCTCTCTGCCGCTAACCGAGTTTTATCCCCTTGGGGCACTTCTAGCACAGGGCCTTCCCTTAGCCCAAGCGACCCCTGCTTCTCCACCCAATCAGTATTCAACCGCCAACCCCATCCAAGGACTAGGCGTTCAGTTGAGCACGTTTTTGCCTAGTCTGCTCTGGGCGATTGCTCTGTTGATCATCGGCTGGATTGTAGCCACCATTGCAGCCTCTCTCGTCGGAAACCTGCTTAAGCGAACCAACCTGGATGACCGCCTTGCAGCTTCATTGCTGGGCCGGGATGCGAACCAAGACATCCCGGTTGAGCGCTGGGTGGCTGCCGCCGTGTACTGGGTCATCCTGCTCTTTGCGATCATTGCCTGCCTTAATGCGCTGAACCTAGCGGTAGTCTCCCAACCGCTAAACAATTTTCTTCAGCAGATTTTTGCCTACCTACCGCGTATTGGTGGAGCACTGCTGCTGCTGGGCCTAGCTTGGGGAATCGCAACCCTAGCCAAGGCGTTGATTACTCGTGGGTTGGCCTCGTTCAACCTAGATGATCGACTTGCTGAGCAAACAGGAACTCCGCCGGGTCAGGCCAGTCCCTTCGCCGTCAACGAGACCATTGCCAACGCGCTCTACTGGTTCATTTTTCTGCTGTTCTTGCCCCTGGTGCTGGACGCACTGGGACTAAGGGCGCTGCTCGCTCCCGTAGAAGATCTAATCAACCGCTTCCTGTCGGCTATCCCCAGCCTGATTACAGCAGGACTAATTTTACTCCTGGGTTGGCTAATTGCCCGACTTGTACGAAGTATTGTCACCAACCTATTGGCCTCCACAGGGGTAGATCGGGTTGGGATGCGGTTAGGCCTGAGATCTGCGCCGCAGCAAGGCATTACCCTCTCCAAGTTGATTGGCACCTTAGCCTTTGTCTTCATTCTGATTCCGACTACCATTGCGGCCCTCAATGAACTCGATATTGGGGCCATTTCCGAACCTGCTATTCGGATGCTGGAGTCGGTGCTGCTAGCTATTCCCCAAATCTTTATGGCGGGGGTAGTGCTGGTGCTGGCTTATGTCGTGGGTCGCTTTTTGGCTGACTTGGTGTCTGACATCCTAGCTGGCATGGGCTTTGACAACCTATGGAATGCGTTGGGCATTCCCGAGTTGCGGGTACCAGGAGCTGCCCAGGCTCGCCCTGGGCTAGACGAAGAGGGTCTGCCGACCACAACCATTGAGACCCCCGGGCAAACGCCCTCGGAACTTATTGGCGTCATCGTTTTAGTAGGTACGGTGCTTTTTGGAGCCGTGACTGCTACAGAAATTCTGGGGCTTGAGCAACTGACGATTATTGTGCAGGGCATTCTGGCGATCGCAGCCCGTGTGCTAAGTGGAATCGTGGTTTTTGCTATTGGCCTGTACTTGGCGAACTTGGCTTTCCGGCTGCTCTCCAACGTCAACAACTCCCAATCTCGCCTACTGGCGCAGGCTGCTCGCATTGGCATCCTCATTTTTGTGGGGGCAATGGCGCTTCAGCAGATGGGCGTTGCTACCAACATTGTCAATTTGGCTTTTGGGCTACTAATGGGGGCTGCTGCGGTAGCCTTTGCGATCGCATTTGGACTCGGCGGTCGCAGTGTAGCGGAAGACCTGATGCGTGGCTGGCTTAACACATTAAATCGCCGCTAGGTGCGATCGCACTTGTCCTGATTTATTTATGACCGTGAAACATACTAAGGGAGGGGGTGAACCCCCTCTTTTTTTGTGCCTTTTCAAAGCAGACCCAGTGCCTACTCTATTCCTCAAGGGGAGACAGATTTACCCTACTTTTCTATCGTCTGGATAAACAAATAAAACGAAAGATAAATCCATTCCTCTCTTGAAGATGCTAGATTCTAGCTACTTTTAAAAGCGCTTCCTGGTACTCTTCTACTATCAAATTTCCCCTTCTCAAATAGAGTTAGACGCAGCATGGACAGTCGTGATTGGGCCAACTATATTGAAGCGACCGACGGGCTTTCTAAGCCTTGGCTGCTTGTACCGTGGCGTTTGGAACTTTTGAAGGAACGCCGATCTGAAATGACTCCAGATGAGTATCAGGCTGCGCTCGCTGAACTCCACCAAGATCTAATGAACCTAGGGGAATGGTGGATTGGACAGGAAGACGAGGTATTTGGTTTAGGAAACGACTCCCGTGGCAACCGTTGAACAGTCAGCTAACCTTCACGATCTGCGGCAACCCCAGTATTATGTCAACCGAGAAACGAGCTGGCTGGAGTTTAATCGTCGAGTGCTCCACGAAGCACTGGATGATCGCACTCCCCTACTAGAAAGGCTCAAATTCCTGAGCATTTTCAGCTCAAATCTCGATGAATACTTTATGGTTCGAGTTGCGGGCATTAAGGAACAGATTAGTGCCGAAGTAGGTACTCGTACCCCTGATGGGTTTATGCCCTCTGAGCATCTACAGGTAATCAGTCAGACGCTGCGGCCTATGGTGACGGAGCAGCATGAGTTTTTTGAGCAGACTCTGCGCCCCCAGATGCGTAGTCGCGGTATCTATCTCCTCAATTACGAAGACTTAAACAGGCCGCAGCAGGACTACCTTAAAGGCTACTTTGAGGAGCAAATTTTCCCGGTGCTGACCCCCCTGGCTGTGGACCCAGGCCATCCATTTCCTCACATTTCCAACCTCAGCCTCAATCTAGCTGTCGTTGTTCGCGATACCCACACTCAGGAGGAGCACTTTGCTCGGGTCAAAGTTCCCAAAGTATTGCCTCGCTTTGTCGTCTTGCCCAAGACTCTGATCAACTCTGATCAGGGTGAGGTGCATCACTGGCTTGGAGTTCCCCTAGAGCAAGTCATTGCCCACAACCTAGATCTTCTATTTCCAGGCATGGTTGTGCAGGAACATTATCTCTTTCGCATTACTCGCGATGCTGATTTGGCGGTAGAAGAGGACGACGCCGAGGATCTGATGTCGGCCATTGAGCAGGAGCTTCGTAAGCGGCGGCTAGGTGGGTCGGCCGTCAGAATGGAGATTCACGAGCAGACCCCTGCCCCCATTCGCAGCATGCTGATGCAGGAATTGGGACTGGCAGATGAAGATGTCTACGAGATTAACGGACTGCTTTGTTTGGGAGACTTGATGACCTTTCTCTCCCTACCTCTGCCCGACCTGAAGGACCCATCTTGGGCACCCGTCGTTCCGTCTCCCCTAGCCACGGCTTTGAACCGCAGTAATAGCGATGACTCAGAGGCCGATGTCGCTGACAACATGTTTAGCCTGCTACGCCGCCAAGATCAGCTCATTCACCACCCTTATCACTCTTTTTCTGGCACCGTACAGTGCTTTATCACTCACGCAGCTCACGATCCCCACGTACTGGCGATCAAGATGACGCTGTACCGCACCTCAGGGGACTCCCCAATTGTCAATGCCCTAATCTCCGCTGCCGAGAATGGTAAGCAGGTGGTAGTGCTGGTGGAGCTAAAGGCTCGGTTTGATGAAGAGAACAATATTAACTGGGCGCGCAAGCTAGAAACCTCTGGAGTGCACGTAGTGTACGGGTTGGCGGGCCTCAAAACCCACACTAAAGTCACCTTAGTGGTACGGCGAGAAGGGGGACAAATCCGCCGATACTGCCACCTTGGCACAGGCAACTACAACCCTAAAACTGCTCGCTTATACACAGATTTGGGACTCTTGACCGGACGAGATGATTTAGGGGCCGATTTAACCGACCTGTTTAACTATCTAACGGGCTACTCGCGTCAAAAGTCCTACCGTAAGCTGCTGGTCGCTCCGCTCACCCTACGTCAGCAAATGATGGCCTTAATCCGTCAAGAAGCTGAGCAAGCGCGGCGTGGCAACTCCGCCCAGATCACTGCCAAGATGAACTCGTTGGTTGACCCGGAAATTATCACAGCCCTTTACGAAGCATCCCAGGCAGGTGTGCAAATTGATTTGATCATTCGGGGTATGTGCTGCTTGCGACCTGGTGTTAAGGGCGTTAGTGACAATATTCGGGTAATCAGCATTATTGGTCGATTCTTGGAGCATTCCCGCATCTTTTATTTCCGCAATGGCGGCGACGAACTGTTGCTGCTGGGCAGTGCTGATTGGATGCGGCGCAACCTGGATCGACGTGTTGAGGCAGTCGTGCCAATTGAAGATGCCCGGATTCGTAGCGAGCTAAAGCAAATTTTGGAAATCTCTTTAGCAGATAATCGGCAAGCTTGGGATATGCAGTCCGATGGCTCCTACGTACAGCGGAGTCCTGAGAAAGGACAGCGCGATCGCAACTCCCAAAGGATCTTTATGGAGCGGGCTTTAAAGTCAGCAGGCTAGCAAAACCAGTTCCAAGAAGGCACTCGCCTCAGTGAGAGCTACGGTAGAACAAAGTTGCCAGTCCCCCTAATAGCCCTAATCCCAGGAGTCCGGCCAGGGGATTTCCCTGAAGTCCCGTCACCCAGGCTGGGACGGCCTGAGTCAGCTTGGCGACCTGCCCCACATTGAGCAGGTAGTATCCCCACACCAAGCCGCTGTGCAGCCCCATTGGATAGCCCAGAGCTGTGCGCACTGGGCTGGCATGGGAAGGGGTTCGTCTCGCCCACGCTAAAGCCATGCCTAACAGAAAAAGGCCAAAAAACTGGGGCAAGGTTGCCAAGATATCAGGTAGGGGTTTAATGAAGTGGGCCACCGCAAACACCAAGGACGTGCCCCATAAGGCTTGACTTGAAGTTAAGCCCTGCTCCATCTCAAAGAGAAACCAGCCCCGAAACAAGGTTTCTTCTGCTAGCCCAACCGCTACAGCAACCAATCCCCCCTCTAAAATAATTCGGAAGAGATTTTGGGGAGCAGGCATGGGAGTTGCCCACCCTAAGACAAGTTCGATGCCGACCAAAGCCACAATCCCACCCAAGCCCAGACAGAGCCCCAGCAGCCAGTCCGCAGTCACTTCGGGTTGAAGCAACCAACCTAGCGATCGCCAGGGCCGCTTGAGGCGGTGAACTCGCCGAGCCCAAATCGGCCATAAAACTAAAAAAACAACGTAGAGAAACCCGGTTGCGATCGCACCTCCCAGGGGCATCACCTCACTCGCTGCCAGTCCATACAGCGGCAGTGCCAAGGGCAGCCAGAGCAGCACTAGCACCAGCAGAAAGACCAAAATACGGAGAGGGGGCGCTAGCCTAGCGAGGTCAGCAGCAGATAGTTTCAAGGCATCCTCGGTGTCAGAGCATTCTTAACATCAGCACAGTCCCACCCTAGGTTACTCATCTGGCTCAATGCTGCTGATTAAGCCTTTAGACTGCAATCCTTCACAGTAGAACTCAGCGTGCTCCAGAGCACAGGTAATCACCAGAGCAACCCCAGCCGTATGCGCCTGCATCATAATGTCCACTGCTTGCGGCATGGTCAAACTGGGCACCACTTGAATCAACGACTCCACCACATGCTCCATCGTGTTGAAGTCATCGTTATGCAGCAAAACCCGATAGCGGGGTGCAGGTTTGCGGACTGTAGCAACATCACTCCGTTCAATTGTTTCAACAGACACAAGAATCCTCTCCAGATGCTGAATTATCGACAAGCCTAAGCAGGTTGAACTTCTTGGCGACAGGTAGCGAATCTGGCCACAAAACCGGCCTATAGCCTAACCAATGGACCTGACGAAATTTTGCGAAAACTTTACCTTCTGTTGTATCACACTCTCAGCGATCTCCCTTCCCTTGAGGCTAGGAGGCATTCGCTAGAATAGAAAGCTGACCGGCCAAGTCGAACTGCATGACCACCCTCCTGCCGCATCAGATTGTGTATCTTCAAAAGGGCAGTAGCCGCCTCTATGCTGAAACCATTCAGGTTGTCACAGAGAGGCAGCTTTGTTGGGCTCGCCCTTTGGTGTTAATCGTGCTACCCGATGACTCTCATTTAATGCTTACTGGGGAAGACGTCACAACACTTCCTCCGAGCGCAATTGACCTACTCGTTGATGGGCCTGACATCCTCTGGCCTCTTGACCAGTTTTTTCCGGCTCTCGATACCGAAGCATTGCCCCTACTGATGCTGCTGCAGGATAGTAAGCAAAAGGCTAGTGATTCCCCACGAACCCACGAACGGCTACACCAGTTCATTCAGCAATACTGGCAAGCATAAAGCTAACTAACATAAATACTGGTAGATTTAGCCTAAATTCCTAGAAACACTGATGTTCACAGCACACTCAGCAATATCCGGCAACCTTTATGAAGGCTTTATGAAGCCAGATAGTTTTAACTAAAGTATCTTTTTGCACTGCTGGCGAAAAAATTGTACTTAGATAGCTAAAGGTATTACACGCTACCTACTTAAAAGCTAGGAACCAGCTTAACTCGGCCTGCATCCATCTCACTCATCAGCAGCTCCAATGCTTCGCTGTCTGCCTCTGGGAGATACCCCAAACGGGTCAGCTCAGAATTGATACCTGCTTCAATGTCAGGGGTGAGCTGGCGAATGTGGAGAGCTTTTTCAACCAGGCTACGGATCGCAGTTGAAGAACGAATGGGCATGAAACTCTTGCCTATAGACGGAGGAAGCTAAAAATATTCTGACCGCCGCAGCCAGACTCCTCGGTGATCTAATGCTGACAAAGATGTGATTCCTAACTTGCTGTTTTGTGACTAAGATCACCAAACTTAACAGTTGTTAAAGTTACCTTCAGTGGAATCACTTACCCAAAAATTTATACAACATAGAATCCAAATCAAGATTCAGCAAACTAATTTGAGGGAAGTGGGCACATCGGTAGCGTACAGCTTAACTTCAGTGACATCAGGTTAGTCCCCATACGACATTTAGTCTGTTTAGCCTAAAGACGTTTTTCACAGGAGTCAAACAGGTATGCAAAGCTTGTCTCAACAAATGGCAGTTGTTCAACCGAGCGGTTCTCTTAATGCATCTAATGCCAGTAACTTCCAGGTTGAACTGACCCATCGCATTCAATCTCAGCAGGCCACTGGCCTAGTAGTCGACATGAGCCAGGTTGAGTCCCTTGACAGCGCAGGCTTAATTTCCCTGGTATCTGCCCTGAAGCTAGCTCGGCAATTGAGCAAACCCTTCTGCCTCTGCTCAGTTCCTCCATCTATTCGCATTGTTTTTGAACTGACTCAGTTAGATCGGGTCTTCGAAATGGTTGAGGAAATGCCCAGCCTCTCTTTGGCCGCTTAATTTTTCTCCCGTAATAATTTCATGACCTGTTAAGGGACACCCCCCAACCTGACCAAAACTGCATTGATCTCTCAACAGTCGATCTCATTCGCGTCACTACTACTTGCTCCAAGAGCATAACTGTAGAGCGTGCTTCTTAAGTATCTTTTAACTATTTGGTAGGGTCGATCCCCAGACTAGCCCTATTTCAGAAACGCCATGTCACTTCCCGAACTCCTGTGCTAGTCGCAGGAGTTTTTTAATACCTAGATCTGACTTAAAGGTGCCCACAGGTTTCAGTAAGATACCGACCACCTCAAAATTTGTTAATCAGGATATAGACAATAGGCCTTCAAGGGCTTTCCGCTATAGTGGAAAAGCAGTTTTTAGGGGCTTCTCGCTCCGCCTGAGGATTGTGACTGTAGCCATTGATAGCCTTCTGACCTCCGATATTCTCAAGCCTGCCCGGTACTTAGGCAATGAACTGGGCGCTATTCACAAACCCTGGGCTGAGGCAGCAGTGCGCTGGGTCTTAACCTATCCAGAAATTTATGAGGTGGGTGCCTCTAACTTGGGCCACATCATTCTCTACAGTATTCTCAACGCCCAACCCCGACAATTGTGCGATCGCGCCTACCTACCTGCTCGTGATCTAAGTCAAAAGCTACAGGAAACCCAGACTTCCCTGTTTGC
>DATNQF010000138.1:0-37604 GCA_036702855.1 Trichocoleus sp. | reverse complement strand
ACGGCTACCTCCAACCCCGAGCCTTATGCCGACTTCTTTGACTTTATTGCGCTGGGGGATGGGGAAGAACTGCTACCAGAAATTGGCCTGGTTATTGAGGAAGGCAAAGCTGCTGGCCTCAGTCGAGAAGCCTTACTGCTAGATCTGGCCCAAGTGCCAGGGGTTTATGTTCCCCAGTTCTACGACATGGCTGAGGATGGCTCAGTGCATCCCAATCGTCCCGATGTGCCTAAGCGCATTCTGCGACGCGTCGCTACTCCCATTCCAGCCTATTCCATCGGTCTAGTGCCCTACGTCGAGACTGTCCATGACCGCCTAACGATTGAAATTCGTCGGGGCTGCACGCGAGGATGTCGCTTCTGCCAGCCTGGAATGTTAACTCGTCCAGCGCGGGATGTGGAACCGGAAGCCGTTGTCGACGCCATCGAAAAAGGAATGCGGGCAACTGGCTACAACGAATTTTCTCTCTTGTCGCTCAGTTGTTCCGATTACCTTGCCCTACCTGCTGTAGGAGTAGAAATCAAGAATCGGCTGAAGGGCGAGAACATTTCTCTGTCACTGCCCAGCCAACGGGTGGACCGTTTTGATGAAAACATTGCCCACATCATCGGGGGAACCCGTCTCACCGGGCTGACTTTTGCCCCTGAGGCGGGCACGCAACGAATGCGCGACATCATCAACAAGGGGCTGACCAACGAAGAATTGCTCAGGGGAGTCAAGACCGCCTATGAGCAAGGTTGGGATCGCGTTAAGCTCTACTTCATGATTGGCCTGCCTGGCGAAACCGACGCAGACATAATCGGCATTGCCGAAACTGTGCGCTGGTTGCGGCGGGAGTGCTGGATTGAAGGCCGCAAAGCACTTAACTTCAACCTAACTATCTCCAACTTCACCCCCAAACCGCACACACCCTTCCAGTGGCACTCGGTTTCTACGGCTGAATTTCTGCGCAAGCAAGCGCTGTTGAAGGAAGAATTTAGAGGGCTAAGAGGACTCAAGGTCAACTTCACTGATGTGCGGATCTCGGCCATGGAGGATTTTGTGGGACGGGGTGACCGTCGCCTCTCCGCAGTGGTGCGCCGGGCTTGGGAACTGGGCGCAGGCATGGACTCTTGGTGGGAAAGCCTGGAGCGCGCTTATGGAGCTTGGACCCAGGCTATTGAGGAAGCAGGTTTGACCTGGAAATATCGCCAGGTCGATCAAGGTGAGTGGAACGTGTTTGGGAAACCCGAAGGCGAGGTCAAGGCAGAAACAGAGACATTAGACCCTGCTTTAGACTCCAGTTCAACGTCTATCCCTCAGTCAACCGCCGACCTACGATCTTATGAGGCATCCCTTCCCTGGGATCATTTGGATACAGGCATCGACAAACGCTGGCTACAGGAGGATTTGCAGCGGGCGCTCGAAGCCGCAACCGTACCTGACTGCTCTTTCGAGGGTTGCTCCCACTGTGGCGTCTGTGGACCTGACTTCGGCCACAACATTGTTGTGCCAGCGCCCCCGATTCCGCAGTTTGAGGGGCACTTTCAGCCTAGCCAGGAGCGAGTACAGCGCCTGCGAGTGCAGTTAGGAAAGCTGGGTGAGTTGGCGTTGATGGGTCACCTAGACGTGGTGCGGCTGCTGGATCGGGCGGTGCGTCGAGCATCAATCCCCATCACCTTTACAGGCGGCTTTCATCCCACTCCCCGCATCTCTCCCGCCAATGCGCTTTCATTGGGGGCAACCAGCAGTGGTGAGGTCGTGGACTTTGAGCTGAAGCAGCCCATGGAACCTGACTTGTTCCGGCAGCGGTTAGCAGAACAACTTCCGCCCGAAATGCCGCTTTATGACGTGCAGGATGTCCCTTTAGAGGCTCCATCTGCAACCAAATTGCTGGATCAGGCGGAGTATCTTCTGATGCTAGAAGTGGGTGAGGGGCAAGCTAGCGAGGCTGATTGGCAACGGTGGGTTGAGGCCGTTCGCAGCGCTCCAGAAATTCTCTGGCAGCACAAAACCAAGTCGGGCAAGCGGCAACAGGTAAATTTGTGCGATCGCATTCATCAATTAGCTCTCGTCAATCAGTCAGACAGTGACTTGTTAGCCCAAAGCCGGTTTACCCCCACCGCTCAGCAAGTCGTCATCCACTACCGAGGCACCTGCCGTAACGACGGCAACATGCTTCGCCCCGAACACGTCGTATACATGCTAGAAGCAGTGGCGCAGATACCCCTGCAGTTGCTGCGAATTCACCGCCAACGGCTCATTTTTAACGCTGATGCTTAGTTTGTCCTAAGGGTCACAGGAGGCACTATGCCACGGGAGTTAGGAACCTTTTTCAAAAGACAAGGCTGGTTGCAGTGGGCCGGATTGATATCCCTTGGGCTGGTGGTAACAACGACTCCAGTCCTTGCCCAAGAAGACATCCCCAAAACCACCCAACCTGTTTCCCAGACGGCGCTGGATGGATACTACGACTTACTCCTTGAATTTCCAACCATTAGCCGCTTCAACAACGAGTTTGAAAGTCGCATCGACACCACAACTCAGGTTAGCGACGAAACAACTTCCGATACCCATCCCACGCTCCCTAGTCTCTGGTGGAGCCGTGATCAACTCCCTAGACGATTGGGCGGCAACCGCTTAATCAATTCCTGGCTAGCCTATCGGATTCTCGACCCCTCAGTGCGAGTTGTGGATGTCTCGGTCAACAGTCAGATCTGGAGCATTTTGAATTACACCGAGCGATATGCTGTGCTCAATCAATTTGGCACAGCAGCTAAAGACTATGGCTACAGCCTAAGAATCTTCCAGGGCAGTATTTATAGCCCTCAAATCATCGGAGTATACGTCTGCGACTTTGGGCAACAGAGTTCAAGCGAAAATGGCTCAAGCGAAACGGTACCTCTCCTAGAGAACGCTGGTCCTACTTCAGAGATTCCCTGTCACGCCAGTCTTGATTTATTTGGTATTCAGGGTTTTCGAGGTGCTACCGCCGACTCACCTTTTGGCGATTAAGGGTTTTCTAGGTCGGACGAACGCGTACCGCTTCCCAGCGCTGTTGATAGTCCTGTTCTACGGGCTTAGGTAACGGGGACAGCCACTCACTTTGCGTCTGAGCCTCAGGCGTCAATGTCAGCAGCGGCTTGTCTCTCAATGCTTCTGGCAAAGCACTGGTCGCTACGTTCCAAAATAGAGGAGAACACGCTTGGCTGTAGAGCGTAAGTTCAAGCGCCGTTTGCGGATTCAAGCTGTAGTCAACCCAATTACGGGCTGACTCTGATAGGGAGGTTGCTTCGCTAGGCTCAGCTGCGGAGACAGCAGGTCTAACCCAAAGATCAGCACTGATCAAGGTTCCCTCAGTAGGCGACAGCGCCGCGAACTGTCGATACTCTTGCACTAAGGGCAGAATGTCTGTGGACCACCCAACTGCTACCGAAATGTCTTCTAAAATCAAAGGCTCCAGGTAGTGATCAGCACTATAAAAGCGCACCTGCTGATGCAGACTTGCAAGCTTTTCAGATAGAGCCGGAACCGTTTTTAAGTCGAGAGTATTGGCCGATTTCCCCAACGTCTTGAGCACTAAACCGAGCACCACACGAGAATGATCCGGTAGTGCCAGTTTGTGTTTTAGTTCGGGTTTCCACAGATCAGCCCAACGCTGCGGTTGCCAGCCCAATTGCTCAAAATGGCGGCGATTGTAGATGACTTGCAAGTAACCCCAGCGGTAGGGAATACCCCAGATTTCTCCAGACGCACTCGGCAGACCTGTGCGATCGCGCTTTACCAAAGTTTGCCAGGGAGCACCCAGTTGCTGCCAGGAGGCCAATTCCTGCTCCGAAAACGGCTGAATCAAGTTGCCTTGAATAGCAGGCTGTAGCCAGGCATCACTCAAAGTAATCAGATCAGGACGCCGTACAGAGGCTTGACTACGCTGGGGGAGCGGCAACCTTAAAGCAGAACCGGCTGAGGTAGGCGACTTTTGCCAGCTTTGTAGCTTTTGAAAAAGGTCAAACAGAGTTGCCGCCGTTTCAAAGGCCACTTTGTCTGAAGCTTGCTTTTGCCGCTGAAAGGCTTTAATTAGCCGCAGAGGAATTGAGCGGTCGAGCAAGTAGATTTGGGTCTTCACTGAACTGGGAGACCCTGCACAGGCCCCTAAAGCAACACTGATAGGCAGCAGCAGGGCTCCTGTTAAAACCGTACGGCGTTTCATACCTCTTCCAACGCTTGTCTTGCCTCTCTATTCTCTCTTGAGAAACAAGACAAGCACGAAAAATCCTTTTTACTTTCCAGCTTGCCTCATCCAGAAGAGAGGTTCTATTCTTATTTTTTATTTTCGCTGTATGAATTTATTTTCTTAAGTTAAATCCCAATTAAACCCCGTTCCTCAGTCAAAAAGTTTTCTCTAAAGCCAAAGGTTTAAGTAAGAACCCTTATCTGAAAATTTTCATAGCACATCGCTCTCAGGCAACATTCATCTCAAAAGACATTTTCCAGCCCTTAAAGCCATTATTTTCCATGATAAAAACTTGTTTTTCTGAACAATCACTTTTCATTTCTCTTAGAAATAAAACCCCATCCCCACAAAATACTGACGTGAACTTCATCCATTCCTGACCAGAATTAACAACAGAAAGTCCTCCTGGCAAAGCTTTGAGCGTTTCAGCAAGCAATCGCAACACCAAAAAAATATACTTCCTCTAAAACTTCATCAGCAGCCAAATCACTTAACAGCTCTTTATGTAGCAGAAAAGACTTACTTTTCATGTTTGGAAAGTTTTTTGAACCGTTGTCAACAAAGGTTAAATGATTCAGAAATGTAGCTGATCTCTAAAGGGACAGATCTACTATGTAGTGAAACTAGCCAAAGAGCGTCATATGAACTCCCTTCAGGAACAAGTCGTCGTCTTAACCGACAAAGTTGACGCGCTGCATCAAATGATTGACCAAATTAATGCGCAGGTTTCAGAGATTTTAATCAGCGCCAAGCCAAATTCCTTTGATGTCAGTGATTATTCCGTTGGCCAGAGATTCTCAAGCCCGAGAAAATCACTCTATCAGTCCCTGCAAGGTGAGTCCTTTGGCCACAAGGACATTCTGCTTGACACTACTTACATGGACCTTGACCGCCATGGTAGCGAGGCCGAGCTAGCCCCCGAAGTGCAAATTCAGCGGTTAACGGCCCAGCTGACTGCTGCCTACAATCGCATCGCAGCTTTGGAAGAGCAATTACTTGCCTGCCGGGTTCAATAGTTTTTGTAGCCTTTGCAAAGTCGTCTTTCCTGAGGGCACTGTCAAGCCGTGCCCTTCTTAGCTTGCGGTAAGCGCTTAAACGCCCTGAAACTCAAGTCAACTTGGCGCTGCCTATTCAAGTTGAGTTTTGAGCAGTGCTTCAATGCTATGCAGAAGTTCAGCTTGACTCCAACCCTGGTACAGATGGGCTGCGATCGCACATCCCCCTGCCGCAACCCCTTCTTTAACAAAGCCCTGTTCATAGACTCGTAGCTGAGGAAATTGAGATTCAGCAAAGCTCAATGGAGTTGCTACTAGGCAAGCACCTACAGCCTCTGCCAATCCAACGGTGTCACCCGTTGGGTCTTCCGCTACCCAACGCGTTGTACCAACCACAACCTGATGCGGCTGCCAAGAAAGCTTGTAGTACTTTGCTAGCGCTGTCATCAGCGCATGGACAGCTAGCATTTGAGTCCCGCCCGCCAGCAACACTCCAACTGAACGGCTAGCCGCTAGCGCCATGCCCGCAACTACGGGTTGCATGGGATCACCAACCGCAGCTATTAGCGTTAAAGGATTGAGGCATTCATCTGAAGAAATGCCAGCCCGGCTAAGGCCCGTTTGAACTAGCGCTCGCTTCTGTTCGTGATTACAAATAGGATGGCTACTGTTCACTCGTCCATCAGCCGCAGTCCCTAATCCCAGCAAAATTGCCAGGGCCGTTGTCGTTCCGCCAACGACGCACTCACCCAGGATTAAGTAACTACCCTCTACCTGTTGAGCCAATTGCTCACCCCACAGCAAACCCTGTTGCCAAAGATGTTCCACTGTTGCCAGGGGTAAAGCTTCTCCACTGCTGAGGCACTGAGCAGGAAGTCCTCCCAGATCAACGTGGGGCACTGAAGGTGCAGAACGTAGTCCCGCATTAAAGATTTGAATGGGAATTTTTTGAGCTTCTACTACAGCCCGTGAAATGAAGGTAGGGGAAACACCGGCTTGCAGCGGCGGCAAAGGGAATTTGACAGAGGACTGAATACCATCAAGCAGAAACTCAGCGTCTGCTAGGGCCGTGAACTGCCGCGCCTCTGGCGTTGATCCCGCTGCTGAGATACCTGGAATCAATCCTGTTTCTGTAAAGCCTAGCACCAGTGCTAGGCTTGGTAGCTGCCCCACAAAGCGTCCTAGCCAATCAGCCGCTAGTTCAGACTGAGTGTACGTTCGGACAAAGGGATCCAACCGCTAATCCTCCAGGAGCGTTAGGACCCAACTAGGCGGTGTCGGCATCGACGTACCTAACCGCTCCAGAAGCAGCCAAGCAGCCAAATGTACAGTGAAGAGATACACAATATTGCTGAGCACTACCATGACCACTGCTAGCGCCTGAACTGCGGCTAAGTTAGGCTCTCCAACTGCGCCCAAGCCAAGCAGCCCTACATCAATCAGCCGATCAAGCATCCAGTTCAGCAGTTGAGTAACTTGGCTAGTGAGATAAATCCACAGATCCTCACCCAGCAAAATTGACATTAGCCAAACACGAAAGAAGAAGCCTAACGTGCCAACAAGGGTACCTAACCCAATCGAGACATACCAATTTGCTTGCCGCACCCATAAAAAACCAAGCTGCACCCCCAAAACGGCATAGGGCATCACAAACAGGAGACTTCGAGGTGGCCCCATCAATACAGCCAACAGTAGCCCCGACACTAAGGCCGACATCCAAGCAGCCCGTCCGCCCCACCGCAGGTAGACGAGCGCAGTTGGCAGAGGAAACAAGATTCGTAAAATTGGGCCTGGGGGGAAGTAGGTATTGACCAGCCACATGAGCGCTGCTGTACTAGCCAAAAAAGCAGTTTCCACCATCACTAGGGGGCCTGCTTTGGCCCGATGGGAAGCTGGAGACTTAGCCGCAGCAGTTGGCGTCGTCGGGGAATAGTCCAGATAAGATTCAAGCTCGTCAAAAGCCTGCTCATCCCCAGATGGTTGAACAGAGTGAGCAGGAACCGAGTTGCCAGGGCGAACATCCGACGACCCTGACTCCAAGGGGTTGGAGGAAGAATGGTTCATGAATCCTTAAACCAGCAGTCGCTCCAACGCATCAATATCCGGAATTCGCATAGTGTCTTTGTCGCGAGAGATAAGGCCCTTCTTTTCTAGCTTACTGAGAACGCGGGTAACTGTTTCCCGAGCCAAGCCGCTTAAGCTACTAAGCTCTCGATGGGGTAGGTTAGGGATTTCATAGCCTTGCTCACCCATCTGGCCCTGTCCATCTGCTAGAAAGAGAATGATGTCGGCCACACGGGACATACTGTCGGACTCCCGCAGGCGCAAACGACGGTTAACCTGGCGTAGGCGACGAGCCATTAATTGAGCTAGTCGGATGCCTGCTAACGGCTCAGCTTGAATCAAGCTAACAAAATCATGGGCTGGCATGCTGCCAATTACCGTGGGAACCAGGGTAATCACATCCGTTGAACGAGGAACCTCATCCAAGGGGGCCATTTCACCAAACAGCTCACCTTTTCCCAAAATGTTCAGCGTGACTTCCTTACCATCCAGATTGTAGGTGCGAATCTTGACCCAGCCATCCAAAATAAAATAAACGGAACTACCCCAGTCATTTTCTAGCAGAATAACTTGGTTAGTAGGATGAGTTCGGGTAACGACCTGCCCAGTAGCCTGCTTTACAGTCTCCTCTGGCAATCCCTTAAAGAAGGGGGTAGAACGAATGAGCTCAACATCAGCTTGGTTGTCACGAAAGCCGTAGCGTGCTTCCATAGCGCTATCTGGCAAGTGCAGGGGGCAGGGGGAACAGTAAATTCATGGGCTGGCCCAAGAGGGTACCTCGGGGGCAGCAAGGAAACCAAGGGCTTAACCACTGCACGAGTTCTAAAAAGCTTAGCCCATCCCGCATGAATACAGTCATCTTTCCTAGGTTTTTGGGGAAACCTTGGAAATCTAATATATCAGTTGATAACAAAAGCGCTTCCTACGATCAAGGAGCTGAACCGTCGCAAGTAGTACATCTACGTCAAGAAGTTTGAACCTCCCTGCGTTTTTTCTTGCAATTTGTGATTTTTTTACTGGACTGGCTTACACTTTGGGCAAAAGCCCCGCTATAGGGAAACTTCAGCCTATGGAAGCGGGCAACCTGGCCTTACCATCACTGGTTACTAGGTCTGGAATTGGCATGAACAGGGGCACTTCCTGGGAAATCGGGCACTGTATTTCTGACGGCACGATAACAGCTTGTCAGAATGGAAGTCTTGATGTGACCCAAATCTATCGTCGCCAGTTCTAGGAAGCGACTACAATCGACGAACTTAGAAGTTAAGGGGCTGATCGTGACTTCTCAGAGGGATCAACTGCAAGCGCTGATTGCTGAAATTGACGCAATGCTCGGTAAGGCATCACCTAAGTTGCCTTGGGTAGTCTCTAACGAGACGGCCCAGCAGCGCAGAGTACTGGAGAAAACCCGTGAGTACCTGCAAAGTCTACAGCAGGAGACAAGCGTTTCGGGCGGGCGGGTTTTGGATTCTGCTACTTGGCCTCTGACGAATCTAGGTGAACCTGCCTTAGGAGCCACCGAATCACCTGAGGCTTCTGCTAGTACTGTCCTTCAAGCCCTTTTGCAAGAGATGCAGCACCTGCGGAGCCAGTTGGTGCAGCCTTTAAGATCAGAAATTTCTACATTGCAGCAGGAGCGAGAGCACTTACTGCGAGAGGTGCGGCAGTTAGAACAGGAGCGGCAAGCGCTACAACCGTCGCCAGCCCTAGCTCAGGCCAGCACAGTGGAAGAGTTATTTCAAGCGCTGGCCAGTCGCTTGGAATCCCAGCTCATGGGACAAATTGACCGCAGCGTGCAGCGGATTAATGCAGAGGTCATTGATGCTTACAGGCTGACAGAAGCAGCAGTTTCTGCACCTGAGGAAGACCTAGAATTGCCTCGGTTAACACCAGTTCAGCGACTAGAGCAACTCAAACAAGTTCAGCGTCAGTCTGACGAACTGCTGCTCAATTTGGATCGGTCGATGCGAACCGTGTTTGAGTCACTTCAGCAAAGTGTTTATAGCTACCAAGCCTCACTGTCTCAAGGGCTAGACAACATGCAGACCCTGGGCCAACAGGGCGAAATGATGTTTAAGGCCTTAATTAACCACTTGGCTCAACAGATGAGTCAGGAGGCTCCTCCTACTTATTTGGAGGGCAACCTGCGGGCTGACTATCCAGCTCAATTGCCGCTCTCTCGTACAGAGCCAGACCCCAGATCAATAGACGCTGGAGAACCTGACGAGGAACAGTGGGCTGCGATCGCATCGGACACCTCGTGGGACCTCGATGCTCTAGATCTAGACAGTAATTTCAGCGAAGATGACGAAATTACGCTGTTTCAGATCGACGATGAAATTACCCAGTTGCAGCTCGATCGAGACCCTCTAGACGAAGATGATGACTTTGACCAGGGAGAGGCCACAGTTATTCAGACCGAAGCAGACTCGGCAATAAGCTCTGATCAAGACGATCCGTTGCGGATTCTAGAGCAACTTGATGCCGCCGAACCCGATCCAAGTTCTCGGGTTGAGGTGCCTGCGGGTGGTGTGGAAACTACTCAATACCAGGAACTCGACGATCTTTACGAAAGCCTTTTTGGTGAAGACACCATTGTCGAGCTTGCCTCCCCGCAGGAGAGTGCTTCGTCCGTCGAGGAGACCCTCGCAAATCTAGAGAGCCTTGCACCATCCATTGAATCTCCGGCTGAACCAACCTCAGACCCAGCGACTGTTGATGCTGAGGCTGATACCTCTTTCGCAGACATCACACCTGAAACCCGCCCAAGTCCCGCAGATGAGGCGAGTCTCGACAATCTCTTATTTGAGGCCGAGGCACTCGTTACTGATGAACCCGTTACTGACGAACTCATCGCCAACAATAGCGTTGCGCCTTTCGAGACTCCGACTGGGCCAACCTTATCGCTGGAGGGTGAAGGCCAATCCGCTGACACATTAGAAACGTTCTTTGGGGGAGATTTCTCCCAGTCTTTGAGAGACGAAGCCGAAACTGAAGCTACAGAAGATTTGACTGCTGACACAATTGCCTCGTTAGCAGAACTCTTGCCAGATGAGGCAACCGTCTTTGAAAATCGCCTAGCCAGTTTCGATGAAATAGGCAGTTCCATCAACGATGACTACGACACCTTAGGAGTTGACACCTTTATCCCAGCACCCGCCGATGAGGATCTACTAGCGACAGAAGACGTCGCGGTGGCCCTAGAGTATGGGCTGGAGGTGGGGGAAGACACCCTGGAGTTACTAGATGCCGATCTAGCCCGGTTAGAGGATGCCACTTCAGCATCTCAAGAATGGGAGGCTCCTAGGCAACCGGAGGCACTAGAGCTGTCTTCTGAATCTTCAGATGATCAAGCAGACTCGTTGGCAGGAGGGCTGGATCTTTTCTTCGAACCCGAAGCCAACGCAGAGACACCGCTCGCAGAAGACATTGGCTTTGACCAACCTAAATCCACTCCAGAAGATTCTCTAGCCTCAGGATTAGACCTTTTCCCCGACGTGGAAGCTGATTTGGATCAGCCGCTAGCAGACTTAGACTTTTCCTCAGCGACTGGAGTTGACTTAGAACCCATTTCCACTGAAGGCATCGACAGCTTTCCCATTCTAGAAGCAGCTCCTGCGAGTTCTCCAGCGGTAGAGCCTGATCTGTTTTCTGAACCAGAAACTGATCTGGAAGATTCACTAACAGACGGAATTAACCTTTTTCAAGACTCAGAAACCCGTTCAGAATTTCCGACCATCAGGCTGGATTTAGTAACTGAGACTGAGGCCAGTTCAGAAGAACCGCTTGGGGAGGGGGTTGACCTTTTCTTTGGGCCAGAAGTTACCTCAGAAGTTCCTCCAGGAGAAGGGGTTGATCTTTTCTTAGAACCAGAGCCTGAGCTGGAAGAGTCTTCTGTTGTAGACGGGATCGATCTTTTCTTGGAGCCGGAAGCTACACCAGAAGTCTCTTTAGGAGAAGAGCTTGACCTATTTTCAGATCCAGAACCTGAGCCAGAAGAATCTTCAGTAGGCGGAGTTGACCTCTTCTTAGAACCAGAAGCCCGTCTAGAAGAATCCCCTGAGGAAGGAATTGATCTTTTCTCGGGGCCGGAAGCTCCACCAGAAGTCTCTCTAGGAGAAGAGTTTGACCTTTTCTTAGAACCAGAACCTGAGCCGGAAGAGTCCTCAGTAGGCGGAGTTGATCTCTTCTTAGAACCAGAAGCCCGTCTAGAAGAATCCCCTGGGGAAGGGATTGATCTTTTCTCGGAGCCAGAAGCTCCACCAGAATCGGCTCCAGCGATAGAGCCCGATCTTTTCCTGGAAACTGAAACCAGCCCAGAAGAGCCTTCAACCTCTGAAGATGATCTTTTCCCAGAGACAGTGGTTCGCGAGGAGGAAACACAAGAGGAAGACACCCTAGGGACAACGAGCCTCTTTTCATCAGTCGAGTCTCAGCCTGATGCTTCTGAGGGTATTGATCTCTTCTTTTCAGACGAGGTTGAACCTTCAGCAGCCTTTGAGCAACGATTGGAAGACCAAGAGATAACCTTGGAAACGGTTGACTTTCTAGGGGAGGGCTTCCCGGAAGAAGGTGTGACAGAGGATGACTTGCCAGAATTAGCCTCTAGGTCCCCAGAAATCGCAGAATCGCCTGATTGGTTGGAGGACTTTACTTCAGAATTAACCAGTTCATCTGAAGCAGCACCTGAGCAGACTTTACCAACAGCTCAACCAGGTTCCCCTAACCCATTACTCCAAGCCATTGTTAGTGAACTAGGGTTTATAACCCCTGAGCCAGAGGATGCGGCAGTGGGCGAATCTGGTCTCACATTGGGGGATCTCGTTGAGTTTATTAATCTAGAGAATCCTGATCTAGAAGATTCCACTGAGACAATAGGGATGCTCTCAGCGGAGTCCGGCTCTACCGCTGCCGACTCTGAAGCACCTATCTTAGACTGGTTAGTGAATGAGCCAGAGGATGCACTGGCCGCAGGTGTTCCAGCCCCCCCAGAGGCCGCTGACTCGGCTTCAGAGATCACTCTCAATTTAGAGAATTTCATTGAGGATCTGAGCTTAGAGGATGACTCCTCGGCTCCAAGCTTAGAAGAGTCGGATCCCGTAACAGCCGAGTCAGTTTTTGACAATTCACTTTTTGAAGATGAGCCAAATGTTGCAGCCTTCCCTGCTCCTGAGTTCCCACGTTCTGAAGCAGACGCAGATGATTCAGGTGAACCCCTATCTCTAGATCTGTTGGAAAGTCTGGATTTGAGCTTAGAAGTTCCAGATCTATCGCTCGGCGCTCCTACCTCAGACAATCCAGTGAAGGATTTGACTCTAAGTGACCTTGGGGATGCGATTGAAGCAGCCCCTGTAGTCGATCATCCCGTAGCTGAGCCAGAGGAGGCCTCTTCCAATCTCTTAGAAAGCGACCTCAGTGACTTATTAGAAGATGTTGCTGACATTTTAGAAGCGCGAGGCGACCTAACTCCCAACCCATCTACGCTACCCCTTGTGCCGGAGGTGCCGGACCTAGAGACTCCTTCATTACCCATCATTTCTCCTACTGGAGAATTGCCTACCGTTTCTCCTACTAGAGAACCTGAAGTCACCGAAGAAACGCTGGGTGCATTTCTAAAGAGTTGGCCGGAGAAGCTGCCTGAAGCCTCATCACCCTCTGAACTGACCTCATCGGCAGAAGATAAAAATAGTCCTGATTATCCAACCGTTGACTTTACAGCGACTGACCTGTTTGCCTTAGAGAGCTTAGAGGCTGTAACTCAGAAGCTTGCTGCTGAAGACGACATCCTTGATCCCGATTTGGACGCTTCTCCTCCCTTATCGCTTCTGGAGGATCGCCCCCTGCCCCTCCTAAGCGAGGAGATTGATTTTAGTGATCTAGAAGCCCTGTTAGATGAGTCAGTACCTGCTGCCGAAAGAGAGCCAGACGTACGTAGGGTACAGAAACCTCAGAGCTTGGAAGATGGCATTTTCCTAGAAGATTTGGATGCAGCGTTGGATATCCCAGACGATGTGCTGGCTGAAATTCCCTCTGAGCCTCCCTTGACTGAGACTAGGCCTGGCCGCTTTGATACTCTTTTTGAAGAGCCGCCGCTCCTTGACAACTTAGACTTGTTTGACGATGCAGAGCTGAATTTGTCAGAAATTAACCCTGCATTGAATGCTGACCTCTTTGGTCAAACTGTTGATGAATTCAACTTGCAGCCGTCTGACGAAAGCAGCGCTGAAGTATCTGACAACCCATTTGCGCTGTCAGATCTTGTAGAGGAGGTTCCGTCAACAGAAGATGCTCTCACGAGAGAGGCAGATCCCTTAGAGGAAACGACAGCAGAGCGCCTACCGTCAGAGGATTTCTTCGCTCCCGAAAACGCTTCTATTGAAGAACTCACGGATTTAGAAGAACTCATTGATGGGTTTAATATCGGGCAGGAGGCTCAAACCCAGGACAGTGTACCTGAAGATGCGATCGCATCTTCACGCGTTGACCCGGCGTCTTCACCCGTTGATCAGGCTACAGACCTAGACAGCCTTACCAATCGAAGGTCACAGCCCTCCCTAGATCCAGAGCCGGGAACCACGTTAAGCGTCGAGGCAGCCGAAGCTCTTCTAGCTGAATCCCTTCTAGCTGAATCGCCCGTTGCAGCCCCAATCGAAACCCCAGTTCAACCGGCCAATCTGACACCAGCAAGACTGACACCTACCCCGGAAGCCAGCCCAGAAGCCCCCTCTGAAAATTGGTTCTTGGGAATCGACCTCGGGACGACAGGGCTTTCTGCCGTACTGCTCAATCAAACTGCTGGGCAAGTCTACCCCCTCTACTGGGTTGACAACACTGTCTCAGGCGTCACTGCTGACAAATTCTTCCGATTGCCAGCTATTGCCTCGGTATCTGTCGCTAACACGCCACGCGATAACTGGCGGCTTCAATCGGTTGGTTCCTCTGCTTTGACCGTCACCTGGGACGATGAAGCTGGTTTTGACGATGGTGAAAACGAAACCGCTGCCCTGCTGCTTAAAAACCTTAAGCCCCTACTTAGGCTAGGTATCCCCCACAAAGAAGGGACAGGGCAGGAAGAACCCCAAGTGCAGTGGTCAGAAACGGCCCAGGTACCGCTCCAAGCGGTTCAAGCCAGCGTTCAAGCGCTCTTAGCAACTTTGCTCAATTCTGGTCAAAGCCCCTTGAGCGTGGGTGCAGTTGGCCTGGAAGCGGCTGATCTGACTCGTGCCCTCCGACAGCTAGAGGGAGTCATTGTCAGCTATCCGGCTAACTGGCCTGATACCTACAGCTTCAACCTACGGGAAGCGATCCTGGCAGCAGGATTGGCTCAATCGCCCAGTCAGATCTACTTCATCGAAGATGCGATCGCAGCTGTTCTCTCAGGTTTGCCCGATCCAGCTAACCAAAGTGACGCCGCCAGTACGCAACCCCTACGTCAGCAGACGCTTTACGCTTGTAACTGGTCGGGTGGCACCGTCGTCATTAGCGCTGGGGCGACGCTGACCGAACTGGGTGTCGTTTATTTGCCTAGCCCTCTCAGCACTCTTTCCTACGAAAACTTTGCTCTCTACTCTCTTGCCTATGCAGGAGATGCGCTCGATCTCGACATCATTGGGCACTTGTTGCACCCATCTGAACGGCGTCAATCCCGGGGCGATTTCCCCTTTGGTCTACCCAACCCATCGGGAGGGGGCTGGGGATGGCAGACAGCCCTACCCGAACTTGATCAAACCGCATGGGCTAACCTTGAGCTTGACAGGCTGGAGATGCCACGTATCGCCGAACCCGACCTGCCCCTTCGCTATCGCCTCCAGCAGCGGCTCGAAACCTCTCTGCTAGGGCAAAGCGTACTGGAAGCGGCCCGCCATCTCAAGCTCATCCTGCAACATCAAAACCAGTTCGAGCTGAAGTTAGCCGATCAGCGCTGGATTGTACGCCGCAAAGATCTGGAAAATCGGATTGTGCTGCCCTACATACAGCGGCTCAACGGTCACCTTAACCGCCTAATGAGTCAAGTAGGGCTCTCTGCTCAAGGCGTCAACCAAGTGATCTGCACTGGGGGCACCGCTTCTCTACCCGCAATTACCCGTTGGCTGCGGCAAAAGTTCCCCAACGCCACTATTATCCAAGACACCTATCCCAACAACCGTCCGCCTAGTTGCAGTCGTGTGGCCTATGGTCTGGTCAACCTGGTGCGCTATCCACAAATTCTGGATCTCACGCGACACCAGTACAGTGACAACTTCCTACTCATGGAGTTGCTTCGGACCTTCCCTGACCAACCCATGCCCCTTAATGGGATTCTGCATTTGCTAGAGCAGCGTGGTATCAATACCCAGGCGTGTGAGCTGCATCTCATCGCTCTTCTAGAAGGTCGCCTACCCCCCGGTCTTGTTCCTACCAGCAGCGATGCGCCGCCCTTGGCCCTGTCTTCACTACAATCGGAGCAGGTACAAGCCCTTAATCGAGCTCCTCTCTTTACACGGCAGAACGGCCAAATTTATGTGCCCAATACCGAGCAGTGTCAACGGCTCCTAGCCTATCTGATGGCCCTTTTAGCAGGTAAAAATCAACAGCTCGAAGATCCCCTACTGGTAGAGCTTGACAGGGTTGAAGCATCGTAAGCGCATCTAGAACCGGGTTTATGGAGGCGAATCTTGACGATGTGTCAAGGAACCAACAGCAACTCGGTTTCTAGGACTAGACTTCAAATTACTCTCTGAAAACACCCGGCAGCGCTCGGTAGAGCGGTGTCATCAGCCCCACGGTTTGTGCCTCAACAGGTACAGCTGCTGCAAAAGCAAGAACGCTTATTAGCATCAGCAAAACGCGCAACGGTTTTATATCGCAAAAAATAGAATGCCAAACAGGGTTGGGCTTAATAGGAGTTGGCCTAGAGGCCGCTGATACTGAGCGAGAACGGGATGGCTGACCCATAACTAAACATTCGCTCTCCGAAGCGGGTTATGCAGGAGCCTGCCAGAGAGAGCAGCACTCCTGACACAGGAAAGCCTTAGTCTGTCTGGCGAGACTAACTTGCAGCTTTTTACCAAAAAATTGTGCTTCGGGGCCTACCACTTAGGTATTTCGCTACGAAGGTAGTAACTCTACCTAGCGACTTATCTAGTCAAATTGCTCCTCACCTTCACTCCCCCTTGCAGACCCCTACTGCCTGAGTTTACCCAAAATAGGGTGGGCGTCTAACCCAGTTCAAGGAGAGGAACCGCACCCAACAGTAGGCCGCTGGCCGCGCCACCCAACACCAGTTGCCAGGTGGGCAGCTTAAAACGAATCAAACCAACCAAAGCAATCAGACAAATCAGGACCGCCAACCCGGTTAGCAGGAGCGTGGGCTGAAGAAAAGCAGAACGACCCAAAGGGACGGTGGCGGCTGCGATCGCACCTAGCACCGCTGGCTTAACCCCCTTCAGAAAACTTTTAATCCAAGCATTTTGGCGCAGCTTTAGGAGCAGGGGTGCCCCTGCCATAATGAACGCAAAGGAAGGTACAAAAATGCCGATGGTCGCTACCAGTGCGCCCAGCACTCCAGCCACTTTGTAGCCCACAAAAGCAGCGGTCAGTACAACCGGGCCAGGGCTCAGTTGACCGATAGCAACGCCGTTGAGAAATTCGGTGTGGGTCAACCAGCCGAGCCGTTCGACCACCTCAAACTCCAGCAGGGGGATAATGACTAACCCACCTCCGAAAATCAGTGTACCGACTTTGAGAAAGAAGCTCAGAAGGGGCCAGAAAAACGTCCCAATCCGCTCAGCACCCCAGAAGCCGGAAAGACTGAGAACTGCGGGGGACACAGCTGCCAGGAAGGAATTCCCAATTGCTAATGGCACGAATGCTCCACTGAGGATCTGAGGAGGCAAGCCACGAGGGCGTCTAGGGCCGTAAAGCCAAAGACCAATCAACCCCGCCAGAATAAAAAGCAGCAGAACATTGAGATTGCCCCAAAGGCTAAGGCTAAAGATGACAAGTGCGATCGCACCACCCAGCCCATCTTGGATAGCTTTGGGAGCCAACTTCCAACAAAACCCTAGAATGATCGCGATCATTACTGGCGATACACCAAAGAATAGGGCAGCCAGCTGGGGCACAGTCTGGAACTTGAAGTAGGCCCAGGACAAGAACAGCACAATCAGAAAAGCCGGGGTAATAAAGGCTAACCCAGCGACTAGCGCTCCTACCTGCCCAGCTCGGACGTAGCCAATATAGATACCCATCTGAGTCGAAGCTGGTCCTGGCAGCATTTCACACACGGCTAGCCCATCGGTGAACTGATCAGGTGTAAGCCATGAACGGCGTACGACCGCCTCATCATTCTGCATAGCAATGTGGGCTTGGGGTCCGCCGAACCCTATCGTCCCTAACTTAGTAAAGACTTGAACCAACTCTCTAAGTCGAACTGATAGGGGTTGTAAGCCAACCGTTTCTGCCATTCCTACTCCCCCGTTTCGCGTAACACCAGAAATTGAGACAAGTCGCGCCGTTCCCGTTCAGATGCCTAATATTTGTTCTTCTTCTCAAGAGCAGCTTAGTATGGCTATGTAAAGAGAAGTTTATTGCACCTCAAGTCCGGTATTACTGAGGCTAGTTGGCAAGATCTTCAGGGCTTGGCGAAAAGATCATAGAAAAAAACCATAAAGCCACCTGGTTTTGATAGAATAAAATCTATAAAAGTTGGCTGACTCATGGAGGCGGATCGTTGATTCACGCGACGCTACACCAGCTCAAGGTTTTTGAAGCAACTGCCCGACACGGCAGTTTTACCCGTGCAGCAGAAGAACTGTACCTGACTCAACCCACAGTGTCGATCCAGGTCAAGCAGCTTACCAAGGCGGTAGGACTGCCCCTGTTTGAGCAGATTGGCAAGCGACTATACCTGACTCAGGCGGGGCAAAAGCTGCTCGAAACCTGTCAAACGATCTTTGAAGGGCTTGATCAGTTTGAGATGTCTATCGCCGACATCAAGGGGATGAAACAGGGCCAACTCCGATTAGCAGTCATCACCACAGCCAAGTATTTCGTACCACGTCTACTGGGGCCGTTCTGCCATCGCTATCCTGGCATCGACATTTCATTGAAGGTGACAAATCACCAAAACATTCAGGAGCGCATGGCCGATAACGATGATGATCTTTACATCATCAGTTCGCCGCCGGAGCAACCTGATCTCAAGATCTATCCCTTCTTAGAGAATCCTCTGGTAGTCATTGCCCCTAAGGATCATCCCCTAGTTGGCAAATCAAACATCTCCATTCAAGCGCTCAACGGCGAGCCCTTCATCATGCGTGAACCGGGTTCGGGTACTCGCCATGCCGTCCAAAAGCTTTTTGCTAAGCACAAAGTCGATGTCAAAGTGCGGCTTGAACTAGGCAGCAACGAGGCTATCAAACAAGCGATCGCAGGTGGCTTGGGCATTTCTGTGCTGTCCCTGCACACCATTATTTCCGAAGGCACTACGGGAGAATTTGCCATTCTCGATATTGAGCATTTCCCAATCGAGCGCCACTGGTACGTCGCTAGTTTGGCAGGCAAGCAATTGTCAGTGGTGGCCGAAACCTTCCTGAAGTATTTGCTTGAGGAAAGTCATGACATGGTAGACAAGTTTCTCCCTGGCATTCAGCGCACTCATACGCCAGAGCCGCCTAATACTATTCATGAACCTGATCCCGTGCTGACAATAGCTTTATAAGGGACTCGTCAGGAGAAGCTCTGACACAAGGCTATATGCATAGATAGTATTGAGCCGTTGGGGAACCTTCACAACAAAGGTTTTCCCTTGCCAATCTAGAGGGCTTGTCTCACCCTAACAAAGGAGATTTGAGAGCAGCCACCATGAGCTTCCTCGCTGATTATTCGCAGTTTGCTAGAGATTTCAGCCGCTATCTAAGCCTAGCGAAACGGCAACAGCAACCAATAGGCTTGCTGTTGTTGGCAATCCCTTTGACTGTCATGTCCTCCAACCCTGCTCTCGCAGGGCGATTGGCCCAAGCTTTACGCTACCAGGTGCGACAGGAGGATCTGGTGGGCTTCTGGGAGAATCGCTGGATTGGCATTGCTCTATACGGGAGTTCGCGCAGTGCTGCCCAGCAACGTCTGCACGACTTGGTACACCAAGATGAGTGGTGGCAGGCTAGTGATCGAGCCTTGGGGGTTGATTCGCGGACTACCGTTGGGAGCGGGCTGGCAATCTTTCCTGAGGATGGCGAGAACTTTCTCACCCTGCTGCACAGGGCTCAACAACAATGTTTGTGAATGCCAACAACAGCCCATTAGGCAAATTCGTCAGGATCCGCTCCATTTAGCTGTCATCATCTCGCTACCGCTCACCGCTTTCTCTTCCAACTCGCGCTGCTGTCCGCAAAATCTGTCCTGCCAACACTGCTGCACCAAAACCGTTGTCAATATTGACAACGCCAATCCCAGCAGCGCAGGAGTTGAGCATCGTCAGCAGGGCGGCTAAGCCGTTGAAGCTGGCCCCGTAGCCAATGCTAGTGGGCACAGCAATGACCGGGCAGTTTGCTAGTCCGGCAACGACGCTGGGCAATGCGCCTTCCATGCCTGCCACCACAATCAGCACATCCACTTCGTCAATCAGTTGGCGGTGCCGCAGCAGACGATGCAGCCCAGCCACACCAACGTCCCACAGTCGCCGTACAGCAAAGCCAGAGAGTTCTGCGGTAACGGCAGCCTCGTCAGCCACAGGCAAATCTGCTGTGCCAGCGGTGAGTACGCCGATCGTTCCGGGATGTTGGGGTGTTAGATTGAGCGGCACTAAGGCGCAGATTCGAGCCATCTCGTAATACAGGGCCTCAGGCAGTTCTTGACGAATTTGCTGGTAGACCGCTGGCTCGATTCGAGTCGCCATCACGACCGGGCTGCGAACTGACGGCTCAGCGTTTGCGCGATCACGCATGGTTCGCATGATCTGTACAATCTGGTTGACCGTTTTTCCTGGCCCCCAGATTACTTCCGGAAATCCGGTGCGTAAAGCGCGGTGGTGGTCGATCTTGGCGAAGTCATCTACAGGTTCAAAGTCTAAATATTTGAGTTTCTGGAAAGCCTGATCTGGGCTAAGCTGTCCCCCAGCAACAGCATCCAACAAACTACGCAGGGCATCAGGTTGAGTCACATTCGGTCTCTTTCAAGTAGCGTGATCTAGCCTAGCGTTAACTTTTCTGCCTGTGATGCATCCAGAAACCAGGTTTCTGTCAGAAACTCTAGACTTAGAAACCCAATTCCTAACCCAAGTGCTGAGTGACCTGATCTGCTACTGACAGGGGAATTAACAGCATAATCAGAGGAATATAGAATGCGATCGCTAGTGGTCAAGGCTGTCCGATACCGAGTGATCAACCCTATTCAATCCTTACCCGTGGAGAGAATCCGGATGGAGAACATTCTACTTACGTCCCGTGTTGGGAGGATAACCCCCTACTAAATACCCTATGACAGCAGAATCTTGGCATAACCTAAAGGTGGGCGATCAGATACAACTTCTGAAAATCCCACCAGTTAATTTTACCCAAGCAGAAGATACTCTACAGCTTTACACCATGCTGGTTTCCAACCACATTATTGTGAGTGTAGATAGAATTGATTGTTGGGGTCGTCCTGTTGTTAGTTATTGTTACAACGATTTAGAAGGAAACGAACACGCTCACGCATTAGCAATTGATGAAATAGATGAGTGGAGGAAGGTCACTTAGGAAAGTGCGATCGCATTTTTCTTAGCCAGAAAAGTGCGGGCAAATCTTCTTAAAGATGAGCTTTAACGATACCCACCATACCAACTATAGAAGCACTCAAAAAGCAAAGAGAACCTAACGCAATAAACTGGTTCCGCCTAAGAATAATTTTTCTACTAGCCCGTTCAATTTCATTCACCGAGTCCGAAATTGGCCCCGCTGTCACCCATAAAAATCCTGCTGCAAAAACAATAGCAGTAATCAAAAACAAAAGGGCAGGAGACAGAATCATCATTCCTGCCGTTTTTCCCGCATCAGAATCATAAGGAATTGCCATAATAAACAGCAGAAGATACACCGGAATAGCTCCTAAGCTCAGTATCAGCATCAGCTTGCAAAAGTCCCTACCTGTATTCAATCTATCTAGCAGAATCTTTTGACCAACAGCTGTATAGAGAGATTTGTAGTAGGTTGCTACAGATTGCTCTGAGGCGCACTCAAATAAACTATTCTCTTCTTGATAGGAGCTTGAATCCATGAGTTTAATTTTGTCAAACGATGGCATAAAGGGTAAGTGAATAGCCACAGGACAACTGTGTGCAGGCTAACATGGCATCTTTTCTCGCCTGGGCTATCTCTTACAGCTTAAGATAAACTTTGCAGAAGATTCTCCGTTAGCTCAACACAAAGAAACGGGCATGAAACTTAATGTTCAGCCCGTTTCTTTCTATCATTATTTACCGCGGTCCTAACCTTGCAAAAGCACCCAAGACTACATGGGACGATAGACCCGGTAGTTGATGTTGGGGAAGATGTTATCGATAGCTTCCACCTTCTCTAACCAACCCGAATCAATCTTGCCCACATTAATATCCTCCCAGAGCTTGTTGAAGCGCATCAAGTGAGAGCGCGTGCGCCGTACAGCGTAGGGAACCATCGTGCCCGTCCGCATGATGAAGGCCCAGTCAGAGGACTGTGCTAGTAGCAATTCTCGCGCAGCCTGGTTGAGCGCTTTCCACTCCAATTCATCGGCAGGTTCGCGCTTGGCTAAGTCGATCATCCGTTCAGCTGCTTTGTGAAGGTGAGGGTAGATCCAGGAGTTGGTTTCGTTCAGCCAATACTCATGAAACCCCTTGTACCCCCAGCTTGACTGCGAGGGACGGCAGACCTGCTGAGTTGGGTTATCGCGCAGATAATCGGCCAAGTGAGTCATTTTATAGGTGCCCTGGTCATACCAGCTCTTACGGAACAGGTAGTCGATAAACCAGGGGCCTTCATACCACCAGTGACCAAACAGTTCAGCATCGTAGGGCGAGACGATAATGGGTGGACGCTGCATCAGATTGTGCAGGTACTGCACCTGGCGCTCCCGGTTGAACATAAAGTTAGCCGCATGCTCGGCGGCCTTTTCCCGTGCCCAATAGGGGTCGTACCACTCTTTGTCAGAAAGGCCCAAGCCCTTGCCTGTAATCTTGTGATACTTGATGCCCACATTCTTACGCTGGCCGTTGGGCATGACATAGGGCTTGATGTACTCATATTCCGCATCCCAGCCCAGGTCACGGTAAAACTCCCGGTACTCAGCAGCACCAGGGTATCCCACCTGAGATGACCAAACCTGCTGAGAAGATTCGTGGTCACGACCAAACGCAGCAACCCCAGTTTCGGTGAAGATAGGGGCGTAGGAGCCAAAGCGGGGACGAGGACGGGCATAGAGGATACCGTGACCGTCGGTGAGAAAGTAGCGCAATCCGGCATCAGCCAGCATGCGCTCTAACCCCTCGTAGTAGGCGCACTCTGGCAACCAAATGCCTCTGGGCGGTTGACCAAAGTTTTCCTCGTAGCTTTCGCAGGCTACCTGAATTTGAGCCCACACCGCCTGGGGATACATCTTCATCAGCGGCAAGTAGCCGTGGGTAGCACCGCAGGTAATGATTTCTAGGTTGTTGGTGTCTTGGTATTGCTTAAAGGCAGTCACCAAATCGCCGCTGTACTGTTCCCACACCTGGCGAACGTCGTTGAACTCGCGGGCGTAGTGCTCGGCCAGGTAACGCAAGTGACCGTTGTGGACGTTGCGCTCGACCTCCATCTCGGCCAGTTCTTCAAGCTGAGCTAGGTGGGCATCGTAGCGCTCTTGCAGCAGGGGATCTCGCAGCATCGACACCAAGGGCGGTGTCATGCTCATCGTCATCTTGAAATCAATCCCATCCCGCTTCAGCCCCTCAAACATTGTTAGGAGAGGGACATAGGTTTCAGTGATGGCTTCAAACAGCCATTCCTCCTCCAAAACATAGTCACTTTCGGGGTGACGAACGTAGGGTAGGTGAGCGTGGAGAACGAGTGCGAGATATCCAATAGCCATAGGTGCCAGTAGCAGGGTCAGAGGGTGAAGCGGACTGAAAGGGGGCGATTGAGTCAGCTAATCCTGACGTTGCCCAAATTGTAAAGCAAAAGTTAAGCCAAAAAAGTCGGTCAGATTGCTTTGATTTTGGCTTAATGCTATGGCGAGTGCTGTCCTTCTTTGGAGGAACTTTCTGTAGCCCTTTGCTGACAGGCGAATTGCTCCATTGATAGGACATTCACTCCGCCATCATGCCCCTAGAAAGAGATAAAGCTTTTTAAAACTCAATCTTTTGTTAAACAATCACAATTGCCAGGAATTTTCGCCAATTCTGATGTCTCAGAAAGTCCAGGAGTAACTATTTGGTCGAGCTAAATTGTTTTTGAAGCTGCTTGAGCGTCTGATACATGTCTGGCAAACGGTTGTAAACAGCACTTGCCTTAAGAAACAGTTTGTGAGGAATGGCAGGCGTGCCCGTGACAATGCTGCCAGGTTCAACATCGCTATGGATGCCTGCTTTCGCAGTTGCGATCGCACCATCACCAATCTTGGCTTGATTCGCAATACCAACCTGCCCCGCCAAAATAACCCGGTTGCCAATAGTAACGCCGCCCGCCATGCCGACTTGAGCTGCCATCACTACGCCTTCGCCAACTTGGCATCCATGGGCAATGTGAACCAGGTTATCGAGCTTGGTGCCCCGTTTTATGCGGGTTTCACCCACTGCCGGACGATCAACGGTTGAGTTACAACCAATTTCCACGCCATCCTCCAACACGGTATAGCCGGACTGCTGCATTTTTTCCCAGCCCTGCGCCGTAGGCACAAAGCCAAAGCCCTCTGAGCCAATTGCCGCACCGCTATGAATCACGCAGGCTCTACCAATCTTTGTGCGCTCATGAATCACGCAGTTGGCATGGAGCACAGTGCCCTCGCCAATTTCTGCTTCTGGATAAACGACCACATTGGGATGGATACATACCCCATCTCCAATTTTTGCCCCTGCCTGAATTACAGCGTGAGCACCAATCGCTACTCCAGCCCCTACAGTGGCAGAGGGATCCACAATGGCAGTGGGGTGAATACCGGGAGTCGGTTTAAAGGGTTGATAGAACAGTGCGATCGCACGCGCAAACCCTAACCGAGGGTCAGAGGTGCTTAACCAGGCAATGCCCCGTTCGTTTGCTTTTTCCTGCAAAAGCTCGTTTTTGGGCAGAATCAGGGCGCTGGCCTGAGTTTTCTCGACAAAGGACGCGAACTTGTCCCCCTCAATGTAGCTCAGTACTCCGGCTGTGGCCTGGTCCACCGCACCGACACCTGTAATTTCAGGATCCCGGTCGGCATCGTTACTCAGGCTAGACTGTTCCGTAATACCAATCTTGGCGGCAATTTCGCTGAACTTCATGGGGCGCAGTAGGCTCCGAATCAGTGCGATTCTAAGCTACCAGAAATGCAGCGCACTCTACATGAGCGGTTTGCGGAAAGAAGTCAGCAGGCTGCACTTTGTTAAGTCGATAGCCACCCTCTTCGCAGAGGATTTTGAGATCTCTCGCTAGGGTTGCCGGGTTGCAACTAACATAAACAATTCGGGCAGGTTTTAGGGCAATCAACGCATCTAGGACAGTGCGATCGCACCCTTTACGGGGCGGGTCAAGTGTGACAACATCCGGTGGAGTCTCCAGTTCCTTTGCAACTTGAGGCAGCAACGTCTCTACGTTGCCAACTCGAAACTCAACATTCTCTAAATCGTTCAACCCTGCATTAACCAAGCCCTGCTGCACCGCTTCGGGTTGCACTTCCAGACCAATACAGCGGCGTGATTTTTGAGCGAGCGGCAAGGTCACCGTGCCAATTCCAGCGTAGGCATCAATAATCAATTCCGTGCCCTGGAGCGCCAATTCCTCCAAGATTAAACCAAGCAAGCGCTCAGCCTGCTCGGTATAAACCTGAAAAAAGGTAGTCGGGTGAATTTGAAAACGCAACCCAGCAAAGACTTCTTCTAGATAGGGTCTACCTGCCACGCAACACGTATCATCTCCGAAAATCGCGTTTGTCTTAGCGGAGTTGTAGTTAAGACACACCCCCACCAAGTTAGGGTAGCGCTCCATCCAAACCTGAGCTTGCTCGCCAATCCCCTTCACCCCCCGCTCCGCCGAGACCAATGTCAACAGCATTTCCCCAGTCCGGCGACCAACCCTAAGCGACAGGTGACGCAACCGCCCCCGGTGTTCATTTTCGTCGTAAATTGACCAGCCCCGCGCCTGAATGTCTTGCTTCACTTCGGTCAGCAGGGGATTTAAGCGCTCATCCTGAACTGGACACTGGTTCAAGTTCACCAGTTTATGGCTGCCTTTGCGGTAGTAACCCGCTTTGACGTGTCCGTCCTGCGAACGGGCCAAGGGATAGGCAACTTTGTTGCGATAGCCCAACCCCTCTTCGGCTCCCAAAATCGGACTCATGGGAATTTCCGTAAATCCGCCAATCCGCCGCAGAGCATCCTCGACCTGCCGCTGTTTAGCAGCAAGCTGAGTTTCATAGGTAACTGTCTGCCACTGACAACCGCCACACTTGTCGGCCACAATACAGGCAGGACGAATGCGATCGCTTGACGCCTCCACCACCTGCACCAAGTTACCCCGCGCAAAAGTGGGCTTTACCTGCACCAACTTAGTCCGAATCTTGTCCCCTGGTACCGTATCTGGGACAAACACCACTCGGCCATCCCAGCGCCCTAGCCCCTCTCCAGTGCTATTTAGGTCTGTAATCTCAAGGTCTACTGTTGCGCCCGCCTGCCAATTAGCCATTGCCCACATCCCGCATGAAGCCCAGTTCTTGACTCTAGCAAGCCGATTAGGGTTTGTGGCCTTTTACCGGACTAATGTTCCAGCAAAAGATTGGATTATCCCTCGATTAGCATCAAGAATGTTTCAAGTTCTTTACAGAAGAACCCGTCTTCTCATCCTGTTAGAAACCTCCCCTATTAGGCAGCAAAATCCTTGTAGGAGGCTGGAATAGAGGTTAGAAAGGGCGATGGGGTCTTCCCCACAAAGCAGCATTTCCTTAGGGTTAGCTGAGAAAAGCGCTTTTCTTGAGTGCCCCGAAGTCGCTAAACTATCGGAGATACAGAGTCATCGCGGTCATCATAGAAAATTATGTCAGTCGTTAGCCAAGTAATTCTCAACGCCGACGATGAGCTGCGCTATCCCACCAGCGGCGAGCTCAGAACGATTGAAGACTTTTTAAAAACCGGCGACCAACGGATGCGAATCGCCACCACTCTGGCCGAGAACGAAAAGAAAATCGTAGACCAGGCCAGTAAGGAACTTTGGAAGCGCCGCCCTGACTTCATCGCCCCCGGTGGCAATGCCTATGGTCAGAAGCAGCGTGCCCTTTGCCTCCGTGACTATGGCTGGTACCTGCGCCTGATCACCTATGGTGTGTTGGCTGGCAATAGTAGCCCTATCGAAAGCATCGGCATTGTCGGTGTGCGGGAAATGTACAACGCGCTGAATGTGCCTGTTCCTGGCATGGTTGAAGCTATCCGTTGTCTTAAGGCTGCTTCTCTCAACCTACTTTCCGATGAGGATGCTGCCGAAGCTCAACCCTACTTTGACTTCCTTATCCAGGCAATGTCATAGGACGTTTGAACTAAAGTTCAATTTCCCTGCAAAATAAAGGGGGCATAGCAAGGCTGTGCCCCTTTTGCTTTCACTTGAAAGGTTAGGAGGACAGGATGGCTAGGTTTGAAGCTGAGACAGTCCGCTGCCGCATTGGTAAAGTTGTTAAATCCAATTCCCACTGTGACTATGTGGTGCAGGTCGATGACTCGCAGGACGTTGGTTTCCCACCCTGCCCCGAGGATTGTGGATTTGGTCAGTTTGTAGCCCTTGAGAATAACGAACGTCATTGGGCAGTGGGGCTCATCTACAATTCCCAGCTTTTTAACCCCCTGTTTCTCAACAGTGGTCCACGACTTTCCAGTGAACCGGATCCCTTCTTCACCCCTGACCTGGTGCAAGAAACCCGCACACTCTTAGGCGTTGTTCTGGTGGGCATCATGACCACCGAAAACGGCGATTCCTATGGGTGGCATGGCATCCCTAAAGTTGTCGTACCCGTCAATACTCCAGTCAAGAAAATGAGCGAGGAGGACGTGTACCAGTTTCATCGCAACGCCTCAGGACAACCTCAGTTTTGTTATTACGGTCAGCTTCTACGATCAGGCGGCACCTTTGCAACCCAGTTAGCACAGCAAGTTTTGCTGGAGTTAGTTCGCAGTGGGCTATTCCAGGGAGCTGATCAACGGGCGTTAGAAGTGCTCTGCAAAGAACTCAGTTGGAAAAACACCATGGCAGCAATGCGATAGGAGTGTCTTTCCCGGACAGTTTTTCCCGGCCAAAAGCTAATGAAAAACCGACAGGACTCCCGAAGGTCTGTCGGTTGGTTGTGTGTTCCCTGTAGATGACTCGGCTAGAGTTGAGTCTTCTTAAGTATCCTTAAAACCCTGCTTAGCTAACAGGACTTTTGTCACACTGGCTTGTGAGATTGATCACACTAACTGAGTACCTCCCTATGCTCCATAAACTGCTTGCTGCTTGTAGAGCCTCACTTTGCAGAAAAGTGTAGGCAACCCTGCTGTAAAGACTCTTCAAAACCTGAGTGCACTGCCTAAGAATTGGTGCAAGATGAGTTAGCGGCACTGACGAGGACTGTACATGGGCTTATTTGATAGTGTTTTCGAGACAGAAACGAGATTGGCAAGCACGAACCTAAGCCCGGCGGAAGCGTTCGCCTGTATTGCTCTCGTTGCGATCGCAGCAGACGGATATCTGGCTGAGCAAGAAGGACAAGATATGTCTACTATGCTCTCGCGGATGCATCTCTATAGAAGCTACTCCACAGATGTGATGCACCGTATGTTAGACAAGCTGCTAGGGTTGCTCAAGCAGTATGGCCCTGGGGATCTGATCTCCCTAGCCAAGGAATCATTACCTGTCGATCTACGCGAAACCGCCTTTGCCGTCGCTACTGACCTCGTGATGTCAGATGGCAACGTCACCCCTCAAGAGCAGTCTTTCCTCGACGACCTGTACCGCATTCTCGAAATTCCGGGCGACACCGCTTTGCAAATCGTCCAGGTCATGAATATCAAAAACCGGGGATAAGCTGCTGGTATCTCAATGCCTAGCCTAATCAGGAGGGTGAACAACGTTTATCTCACCTATCTCACCCAGAACTTGACACAAGCCTACAGCAAGTGACGGATTACGCGAGGGGTTGCTTGGTGGGAATCCCTGGAGCTCGAGGAAACTCCTCAGCAGTTGGGCTAACTTTGTGAATGTAAATGCAGTGCCTTGCACTATAGCTGAGAGGGGTTGTGGCAGCCTGTACCCAAACCTGCTCTCCCCCTAGCTGAGACACTGCCTGCTTTAGGGCTTTCTCTTCCTCAGGCGTCCATTGTCCCCGGTACAGCACTACCATACCCCCAACCTTGACTAGAGGTAGGGCATACTCAGCGCAAACCGTAGCGGGTCCTACAGCTCGAATCAGCGCCAGATCATAGGCCTGTCGGTGCAGGGGGTCATGCCCCACTGCCTCAGCCCGTTCTGCGAGAGTGTATACCCGGCTCAGGCCCAGCGATTGACTAAGGCCTGCTAAGAACGCAATTTTCTTGCGGGTCGAGTCCAAACACGTGACCTGCCAGGAAGAAAGTGCGATCGCAACCGGAAGGCCAGGAAAACCTCCCCCAGTCCCAATATCAATCACAGTCTGAACCTGAGGCAAACACTCGGCTGGGAGCACCAAGTTATTTTCCGATAACCAAGGCATCACTCCGTACAGGGAGTCCCACAAGTGCTTCTCCCAGAACTCATCAGGGTTGGTAATGCGGGTTAAGTTGACTTGTTGATTTCCCTGCAAAATACCCTCATAAAGCTGCTGAAGCAGTCGCTGCTGCTCAGCATCCGGCTGCCACTGCAAAGTCTGTTGCCATTCCTGTAAAAAGCTTGGCAGTTGAGCAATCAATTCCATCGTCAGTTCCTAAGAAGCAGCTTTCAGTGCAGAAGGTTTGGGTAAGGTAGACAGTTCTCCGTGATCGATCCGCCAACAGCGATCCGCTAATAGGGACAACTCTTCAGCATCATGGGAGACCACTAACAAGCTCCACTCCTGCTTAAGCTGTTTCAACAGATCGACCACTTGCCGTCGCATCGACCAATCTAGTCCAGCAGTAGGTTCATCTAACAACAGCAGATAGGGCTGCCGAATCAACTGCACTGCTAGAGCCAACCGCCGCTGCTGCCCCCCGCTCAAAGCATGAGGCGGCGTCTCCAAAGCGATTTCGCCTAAGCCCACAGCATCGAGTGCTTCTCCCATCCGCTCCTGGGTCAGTTCCGGATGGCCTAACCGCAGTTCCTCCAAGATGGAGTGCCCACAAAAATGGCGCTCTGGAAACTGAAAAACGAGTCCGGCGATTTGTTGCAGGGACTCGGCATTTAGCGGCTGGTCCCGCCATTGAATCTGGCCTTGAGTGGGCTGAGCTAACCCCGCCAAAATTTCTAAAAGCGTACTTTTGCCAGAGCCACTGGGTCCAACGACTAGACCCATTTCTTTAGGAGCTAGCTCTAGAGAAATTTTCTTGAGAATTGCGACCGGACTGGCTGTCGGGTGATAGGTCAGATTTCGGAGATAGAGCATTAAAACAGTAAGGTTGGCCTAGCTTAAGTATGCCCGACAGCCCTTGCAAAGGCAGTACCGGAAAAAGTCGTTCCTCTCATCGTGCCACAAGCTAGCCCCACTCATCCGCAAGGGCGCACTGGGCAAGGAGACAATATCAGTCCCCCCAACTGTCGCTTTAATCGACTGTTAATTGCAGGGGAAGCTGGGAACTCCCGGAACAGCCTACCGTCTCTGTGTATAGTTAGCTACAACGGTAGTTGACTAACAAGAAAGGTAGGAAGCAGTGATGCTACCGACTTTTGCTTAACAAGCGTTTAATCATTCTGCACTCTCTGTAAGTCTGCCTTAAACCCAACAGGCTCAAGTTTCTTGGGCATCGTAATTCTTTGGCCGCTTAGCGATTTCTTATCGATTTTCTGCGGGAAGGGTGCTAAACGGCTTGCATTTGGTAAACGCTATCCTAGTTTCAGGCTTATATCCCTCCACAGTTGTGGTTCTGCACGCACATATGTCTATGGTTCTGCCATCCTTCAAATTTGCGCGGCCTGCTCAACGATTTCAGCGCTGGTTTGCCGGGACTCTCGCCCTTACTCTTAGCCTGTCCAGCTTGCCTGCCTTTGCCGCTGATCCGTTTCGTCCGAGCAACCCTCACTCAATTGGCAATGCCTCTGAAGCTGCTTTCGTAGAAATGTTTCAGGAGGGTGACTATGTTGAAGCTCGGCAGTTAATCAACACAGCCCTAGACAGTGAACCCAACGAGCCTATGATTCAGGCTATGGCTGCGTCTATGGCCTACCTCGATCAGAACTGGAATGAGTTGGAGCGCCGAGCCAAGCTCACTCAGGAAAAGTCCCAAGGCCTAATGGCTAGTGACCCACTCCGAGGCAATCTGTACATGGCGGTGGGCATTTTCTTGGAAGGGGCCCATGTGATTCAGACAGAAGGCCTTACCCGAGGCACCCCTACAGCACTGCGGATGTTGCAACAAGTCTTCAGCCACCTAGGCAACGCCGAGAAAATAGATCGCAATGATCCAGAGCTGAGCTTGCTAAAAGGCTTTATGGAGCTGCTGCTAGCAGTCAATCTACCCTTTTCCAACCCCGATCAAGCCATCGCCCGCCTTCGCAATGGTTCTCCAGTTTACCTAGCCAGCCGAGGCATTGCTCTTGGTCTGCGGGATCTGGGCCGCTACGACGAAGCTCTCAAAGAGGTTGACATCGCCTTAAGTGCAGCTCCCGACAATCCTGAGCTGATTTATTTGAAGGGGCAGATCACCCGCCTTAAAGGGGATAATGCAGGGAGCCTACTCTATTACAACAAGGCGATGCAATATGCTGATCAAATGCCTCGCCCGGTCGTGCGCGATATGCGATTTGAGCAATGTCTTGCTGAGGGTGTAGACGGCCCGACTTGCGCTGCACGGGCAGGTGGATGATAAGGTCTATCTGGGCCTAATGGACATACGTTATGCAGGTTGAATTCCGGGAATGTGACTTTTTCAACTTCTGGCTATGGCTAGAGTTTGAAACAGCCCCCTCGCCTATGGAAAAGCAATTCATTGAGGAGATCTTTGACTCCTGGTTTTTCTTGGGCAAATTAGGGGGCTTTAATGCCGAGAACTTGCAGGTGCAAGAGACTGGTTTGGAGATCAGCTACTTACCCTATGACAATGACCTGGCTGCGGACAGTATGCTGTCTGTCATGCACAACATGGGAGATGTAGAGTACGAAGGCACATGGGCCCGATGCTGGTTTGACTTGGGCACCAGTGATGCGATCGCACTAGATATCCTAATCAATGCATTCCAGCAGTTTAGCCGGGAGTATGTCAGTGTGAAGCGGCTACTTATTGGGGGAGAGAACGAGGACTGGCCCGTGCCTAATAGCGGACAGCCAGAGTTTGTAACTGACGATTATTAATACCAATCGGTCACTTCAATTAGCCGTTTCAACTGGTCACTTTAAAATTAAAAAAGAGAGGGAGCTACCAATGTGGCTCCCTCTCTTTTTACTTAGTAGGTTACTTAGCGGACACTTTAGCGAAACATGCTACTAACAGAACTTTCCTCATGGATGCGCCAGATGGTTTCTCCTAACAGATTGGCCACTGACAACACTCGCAGTTGAGGGAACAGCCGGGTGTCCATCATAGGAATGGTGTTAGTGACAATCACTTCCTCAAACAAACCACTGGAGAGCCGCTCTATAGCAGGAGGAGAAAAGACTGCATGGGTCGCACAAGCATAAACCTGACGTGCACCCTCCTGCTTCAGAATGCGAGCGCCTTCACAGATAGTTCCGGCAGTGTCGATCATGTCATCAACCAATACCGCCGTTTTACCCCGTACGTCACCGATCACGTTCATGACTTCAGCGACGTTATGAGCTTGACGCCGCTTGTCAATAATTGCTAGAGGAGCATCATTTAACTTCTTGGCAAAGGCACGGGCACGGGCAACCCCTCCCACGTCGGGGGAAACCACCACGATGTCTGAAAGGTTTTTGCTGGCAATGTAATCGATAACAACTGGAGAGCCGTAGACGTGATCGCAGGGAATATCAAAGTAGCCCTGGATCTGAGCCGAGTGTAAATCCATTGCTAAAACACGGTTGGCTCCAGCCTTAGTTATAAGGTTGGCTACCAGCTTAGCCGTGATAGATTCTCGGCCTGCGGTTTTTCGATCCGCCCGAGCATAGCCATAGTAGGGAATGACAGCAGTGATCTGACGAGCCGACGCCCGACGGCAGGCATCGATCATGATCAGCAACTCCATCAAGTGGTCGTTAACTGGGTAGCAAGTCGGCTGGATTAAATAGACATCACAGCCCCGAATAGACTCTTGAATTTGAATGTAAACTTCACCATCCGCAAAGCGTTTGCGAACCATCGGCCCCAGGTCAATTCCCAAATACCGGGCAACCTCTCTAGCCAACTCTACATTGGCGGATCCTGAGAAAAGCTTAAGCCGGTTGTTTTCCCCAATGGACGGAAGCGGCATCTGAAGCGGCAGGGTAGCAGAGCGAATCACAGCAGGCCCTCAAAGCGTGTTCACCTAGGAAATCCTAGCATTCCAATCTGAAATTCTTCTGAGCATTTTCCCTAGGTTCGGACAGGAAATAAACAGAAGAACTACGGAAAAAAATGAGTGTTTATAGAGCTTAATTAGCGCCCCTTCTCACAGGGGGAAAAGGACAGAATCAGCTTGAGTGACTCAACAAATGTTCGGGAATCATTAACTAAGTCTCCAAAAGCTGCAACACGGGATACAAAATACAATGCTTCTTATATAAAGAAATAATACAACAGGTTCGGCACTGCGTAAAAAATTGGGGAGGCCTAGTTTCTGCCAGTTTCTGTCTGCCAGTTTGAAGCGTTCACTTTCTAGAACCAGGTGTCAGGCCAATGGTAGGTTCGATCCCCGTAGAGCAGTTGTGTTGATTAGGGTTCTAAGCTCTGGCACTTGGAGTACTAACGGTCAATCCAAACTAACAGAATGCTAGCTTCCGATTGGTTACACCCAATCTTGTCGGAAGAAACTTGCCATGTCATTTGCCCAAGGTCTTCACCACGTCGCGATTATTTGCGCTGACTATGCCGTCTCAAAGCATTTTTATGTCGAGGTGCTGGGACTAGAGGTGGTCGCAGAAACCTACCGAGAAGCTCGCCAGTCCTACAAGCTGGATTTACGGTTACCCGATGGAACGCAGCTTGAATTGTTTTCTTTTCCCAACCCACCCCTTAGACCAACTCGACCGGAGGCTAGGGGACTGAGGCATCTGTCGTTTGTGGTCAACGATCTTGAGGCTGCGATCGCACATCTCCAGTCCCACCAGATACCCACTGAGCCAATTCGACAAGATGAGCTCACGGGTAAACGCTTCACCTTCTTTTGCGACCCTGACGACTTACCACTGGAGCTGTACGAAGCTTGAGTTCGCTCAAGGTTCCCCTAAGATTCATCAGCTAACCACTCAGAAGCCCGTTCGCCGAGATCTAGCGGAATATTCACGGCTTTTCCTAAGCGGGGCTTTTCACGGGTTTGCTCAATCCAAGATTCAATGTACTCCCCCTGTCCCCAAGCATTTAAATAGGTGGCTACCTGGTCGAGATGGTCTAGATACTCTGACTCACTCAGTGGGAAAGATGCCTGCTCCTGATAGCGCCACATAACCTGAAGAAAAACTTTGCCTTGGGTGCGGCGCATTTGGAGGTCGTAGGAATATCCCCATTTAGAGATCAATAACGCTTGCAGATCTCGCCCCGTCATCCTCTTTCTCTCCCTCAAACGCAAGTTAACCCCTTGAAACCAGGTTGACATTTACAAATCTTAATCGTCTTCCCATCTAGGCTTGCCAGGCAGGCTCATACGCATGACTTGCCACTGACAGCATAAGGGGTGAAGGGGTAACTGCTCTCAGGACAAGTGCTCCCGCTCACTGGAAGCCTCAATTTCAAAGGGCAGAAGGGAGCCAAGAACGAACATTTTGGTTTTTCCTCGGTGGGTTTGCAGACCACCGCCTGATTTCCTTGAAGAACCAAGGTTTCATCGGGAACACCAAGATGCGATAATACTTTCCAGAAAAACTGCAAACTTCTGTGACAATTCAGCGGTTGTTAAGGGCTTGAATCTTTCTTCTTGCTCTGTCCTTCAGTGGGAAGGAAATGCCGCCGGTCGCCAGTTTGACAAGCCGCTCACCCACGGGGGGGCTTAGCTTAAATTCCATTGCGTTTGAACGGATACAACAGCCTGGATCATGACTCAAGCTTCTGGAACCTCTGATGTCCCTAACTTGGGACGCCGCCAATTTATGAACTTGCTGACCTTTGGGGCAGCAACTGGCACGATTGCGGGAATGCTCTATCCGGTCGTTCGTTATTTCATTCCTCCTTCTAGCGGCGGTGCTGGCGGCGGCGTGACGGCTAAGAACGAACTGGGTAACGACGTTGTTGCCAGTAATTTTGTGCAGGAACACAATCCTGGCGACCGCGTGCTAGTACAGGGTCTCAAGGGCGACCCTACTTACCTGGTGGTCAAGTCCGATGGCTCCTTAGAGAACTACGGCATCAACTCTGTCTGCACTCACCTGGGCTGTGTCGTGCCTTGGAATGCCGCTGAAAACAAATTTATGTGTCCCTGCCACGGCTCTCAGTATGACGCGACTGGCAAAGTGGTGCGTGGTCCCGCTCCGCTGTCTCTGGCCCTAGCTCATGCCGATGTTAATGACGCTGACAAGGTCGTGCTATCTCCCTGGACTGAGACCGACTTCCGCACCAATGAATCGCCCTGGTGGTCCTAGTCCTCAACGAGAGTGCCTGAACACGGCGGAAGTGTTCTTGAGATTGACACAACATAAATGGCGTTTAAGCGAATGAAAGGACGATTTTTATCCATGCGGCGGTTTATTAAGCCTGCAGTGGTTGCGATCGCAGCCTCTTTTCTCTTCATCACTGGGCTACTAGCCGATGCTCAACCTGCGTCGGCCTATCCCTTCTGGGCTCAGGAAAACTACGCGACTCCCCGCGAAGCGACTGGCCGGATTGTCTGTGCCAACTGCCACTTAGCTCAAAAGCCAACTCAAGTGGAAGTGCCTCACTCAGTTCTGCCCGACTCCGTCTTCAAAGTTGCCGTTAAGATTCCCTACGATCTCAACTCCCAGCAAGTACTGGGCGACGGCAGCAAGGGCGGCCTAAACGTTGGAGCAGTGGTCGTGCTGCCCGAAGGCTTTAAGCTAGCTCCTTCTGATCGCATTCCTGAAGAACTGAAGGAAGAAGTGGGTAACACCTACTTCCTGCCCTACAGCGAAGATCAGCAAAATATCCTGTTGGTGGGTCCTGTTCCCGGTGAACAGTACCAGGAAATCGTCTTCCCCGTACTGTCTCCTAACCCCAACGAAGACAAGAACGTCCACTTTGGGAAGTACCAAATCCACGTCGGAGGTAACCGAGGCCGTGGTCAGGTCTACCCAACCGGGCAATCTAGCAACAACAATGCCTTCAATGCGTTGGCAGCAGGCACAATTACCAATATCACAACTCAAGATGCGGGCGGCTATGAAGTCACCATTCAACCTGAGTCTGGCGATGCTGTTAAGCTGGCAATTCCCGCTGGCCCCGAACTGATTGTTTCTGAAGGCGACACCGTTGCAGTCGGCACCCCATTAACCGCTAACCCCAACGTTGGTGGCTTTGGTCAGGTAGATACCGAAGTCGTACTGCAAAGCCCCAATCGCGTTAAGGGCCTCATTGCTTTCATTGCAGCCACCATGCTGACCCAGATCATGCTGGTGCTGAAGAAGAAGCAGGTTGAGCGCGTACAGGCTGCTGAAATGAGCTTCTAAGCCATTTAATTCAGCTTCTCAACGTTACCTATAGGCTAAAGGGATGCGGTTGTACCGCATCCCTTTGCTTTATGTCCTAGTTATCGGATGAATCATCCTCAGGGTCTATCGCCATCCAGAAGCGCTCCATCTCTTCGCTGACCGAACCATACACCCCGTCAATCTGTTGCTCACAGCAGTCAATAGCAAAATCGTTGAGGTCTTCTGGTTGAATGCCATACATGGCATGGAATGTTTCAGGCTCAACCCGGCAAAACTGAGGGCGATCGTCGTAAATTTTGCACTCCCGGTTCGTCTGGTCGTAGTTGATGCACCAGCCATCTGCCCCCACCAGACTTAGATACTGTTCTAGCGCTTCAGGCGATAGATAATCCGAGAGGTCAGGCCGCTCGGCTGGGTCGAGATGACAGCAGGCCCCACAGTATTTGACGCATTTCCATGTGCTCACAGAAGAAGTCCCCTTAGAATTTTGTAAACTTATCTAAAATAGGCCGTTCATTACCAGGTAAAATATCCCACGGATGGCTGATGTAGCTCCAATTTCACCCGGTCTGCGTTGGGAGGATACATGTTAAGTTTTCTAAGCAACATTAATTTCGAACTTATTGCTCAGCTTCTCATGCTGGCGATGATTGTGATTGCAGGTCCTACAATCGTGTTTCTTTTGTTCCTGCGCGGCGGCGACCTGTAAGCCGTAGGGCAGTTTTGCAATAGTTGGGTTGGACTAGCAAACCTTCTAGGATGTTTAGGCCCAACCTTCATTTTGAGAGATGTTGCGTGAATTGCGCGATGTCTCTTATTTTTTGATCAATCGTTCTAGTTCGGCGTTCTCAACATAAGGCTTTTGAACACACGCCTACTGTCGCTGTCGCAGAATGAATTCTGCGATCGCAAGATCTACGGGCGTTGTCACCTTTAAGTTGGTTTCCTCGCCCGGTATCACTTGCACAGGCAAGCCACACTTCTCAAACAAAGCTGCATCATCAGTCACTTCCCATCCCTCTTGCAAGCCCTTGTCGTGGCACTGACGGAGCAGGGAAACTTCAAAGCCCTGGGGTGTTTGAGCCGCCCAAAGAGTTTGCCGATCTGGTGTGGCTTGGACAATACCCGTCTCATCGACCACCTTGATGGTGTCTTTAACGGGAACAGCCGCAATTAGACCGGAACAAGACATCAGGGCTTGCGCACAGCGATTGAAAAGATCGGGAGTGGCTAGACATCGGGCTGCATCGTGAATCAGAACGCGCTCTGCCCCCTCTGGCAGCCCCTTCAAGCCG
>DATNQF010000128.1:0-13052 GCA_036702855.1 Trichocoleus sp. | reverse complement strand
ATATTGGTGCGCTCATTCAAAAATCCGGTTAACTCTCCCCGATAAGCAATTAGACGTGCCTGTTCGGGAGAAGTGTCTGGGAAGTACATCGTTAATCGATCCACCGTGGCCGCCGCACAAGCCCAATCCTGCTGACCCACGGCAGTATTAAGCTGCACCTGCAAAGCAGCGATCTGCCTGAGCCGTTCCTCTGCGGCCCGCTGACGCGCAATATAGGTTTGCATGTTGCGGACAGCAGCGCGGGCGTATTTATCATTAGGCCGTTCTGCCAGGGCGCGACGAAAGTTGATCAGCGCCGTGTGGTAGTCGCCCTGCTGCTCTGCTGCGTAACCAATTAGCATGGCTTGGGTATAGGCATCAGGCGGTGCAGGTTGCTGTGGAGCGGCGGATGCTCCAGTTGGGGTCGTTGCCCCAGTTGATTGAGGATTGGCCGCTTGAGAATTGGTCGATTGAGAAATGGCGGTCCCGGGCGGCACTCCATCGGCCCATCCTAACCGCTGTTCCCCTATCCATACTCCAAGCGTCAGGAAACACAACACCATCAGGCGTTTCATATTACACCTCACCACACCGAGCTAATCGCCACTAGATTAACGAAAAATTCCCATGAGAAAGCAGGTTTTCTCCGTAGGATTTGGAGGTTAGGTAGGTTATTTTTCTAGTTATTTTGCCGTGATGAGACAAAACCGTACCTCCACTGAGTTACCGCTGGGTCAGCTCAATGCCGTTTTAGATCTGCTGCTGTTATTGCCTCGCCTTTGGCTAGGGGCCGCCGTGTTAGTCATTCTCCTGAGCATGGTTGATATCACCTACTCAGGTCAGGCAGGTTGGACGTTTAGCTTTAGCATTAAGTCAATCACAGCGGTCATGTTTGGCTTAGTTTGGTTGCCTGTGCTGCTGCGGATTTTGGCAGTCGCCGGTGGGGGGATCAAAACGGGAGCGGGAGAGGCGACTACGCCAGGACTAGTCAGCCTGCTACCGAAGTTGATTGCTACTCTGGATTCGGTAGAACCCACATTGGATGGGGCTGAGCAGGCGAAAGTAGCCTCTGTGCGGCAAGAGGCGGAGCAGGAATGGGGAGCTTTGACAGTCGCAGGCGAGGCAGATGCTCGTCAGCAGCTAAGGGCTCTAGCTAAGGAATATGAGGAGGTACGGCGTGTGATGCCGCCAGGGTCACAGCGCACTTTTCGAATGCGGGAAATTGCAGCGCGAGTGCGGGCACTGGCTGGAGAAACGCATTATGGCCCAAATGATATGCAGGCGATGTTTAGCCAAGGCAGCGATGGCGATCGCATAGTGGTGTTGCAAATGCTGCTACGTTATCCGCACCCAGACTGTATCAACATCATGATGGATGCGATCGCACATCCTCATTCTGCTTTTGAGCAGTACGCGGCGCTCAAAGCCATTGAAAAAGTGATGCCAGAGATGACGCCCGAGCAGATGAAGCAGTTGCGTCAGGGGATTATCGATCAGCAGAGTGGCAACGGACCAGACAAGATTCTCACTGCGACCGACCCACAGCGATGGGCCTTAAGTGAACGGATCTTGAAGGCAATTGAGAGCCGACTACCTGAATCAGCCATCTAAGATTCGCGTTGCCATGCCCCCAAAAAACTTAGTTTTGAACCTGCTGGGCTTCATGCACGTAGGCGTTTACCTGCTCCGTGAGCTGATTCACCTTTTCGACCAAGATTGACTGTTGCGCCGAGGTCGCCCGCAACATGCTAACAATTTGCATGTGTTGCTCAATTAGGGCTGCTTGTTGAGCCGAGGCCGCTTCCAAAATCGCAGCGGCACTGGCAAGCCGCTGCTCAATCATCTCAAATCGTTGTTCAGGCGTCATGCAGATAGCATCCAGCAGGGGGACAGGCCAGTACTGTAGCATTGACGACTAAGAATGGGGGGTGATAGGGCCATAACCGCCGCCGCCCGGAGTTGCGATCGCAACCACCTCTCCCGCCGCAACGGCTACCGTCGCCTGACTGCCTAACATCTCTACCGCACCATCGGCCCGTTCGACCCGGTTCTCTCCGACCTGCCCTGATTCTCCCCCTGCCAGCCCAAACGGCTGCACTGTTCTGTGGCTGGAGAGAATAGCCGCCGTCATCGGTTCACGAAATTGGATGCGCCGCACAATACCATTGCCCCCTCGGTATTGCCCCTGACCGCCGCTACCCCGACGAATCGAAAACTCCTTGAGCAGCACTGGGAAGCGCCACTCCAGCACCTCTGGGTCAGTCAGACGCGAATTGGTCATGTGGGTGTGAACTGCATCAGTGCCATCAAAGGTTGGCCCAGCCCCCGACCCACCACAGATGGTTTCGTAGTACTGATGACGGTCGTTGCCAAACGTGAGGTTGTTCATTGTGCCTTGGGATGCCGCCATCACTCCTAATGCCCCATAGAGCGCATCCGTTACTGCCTGCGACACCTCTACATTGCCCGCCACTACCGCCGCCGGATAGCGAGGGTTCAGCATTGAGCCTTCTGGAATCACGATGTCTAAAGGCTTCAAACATCCAGCATTAAGGGGAATATCGTCATCGACCAAGGTGCGAAAGACGTAAAGCACCGCCGCTTTGCACACTGCTGAAGGCGCATTGAAGTTATTAGGCCGCTGCTGCGAGGTACCCGAGAAGTCGATTCGGGCACTCCGCTGAGCATGGTCAATTGCGATCGCAACTCGAATCTCGCTGCCATCATCCATCGCATAGGCAAACTCCCCATCCTTCAGCACATCAATCACCCGCCGCACACACTCCTCGGCATTGTCCTGAACGTGCTGCATATAGGCTTGCACCGTTTCTAGCCCATAGTGAGCCACCATCTTCCGGAGTTCCTGCGCCCCCTTCTCGTTCGCCGCAATCTGAGCCTGCAAATCCGCAATGTTCTGAGTCGAGTTCCGCACCGGGTACTGAGCCGAAGTCAGCAGTTGGAGCAACTCCCGCTCTCGAAACTGCCCCTGATCCACCAGCAGAAAATTGTCGATCAGCACCCCCTCCTCCTCAATCGTGGTGCTATCAGGCGGCATCGACCCCGGCGTGATACCGCCAATGTCGGCATGATGCCCACGAGAAGCAACGTAGAAAAGAGGAGAAATAGGGAAACGATCTGCCCTTTGCCCTTCTCCTTCTGCCTTAGAAGTCTGAGCAAAAACCGGAGTAATAACTGTGATATCCGGCAGATGGGTACCGCCGTTGTAGGGGTTGTTAAGCATATAAACATCCCCTGGCTTCAGCGCTTGCCCCTTGGCTTGAATCAAGCTCTGCACGCTCTCACCCATCGACCCCAGGTGAACCGGAATATGGGGTGCGTTGGCGACAAGCTGCCCATGTTGGTCGAAGATGGCGCAGGAAAAATCAAGCCGCTCCTTGATATTGACCGAGTAGCTAGTATTTTGCAGCGTAACGCCCATCTCCTCTGCGATCGCCCGAAAGAGGTTATTGAAAATTTCCAGCATGACCGGATCTGGAGAAGAGAGAGGAGAGGCAAGGGAAGATCCTTCCCGGCCTTCTGCCCTTTGCCCTCTGCTTTCTGCTTTCCTCAAAATCAAGTGCCCCTCCTGAGTCAAAACCGCCGACCACCCCGGTTCCACTACGTTGGTTCCAGTTGACTCAATCAGAATTGCTGGGCCAGAGATAGCTTCTCCAGGGATAAGATCCTGTCGGTCAAAAACGGGCGTATTCCACCATTGATCAGCGGTATACATTGGGACGATAGTCTTCGGCTGGAGCAGGGTTGCTCTTTGGGCTTGAACAGGTTGCTCTTCCGGCACATCAGTTTTGCCAATAACTTCAACCGAAGCAGTTGCTACGATCAACGGCTTATCGGGTAGGGTAAAGCCGTAGCGCTGGTGATGGATCTGCTCAAATTGCGATCGCATTTCCTCCATCTCCCCAAAGTCCACCAAAATCGTCGAGTCCGTGCCCTCATATTTCAAATGCACCTTGGGCAACACCTTAACCTGATGACCGGATTGCAAGGCGGCAAGGGTTTCACTACAGTCAATTCCTTGCTTAGTCAAATCGGCTTTGCCGTTACTAGCCAGTTCTGCCAGCAAGGTTTGCAAGCCCGTTAAATCCTGAATTAAAGGTGCTTCCACTGAGCGCTCATGCAAGGCGCGAATATCCGCTAGGCCCATCCCGTAGGCCGAGAGCACCCCAGCATAGGGATGCAGAAAAATTTCTTTAATGCCCAGCGCATCCGCAATCATGCAGGCATGCTGCCCGCCTGCACCTCCAAAGCAGCAAAGCGCATATTCCGTAACGTCATGCCCCCGCTGCACCGAGATTTTTTTGATGGCGTTAGCCATTTTTTCAACTGCGATCGCAAGAAACCCCGCCGCCACCTGCTCTGGGGTCCGGCTATTCCCAGTTTCCTGACCAATCCGTTCTGCCAGCTCGTTGAATTTCTGCCGCACCACCTCTACATCCAACGGCAAATTACCCGCAGGCCCAAATACCTGAGGGAAAAACTCCGGTTGGAGTTTGCCCACCATGACGTTGCAGTCTGTCACTGCTAGCGGTCCCCCCTTGCGGTAACAAGCAGGCCCCGGATATGCCCCCGCCGACGCTGGCCCCACCCGGTAGCGCGACCCATCAAAACTGAGAATCGATCCCCCCCCTGCTGCCACCGTATGAATTGCCATCATCGGAGCCCGCAGCCGCACCCCCGCCACCTCAGTTTCAAATGTGCGCTCATACTCGCCACTGCAATGCGACACATCCGTAGAGGTGCCCCCCATATCAAAGCCAATAATCTTGGTGTACCCCGCCATCCGGCTCGTCTGCACCGCCCCCACAACACCTCCCGCAGGCCCTGAGAGAATGCTGTCCTTTCCCTGAAACAGCGCCGCATCAGTCAAGCCACCGTTCGACTGCATAAACATAAGACGAGGAGAACGAGGGGGGTCAAAGGAGGGACCAGAAGCATTTCCCTCCATCCTCTGACCTCTGACCTCTTGCTCTTGCCTTCCAACCTCTCTTTCCTCCTGCCTCCCGCCTAACTCACAGGCCACCCGATCTACATACCGCCGCAAGATAGGCGATAAATAAGCATCTACAACCGTTGTGTCACCCCGGCTGATCAGCTTCATTAGCGGGCTCACCTGATGGGATACCGATACCTGGGTAAATCCGACCTGCCTCACCAGTTCTGCCACCCGCTGCTCGTGGGCTGGATATCGATAGCCATGCATCAGCACCACGGCACAAACGCGAACCCCCGTGTCATAAACTGCTTGCAAGGCCCCCCGTAGTCGCGTCTCCTCCTCTGCCAACAAGGGCCGCAACACCTCACCTTGGGCGCTCACCCGTTCATCGACCTCGATTACCTGCTCGTAGAGCATTTCGGGCAGTTCAATGTGGCGGGCAAAGATATTAGGACGGTTCTGGTAGCCAATTCTCAGGGCATCTTTAAAGCCTTGGGTAATGATTAGGAGAGTGCGATCGCCCTTCCGCTCCAACAACGCATTCGTTGCGACCGTTGTCCCCATCTTCACCACCTCAATCTGCTCGGCGGGAATAGGGCCATTCTCAGCAATCCCCATGAGTTCGCGAATGCCTTGAATGGGTGCATCCGTGTAACGTTCGGGGTTTTCTGAGAGCAGCTTATGTACCACCACCTGCCCATCAGGCCGTCGCGCCACAATGTCGGTAAACGTGCCACCCCGATCGATCCAGAACTGCCAGCGATGATTTGACTGCGATGAGGAAGTCATAAGCTGCCATGAAACAACGAATGCCCTCTATTCTAAAAACCCTCGCCCTACAGCTAAAAAGTTACTTCCTGTAAGAAGTTACTTCTCGACCTGACAAGCATTTAAGAACCCTCAAAACGTTATATAGTTCGTTGCCACGATTAGGCAGGTCATAACTATCGAAAGTGCCGTATATGAAAATCATTGGCTTACTGGGCGGCATGAGTTGGGAATCGACTGCGGAGTACTACCGCATCTTGAATGAAACCGTTAAGGACAAGCTGGGTGGTCTCCATTCAGCCGAAATTTTGCTCTACTCTGTCGATTTTGAGCCGATTGAGCAGCTTCAGCGTCAAGGCGATTGGGAGCGGGCAGCCGCTATTCTTGCAGAGGGAGCACAGCGCTTAGAGCAGGCAGGGGCCGACTTGATCCTCCTCTGTACCAATACGATGCACAAGGTTGCAGAGGAAATTGCAGCAGCGATCTCTATTCCGTTCCTGCATATTGCAGATGTCACTGCTCGGGCCGTTCAGCAGCAGGGATTATCAACCGTTGGGCTGCTGGGAACACGGTTTACGATGGAGCACTCTTTCTACCGGGAGCGATTAGAACAGCAAGGGTTACAAGTAGTTCTGCCAGATCAACCTAGTCGCAATGAGGTTCATCGGATTATCTACGAGGAATTGTGTCTAGGCAGCGTAAACCTTGACTCACGCAAGCAGTTCACAGCAGTCATGCAGAGTTTGGTTGATCAAGGGGCTCAAGGCATTATTTTGGGATGCACCGAAATAATGCTGCTGGTTAAACCGGAGGATAGCCCTGTGCCGTTGTTTGATACAACGGCGATCCACGCTCAAGCAGCAGTGGAATTGGCGATGCAGATCTAAATCTTCTGTTGCTAGAGGGGACACGGAAACTGTCAACATGCAGGACCAAAGTGATTTGAATCACATCAAAGCGAGAGCTAGATCAGCTTTTTCCTGCGTCAACATCACGCCCTTTCCTAGATTAGGGTCACTTCGGTTTCAAAGGGTTCTTGAGATAATGAACCCATGAGCGAAGACTGAACGACCTTCCGCTCTTAGCTACACAACACTTTCTCTAGACACTTGAGAGCGTGTTTCTACTCTCAGCGAACATTCCTATAGACCAGCAAAGTTCCTCTGTTACCCCAGGGGAATTTTTTTTGCGATCGCTAATAGCGCTCCAGCAAGAGTTTGGCCTCTGCCTCTAAAGATAGCGTGTGCATAGTGTCCCACTCGGCTTGCCTGACCGCCAGACAAGCTTGCGCTAGAGGCTGCCCTAAAGCTTCAGTCAGGGGGCTATTCTTCTGCAAGTGCTCGATGGCTGTTTTCAGATCAACGGGGAGACGATCAATATGGCGGGCTATCCGCTCAGCAGCTGATAATGTGCCGGGATCAATACCAATGGGGTCAGGCAGCGATAGTTGTTGCTGGATGCCGTCAAGTCCGGCTGCGATCGCACCTCCTAGCGCCAAGTACGGATTGGCCGCTCCATCTACCGTCTTGAGTTCTAGGTGAGTAGGACTGGGTAGCGACGGATTTCCTGGAATCCGGATTGCTGCCTCGCGGTTGTCAAAGCCCCAGGTACGAAAGGCTCCGCTCCAGCAGTGGGGCTGAAGGCGGCGATAGGAGTTTGTACTGGGGGTGGTTAACGCCATCAGTGCTGGCAGGTGCTCCAGCAACCCTGCTGCAAAAGCACGGGCTGTCTCAGAGAGATCCCCCTTGCCATTCCCCGTAATATTCTCCCCCTCGCGCCAAAGGCTTAAATGCAAGTGATTACCACTCCCTGCCGCCTGCTCAAAAATTTTGGGCACAAAGGAGGCCACTAGACTGTGTTGGCGGGCCACCGCTTTTACCGTTTCTCGGTAGATAACGTGCTGATCCGCTGCACCTAAGGCGTGGGTATAGCGCACCGAAAGCTCTTGCTGTCCTGGCCCTGACTCTGGATAGTACTGCTCGATAAAGAGGCCCTGAGCAGTGAGGGCATCTGCGATCGCATCAATTACCCGATGCTGCAAATCCATTGACAAACTGGCAGCAAACACAGTTTCGTCAGCAGGTAAAATCTGCCCGTGCTCTACCCTAAGCAGGTAAAACTCCGGCTCAAAGGCTGCCATGATCTCCAAACCCAGATCCGCTGCCTGAGCAATCATTCGCTTGAGAAACTGGCGGGCACAGTAGGGCCAGGGTTGCCCGTCCTTCACCATGTCCCCCATCACCCGAGCATGGCCAGGTGCGTAGGGCAATCGTTGCAGGGTCGCACTGTCAGGCACTAGCCATACTTCCCCCACTGGCCCCAGCCCACTGCCAGGAGCCACCGCGTCAGCCATCACCGGAATCGCCTGCTGTGCAGCCGACAAACCAACCCCTTCGCTCATGCGTTGGGGCAAAGCATTACGGTGAATTGCCTTACTGCGAATGACGTTAGCGTTGTCACACCAGACTACCCGCAAAAAACGGATCTGATTGTTTTGCAGGGACTTAAGAATGTCTGCGCTGTCTACCACTCCTCGCTCCTCACACTGAACCTTTTTGTTGCCGTCTGTCTTAACGCAATTCTGTAACGCAGTCCTGTAGCCCTTGAAACGCGGTTGCGCTAACGCTAACACGTCTCCATAACTCCCAGCGTTCGCTGATTCATTAGGATTGTCAGAGAAGACTCCTCCCAAATTCCCTCTAACACGTCATTCGGATGCTTCCTAACCTGCCGCACCCGACTGGAGGTCAAACCGTCACCTACAGTCCGGCGTATACCCTAGTGCCCACTTACGAATGCTTCAACCGCTGTACCTACTGCAACTTTCGGGTCAATCCAGGACAAGATACTTGGCTGTCTTTGGAAAAGACTGCCCAGCGGTTGCAAACCCTTTCAGAGCAGGGAGTGATTGAAATTCTGATTCTTAGCGGGGAAGTACACCCTCAGAGTTCCCGCCGTGAGGCTTGGTTTCAGCACATTTTTGACCTTTGCCAGTTAGCGCTCGACTCTGGCTTCTTACCCCATACCAACGTTGGTCCTTTGAGTTTTGAGGAGATGGCCCAACTCAAGCAGGTAAATGTATCAATGGGGCTGATGGTAGAACAGGTTACCCCAGCACTGTTGGAGACAGTCCATCGCCATGCGCCCAGCAAAGTTCCCGCTGTACGGTTACAGCAGTTGGCATGGGCCGGGGAACTGAGAATCCCCTTCACCACTGGGCTGCTACTGGGGATTGGGGAAACATCAGAGAACTGGGTAGAGACGCTGGTTGCGATCGCACATCTACACGGCACATATGGGCATATTCAAGAGGTCATCCTACAACCTCACAGCCCTGGCCGTTCCCAGGTTCACCTCGGCCAGCCCTTTCCGCTAGAGCAACTCATTCAGGTTGTTCAGTTGGCCCGGGAGCATCTGCCAGACAGTGTAACGCTGCAAATTCCGCCCAATCTCATCGATGACAAAACCCTTCTCGCCTGCCTAGCATCGGGGGTCCGCGACCTGGGCGGGATTGGCCCTACCGATGAAGTCAATCCAGACTATCCCCATCCCACGGCGACCACCTTAGCCCACCGAATTCAGCCTAAAAATTGGCACTTGCGTCCCCGGTTGCCTATTTATCCCCAATACGACTCTTGGCTACCAACCCCTTTACAGGAACAGGTTCGGCACTGGCGGCACCAGTTAAACAGGCTCCACACCCCTCCAGGGATTCCTGCCCAGAGCGGGTAAGCTAGGAGGTGAGCGTCGTCTTTAACTATCCGTGGTTTGTTATGCGCTTCAAAGCCCGTTCGCGCGACTCCGACATCCCTGAAATCAACTTGGTACCCATGCTGGATGTCCTGATGACGGTGCTCACCTTTTTCATCATCATCTCCATGACGCTGACTGGTAAGCAGATCGCAAATGTTCGGCTACCGCAATCCGTCCTGGGTACAGAAGCCAAAACTCAGGAAGAGGCTCAGAAGATAGAGCCGTTAGTCATCGGGCTAGATAAAGACAGCAACTTGATTCTAGAGAACCAAAAAGTGAGTTTTTCTGAAGTTGGGCAAAGTATGCGCACCTACTTCACCGAAAATCCTAACGGCAAAATTATCCTCAAGGCTGACCGGGAACTATCCTACGCAACCGTAGCCAATCTGCTAGTTGATCTCCGCTCCATAGGAGGCAATCAGGTTTCTCTTGCAGTTGAATAGTCAAGCCGAACCCTAGCCGTGAATGGATTCCATCTCAGATTTACCCTTCATTTCACCCACTGAACTCCTCAACTTACATTTTTACTGGCTACGCCTTGCTACTTGCGAAATGACTCACAAGCCCTATCGGTTTCAGCCAAAGTCAAATTCTTGGCGACGCCTCTTAGCGCCGATGCTACTACTGTCTCTGGGAGTGCACGGGGCCTTGTTAATGATTCCAGTCGGTTCTTCGGACGAAGCTGCCATCCCTCCACCCGATCCAGAGCAGGACAACATTGCCATTATTCGCATTCCCCCTCCAGCAACTCAAACTAAGCAGGCTCCAGAGCAAGCGCTGATACCCTCTACCCCTCTAGCCCGTTCGGCCCAAACCACTCCAGTTCAGCAGGCGGCACAGCCAGGTCTTGTAAGTAGGCAGGCTCGGACACAAGCCAGCAACCAGAGTCAGACCCAAGTCAGACGTACAAACCAACAGCCCGAACAAAGAAGCACCAGAGAGACCTCACAAGCCACCACGCCAAATCCAGCGTCATCACCTACGGCAGCAGCGACCCCTACTCCAGCACCTCCCAGCCTACCCTTGTCGGATGTAGAGCGCCCCTTCTTCAACCCCGCCATTTCCCAGAGACTTTTAGCTCATGTCCAATCATTGAGACAGCGCCAGTCACAACTCAATGAAATGGTTCCAGACCTGATCAAGCAGTACGTATACTCTGCGGAAAATACATCTGGTGAGGTCTTTGGCAGCAATCTTGCTGCATGGGTTGCTGACGTCAAACAAGCTACAGGCAACGCCGATCTGCGAAACGAAGCGCTCCAGCCATCTCTAACCCTCAAGCACTACCGTCGGGTCTGTCTAACCCCTCCACCCCAAAAGGCTTTTGTAGGCGCATTAGTCAGCCCAACCGGAGCCATACAAGATACACCTAAGCTGCTCCAAAGCACAGGCTACCCTTTTCTAAATGACGTTGTCTTAGAAACCGTCAAAACCCACACCTTTCCTAGCACCGGGACACAAAAAGCCTACACTATCGATGTCAATGTTCAGATTGACTACGGTAGTACAGATTGCTTGAAACCCTAGACTTCCTCACGGCAGACTGTGAGCGCTAAACCTGTGTCCGGTCTGTGAGAATTTCGTAACCCGTTTCTGTCACCAGCACAGTGTGTTCAAACTGGGCAGAAAGGCTGCGATCTATAGTCACAACTGTCCAGCGATCGCTCAAGGTTCGGGTATGCTTTGACCCCGCATTCAAAATTGGTTCAATAGCAAGGGTCATCCCTGGCTTTAGCTTCACATTCGGCAGTTGACGCGTCCGGAAATTGAACACTGAAGGCGGCTCGTGCAAATTACGCCCAACTCCGTGTCCTGTAAAGTCCTCTACCACACTGTAGCCATAGGATTGAATGCAGTCCTCAATCGCTCCAGCAATATCCAACAAGCTATTGTTCGGCTTGACCTGGCTAATGCCCGCATACAGGGCTTCCTCAGCGGCCTTCATCAACCGCTGTCCCTCAGGAGAAACGTCTCCCACTGCAAGGGTGATACAGGAGTCACCATGAAACCCGTTGTAATAAGCTCCCGTGTCAACCTTCAGCAAATCCCCCTCTCGAATCACCTTGCGGTGACGGGGAATACCGTGCACCACTTCATCGTTGATAGACGCACAGATCGATCCAGGGAAGCCATGATACCCCTTAAAACTAGGCGTGGCTCCCATCTCCCGAATCCGACGCTCCGCATATTCGTCCAAATCAGCGGTCGTCATACCAGGCGTTACCCGCTCCGCAATCTCCTTGAGCACTGTTGCTACAATCCGAGCTGACTGTCGCATAATCACAAGATCAGCTTCAGACTTTAGCTCAACACCCTGAACACGACGCTCGGATCGCTTTGAGCGAGAACCCTCAGCAGGGCGTTTAGAAAGTAACTGGGACAGAATATTCATGAGGGTTTAGTTACGCCTAGAAATCTAATTTTTGCCAGATACCCGCCAAATACTGCTAGCCAGCCTCTAGTTAAGGCAAATAAGAGAAAGCGCAGTATACGCGCCCTTACTGCAATTGAACTAGCGTTTAGTCAGCGAGACATCTTTTTCTTCAACCAACCTCAAAGAAGGTGAATCAGGCTCGGTACTTTGATCCATCCCAAAGCTGGTATCAATTTCCTCAAAAGAGAAAGACAACTCAGGATGATAAAACCCTGACACTACCGATCCATCTGCCTGACCTACCAGAAAGCTCAATCCTAAAGTGACCGCTAAGAAAGCATAAAGGCAGATACAAATCGTGAGTAGAGATTGGCGAACAGATTGCATCTAAACGTCTTTCAGCCTCTCAACAGCAGTTAACTCGGCAGAGCGTATCTCTAAGAAATGCTGAACCTCTTAAGCGGCAATACCATGAAGCTTCTACCAGGACAGCTTTTCTACTGGCTTATTGTCTAATTTGTCGATTTTATTACTTACCTAGTTTACGGTTATAGAACAGGTTATGGGTAGTCCATTTTACGTCCCTGCCTGCCCAGCTAACATCCTCAAAAAAATTAGTTGTAAATATCTAGCCTTTTGGTAGCCTCTTACCCTACAATGATAAACCGTGACTTTGACAGGCCCTTATGAACGCAGAGCAGATTATCCGCTCAATTGAAGCGGAGCAATTAAAAACGGATCTCCCTGACATCTACGTCGGCGATACTGTTCGAGTTGGCGTTCGCATTCAAGAGGGTGGCAAAGAGCGCATTCAGCCCTACGAAGGCACGGTCATTGCCAAGCGCAATGGAGGTATCAACGAGACCATTACCGTCCGCCGGGTTTTCCAAGGCGTTGGTGTAGAGCGGGTTTTCCTGCTTCACGCACCCCGTGTTGCAAATATCACGGTACTGCGTCGGGGTAAGGCTCGTCGTGCTAAGCTTTACTACCTGCGTGATCGGGTGGGTAAAGCAACTCGCTTGAAGCAGCGATTTGACCGTCCTATCAAGTAAGATCTTGGTTAAACGCCAAACAATCTTGATTGGGCTGAGTTTGCCAAATTAAGTTTGGCCTCATGCGTCCTTAGTTCAGTTGGTAGAACGCAGGTCTCCAAAACCTGATGTCGGGGGTTCGAGTCCTCCAGGGCGCGCTGAACACGACACCAGTTCTGCCTGAAGCTTCAAA
>DATNQF010000125.1:0-4593 GCA_036702855.1 Trichocoleus sp. | reverse complement strand
TTGATTCTAGCTGCGATCGCAACCTTTCTCCTGACAATAACAGGAGCGATTGAGACCATTAAAGCAGTTAGGCAAAAAAGGCATCGACGCCGCAATATTGTGAGATTGCTGTTAAATAGTTCTGCCTTGCTAATCTACTGTCTTCTCGTATTTTCGCTAACCTTTCTGGTAGCCATGGGGTTAGCAGGGGAGTCTTATATGGGCAACTAGTTATAACAAAGCTAAAACCTCCTAGAAGAGCCTTATTGTTCCAGAACAGCTTTTGACTGCTGAAGACTCTTCAGGGTTCACTAAGAGTATTGTGCGACCTGCTATAAAAATTTATATTTATCCAGCTTAACGATGGTGTGTAGCACCCGAGGCATCCTGCTCATAACTAAAGTCTCTTAGTCTCAGCAAGACTCTCTAAACTTCTGAATCCTTAGAGAGCCTTTGGCTCAGCAGCACCAACCCCACCGAGACCAGCAAAATCAGACTCACCGTGGCATTGATCTCTGGTGTCATTCCAAACCGCAGCCGCGCCCAAATTTCCATTGGCAGTGTGTTGTCCTGCCCCGTGAGAAAAATAGTGACAATAATCTCATCAAAGCTGAGGGTAAAAGCTAGCAGCGTTCCTGCTACCAACGCCGATCGCAAATTTGGAAACAGCACCCGCCAAAATGCTTCCCACGGAGCCGCTCCTAAATCCGCCGCTGCTTCTTCCAAGCTCTTGGGCAACTGAGCAATTCGCGCCGCTACCGTATTAAAGACCACTGGAAAGCCAAATGTGGCATGACCGATAATCACCGTCCACAAGCCCAAGGGAATGTTGAGCGCCGCAAAAAAGCTTAGCATCGCCACCCCAGTAATGATTCCTGGCAGCAGAATAGGCATGACTACAGCAGCACGGAATAGGCTTTTGCCGCGAACTTGATTACGTTGCAGGGCAAGGGAGGCAAGGGTGCCTAGGAGAGTTGCGATCGCAGTCGCGGCCCCTGCCACCTTCACACTATTGCCCAGTGCCATTCGCAACCGATCATCCGCCAGTGCCTGGTGATACCAATCCAGCGTCCAACCATGAATTGGCAGTGCCAGCACCCGCCCCCGACTAAAGCTAAAAATCACAATCACTGCAATGGGCAAGTACATAAACAGAAAAACTAACACCGTCGCACTGCCCAGCACTGCTTTCATACGTTCTTCCCCAAAATATTGATTAAATTCAGAGCGTCTCCGAAACTGGGTTTCTGTCAGAGAACCGGTTTCTTGCACACCTAAAGATTCTCCAAAACGCCCCATTTAGCCATCACCACAATCAAGCCAAACAGTAGTAGCAGCACTACCACTGCAAACGCCGACCCTAAAGGCCAATTTGCCGCCACGCCAAACTGACTCGACACAATATTCCCCACCAAAATATCTCCGGCTCCACCTACTAGTGAAGCCGTAATATAGTCACCCATCGTTAAACTAAATACTGATAGCCCCCCGGCCAAAATCCCCGGCAAAACTAAGGGCAACATTACCCGCCGAAACGTGTAGGCCGGAGGCGCACCCAGATCAGAGGAAGCTTCTAGCAGATTCTTTGGCAATCGCTCAAAGGCCGTGACCAGCGGCAAAATCATAAACGGCAACCACACATAGCAAAGCGTCACCACCATCGAAAACTTGTTGTAAAGAAAAAGCGATGATGGCTCATCCAACACACCTAGCCACACAAGTAAGCTGTTAAACACCCCGTTGTAGCCCAAAATAATCCGCCACGCAAACACCCGCACCAAATAGCTCGACCATAGTGGCAGCAGAATCAAGAGCGTCAGCGTTTTCTTGAATTTTCCTGCATAAAATACCAAATACGCTGCCACCGGAAACGCTAGAACTAGGTCAAGTCCTGTTACCAAAGCCGCAATCCCCAAAGTTCGCACCAAGGTATGGCGATAGCCAATGTTGCTGAGAATTTGCCCAAAGTTTTCCCAGGTAAACTCAGGAATAATATCGACATATTCATGTCGAAAAAAGGCATAGCTGAGCAAGATTGCTAGAGGCAAAAAGTAGAACCCCGCCATCCAAATAAAGGGCGGCAAAAAGGTGGCCCAAAACGTAGAAGCAGGCTTCTTAGCCACAGGCAAAAATGGAAAAACAGCAGTCATAAAAGTCTTTTATCTAGGAGCAATCCATTGCACTAGGGGGTTAGACAAGACATCAAAGTAGTGGTCGAACTAAGCGAGTTTAGGTTGACCCAAAGACCAAACTCTACTGACCACGAAACTCGTTCCAGAGGGCAACCCACTCGTCGTAGTTGGGCACCGTTTCCCAGAAGTAGATATTGCTGTAGTAGTTCTCCAGGTCATCCAAATGCCAGCTGGCAATCTGTTCCTGACTTAGGAGCGGCAACACCTGTGTTGAAACAGGCCAGTACCCTGTCACGTCAGACATGGCTTTTTGAGCAGGACCAGTCAGCATGTAGTTCATCCAGGCAAGCGCAATGTCGGCATTCTTAGATCCCTTCAACAACATCCAAGAGTCACTCCAGCCCGTCGCCCCTTCTTGGGGAATGGTCGCTCCGATGGGAAAATCAGCCCGCTTCAGTTCCTCAATGGTGACAGGCCAAGCCCAAGCCATTGCTACTTCTTTATTCAAGAAAAGCTGAGACAGTTCGCCCTGGCTACTCCAGAACTTCCGCACTTGAGGTCGTAGATCAAACAGTTTGGGTTTGATGTCGCCATCCAGAGTGGCTTTGTCCAGGTCGTAGATGTCAGACTTGTCAGCTCCCCACAGAGCAATATCAGCACTAAAGATGGGGTAATCGGGCAGGGAAATTTTGCCTTTGTACTTCTCGTCGTAGAGCACATTCCAAGACTTGGGTTCGCTCTTGACCACTGACGTATCGTAGATTAAAAAGTCCGGTCCCCAGCCAATCGAAACCCCATAGGGGGTGCCGTCGAAGGTGTTGTACTCAGGCTGCTTGAAGATGGGAAAAAGGCCGCTGTAGTTGGGGACTTTTTCCAAATTCAACGGTTCTACCAGGCCAGAGTCGTAGAGTCGTTTAGTCAGGTCGCCAGATGCAGTCACCAAGTCGTAGGTCTTACCCTTGCTGGCACGAATTTTGGCATACATTTCATCGGAAGACCCCGCGTAGGTGGGCACCACCTTGCAGCCGTATTCCTCCTCAAAGGGCTTGGTAAAAGACTCATCCATATAGCCCTCCCAACCAATGATACGGAGAGTGCAGCTTGCAGCCTGAGCAGGAGCAGTAAGGCCAATCAGGCTGAGAGGTAGGGCGAGACAAACCCAGAGAAGGGTGAGGGCAACGGCCTTTAAAGGCCCGTCTTTGACTATCAGACCCACATTCACATTTACGTTCAATTTCATACAATCACGTCCTGTCTCCAGGGATAGGGGCAGGGACGGCCCACACCAGAATGTGTCGAAACAGTACAGACCACCCCTAGGGATTGCATTACGATACTCCCAATGTTTTTAGTGCACTATTGCATCTGTTACGAAATTTAGGCATCTTGCATGACATCCACTTCAACCTCATCCGTCGCGTCTGCTCACAGCATCCATCCGTTAGAACCGCTGACCGCTGAGGAAGTTCAGCGCGCAGTCGCCATTGTGCGTGAGCAAAAGGGAGTCGGGGAAACGTTTCGCTTTCCGGTGGTGACGCTGCATGAACCCCCCAAGGACACCGTCATTCGCTACCAGCCAGGGGACAACGTTGAGCGAGAAGCCTTTTTTATCTTGCTAGACAATGCCACAGGCAGCGTTTACGAAGCGATTGTGTCTCTTACTCAAGGAGGCGTAACCGCGTGGACGCCTATTCCGGGCGTGCAGCCCAACATCATGGCCGACGAACTGGCCGAATGTGAAGCGGCTGTAAAGGATCACCCAGAGTTTCAAGCAGCTGTGGCTAAGCGGGGACTAGCCCTAGAAACCGTAGTCGTTGATCCTTGGGCCATTGGCAATTTTGGCTTTGAGGACGAAACAGGTCTGCGCCTTTCTCGCTGTCTTTGCTACGTGCGCAACACGCCCGAGAGCAACTTCTACTCTCGCCCCATTGATGGGCTAGTGCCTGTGGTGGACCTGAACAAAATGGAAGTTGTACGGATCGAGGATCTGGGGTCTGTCCCTGTGCCACCCGATCCCGGCGAATATGCCCGTGAGTTCTACCAGGACAAGTTTCGCCAAGACATCAAACCCCTGCACATCACTCAACCTGAGGGACCGAGCTTCACTGTCGAAGGACATCTGATTAAGTGGCAAAAGTGGCAAATCCGCATTGGCTTTACCCCCCGCGAAGGGCTGGTGTTGTACCAGGTCGGGTATGAAGACGAGGGGCGACTGAGGCCCATTCTCTACCGGGCCTCTATGGCAGAAATGGTGGTGCCCTACAACGACCCCCGTCCCCAACACTTCCGCAAGAATGCCTTTGATCTGGGGGAACATGGTGTCGGTATGCTGGCAAACTCGCTAACTAATGGCTGTGATTGCCTGGGCGAGATCTATTACTTCGATGCAGTGCTGACCGACAGCCGAGGCAACGTCTCGATTACTAAAAATGCCATTTGTCTCCACGAAGAAGACTACGGCATTCTCTGGAAGCACTATGAC
>DATNQF010000119.1:0-23084 GCA_036702855.1 Trichocoleus sp. | reverse complement strand
AAAACCAAACGCGGGGTCTTTTACCCCTGACGCAAAAGGAATGCCTGTTTTAGACATTCCTTTTCTTGATTTAATGCTTAGTCCAGGCAGGAGTGAGTGCGATCGCACTGAGCCAACTCAGTTCAGGCATTGCTAATGCCCACTCAATCCACCGCTAAGGGATAGATTGAGTGGGCTATCTATCGTGCTTAGCCCAGCAGAGCTTTGGCGCGGTTGACTACGTTGTCTACGGTGTAGCCAAACTTCTCCATGATGGCACCGCCAGGAGCCGAGATACCAAAGCGATCGACGCTGATGATGTCGCCTTCGGAACCAAGATAACGGCACCAGCCAAAGCTGCTGGCAGCTTCGACAGCCAGACGCTTGGTTACGGCTTTAGGCAGTACGGACTCACGGTAAGCTTCGTCCTGAGCATCAAACAGCTCCCAAGAAGGCATGGAAACTACCCGAACCTTCCTACCTTCTGCCCGCAGTTGAGTTGCGGCGTCCACGCAGAGGGAAACTTCGCTACCGGTACCAATCAGGATGATATCGGGTGTCCCTTCGCTGTCAGAGAGGATGTAAGCACCCTTAGCAACCGCATCAATGGAAGAACCTTCCAGTTGAGGTAGGTTTTGACGGCTCAGAGCCAACAGGGTTGGTACCTTGCGGTTCTCGACAGCAACTTTATAAGCACCAGAGGTTTCATTGCCGTCAGCAGGACGAATTACCACCAGGTTGGGAATTACCCGCAGGGAGGCAATTGTTTCCACTGGCTGGTGGGTGGGGCCGTCTTCACCCAAACCAATAGAGTCGTGGGTCATGACATAGATAACGCCTGCTTCAGCTAGCGCCGACAGACGAATCGGTGCCCGCATGTAGTCAGCAAACACCAAGAAGGTCGCGCAGTAGGGGATTAAGCCAGAGTTGTGCAGGGCAATGCCGTTGCAAATAGCACCCATGCCATGCTCGCGCACCCCGAAACGGAGGTTACGGTTTTCGTACTGGCCCTTCAGGAAGCTGCCGGAAATCTTCATTTCCGTCAGGTTGGAGTGGGTCAGGTCAGCCGAACCACCAATCAGCTCAGGCAGTACTGGAGCCAACGCGTTGATCGTCATTTCAGAGGTCTTGCGGGTAGCAATGGCCTTGTCGCTGGGGCTGTACTTAGGCAGTGCATCGGCCCAACCCTCAGGCAGTCTGCCTTCGATCATCCGCTCTAGTTCAGCTGCTTCGGCAGCATACTTAGTACGGTAGGTTGCCAGCACTTCTTCCCACTCGGCTTGCAGGCTAGCCCCACGCTCAACAGCCTGACGCATGTGGTTCAGTGCATCTTCGGGAACTTCAAAGTCACCGTAGCTCCAGCCTAGGTTCTCACGGGTGGCCTTAATCTCATCGGCACCCAAAGCAGCCCCGTGAACGCCAGCGGTGTTTTGCTTGTTAGGAGAACCGTAGCCAATGGTTGTGGTGACTTTGATCATCGAAGGCCGATCTGTGACCGACTTAGCCTCTTCGATTGCTTTTGCGATCGCATCGAGATCGGTGTTGCCGTTTTCGACGTGCAGCACGTGCCAGCCATAAGCCTCAAAGCGCTTGCTCACATCCTCGGTGAAGGAGATGTCGGTAGAACCGTCGATGGAGATATGGTTGTCGTCATACAGCGCAATCAGCTTGCCCAGACCCAGGTGACCCGCCAAAGAGCAGGCTTCACCAGAAACCCCTTCCATGTTGCAGCCATCGCCCAGGATGACATAGGTGTAGTGGTCAACCACAGTACAGTCGGGCTTGTTAAACCGAGCTGCCAAGTGCGCTTCGGCCATTGCTAGACCCACTGCATTTGCAATGCCCTGACCCAAAGGCCCGGTGGTCACTTCTACACCCGGAGTTTCAAAGTTCTCAGGGTGGCCAGGGGTGCGCGAACCCAACTGACGGAACTGCTTGATGTCATCCAACGTCACGCTGTCATAGCCTGTTAGATATAGCAAGGCGTACTGCAACATACAGCCGTGCCCCGCAGACAGGACAAAGCGATCGCGGTTGAACCAGGCAGGGTTCTTGGGGTTGAACCGCATAAACTTGTCCCACAGGACAAACGCCATGGGTGCAGCACCCATCGGCAGACCCGGATGACCCGATTTGGCTTTCTCAACGGCATCAATCGCCAAAAATCGGATGGAATTAATACAAAGCTCTTCCAGTGTTTGGGTTGCGACAGCCATAGTTTCTACAGTTCAACGACGGTTTATCAGAGGCCAGTCCGGACAAAGGCCCAGGAGTCAGCCACACACAGAGGGGGTCTTGCCTTAGCGCAATAGCCAAGGATGGGGGATTACAAAAAAATCAAGATCTTTTTAGGGAAGCGTATCAGAGGTCTATAAGAGCACTCTAACCTCTCCCCTGAGAAAATCTTGAAGTTTAATAAAGCTGGCTTATTGAGTCATTATACCTATGAATCTGTAGCCTCAGTTACGGTACTTTCGGAAAACCAGCGTCACGTTATGACCGCCGAAGCCAAAGGAGTTGGATAGGGCAATGTCCACGGTTTGAGCGCGGCTTTCGTGAGGTACATAGTCCAGGTCACAGCCTTCATCTGGGTTTTCCAGGTTGATGGTAGGCGGTACTCGGTCATTTGCGATCGCAAGCGCTGTTGCCACCGCTTCAATCCCACCAGAACCACCCAACAAATGTCCGGTCATGGACTTTGTGGAGCTGACAGAAACCTGATAAGCAGCCTCGCCCATTGCTGTTTTGATAGCCTGGGTTTCAGTCGGATCATTAGCCGGGGTGCTAGTGCCATGAGCATTGATGTAGCTCACCTGCTCAGGAGTCACACCCGCATCCTTAAGCGCTAGCTGGATACAACGAGCTGCCCCTGCCCCACCCGGAACCGGGGAAGTCATGTGATAGGCATCGCAAGTCATCCCGTAGCCAATCATCTCAGCATAGATATGAGCACCCCGACTCTTGGCATGCTCTAGCTCTTCCAGAATCAAAATGCCACACCCTTCACCAATCACAAAACCATCGCGGTCTTTGTCAAAAGGTCGGCTGGCACGAGTGGGATCATCATTCCGGCTAGTGCAGAGGGCACGAGCAGAAGCAAACCCAGCAACGGACAGAGGTGTAATGGCCGCCTCAGTGCCCCCACAGATCATGGCTTGGGCGTATCCGCCCTGCACTAAGCGAAAAGCGTCGCCAACAGCATTAGAGCCAGCCGCACAAGCTGTTACAGCACAGGAGTTCGGCCCTTTAGCGCCAGTATGGATTGCAGTTAGGCCAGCGGCCATATTCGCAATCATCATCGGCACCATGAAGGGGCTACACCGACTCGGGCCTTTGGTGAGATAGACCTCTTGCTGTTCCTCCATCACCCGCAGTCCCCCTACGCCCGTACCAATGGCGATCCCGACTTGCTCCGCATTCAGGTCGGTGATTTCCAACTTGGCATCTTGAAGCGCCTGCTTGCTGGCGGCAACTGCGAATTGAGAAAAGCGATCCATCCGCTTTATCTCTTTGCGGTCAAGGAAATTAGCTGGGTCAAATCCCTTGACCTCTCCAGCGATGCGGGCAGCATGGTTAGAGGCATCAAAAGCCGTAATCAGTCCGATGCCATTTCGCCCTGAGATCAGCCCCTCCCAGTACTCCGCTAGTGTGTTTCCGATGGGAGTAATGGCTCCCATTCCTGTCACAACAACGCGCTTCTTCTCAAGATTTGCCATGATCTAAACTCGGTTTCGGAGGCAGAACGCCCAAGCTTTGAAGGCCGCCAGTGGCGGACTGTGTCAACAAACAGGAATTGTGCTTTTAAGCAGCGGTTTTTTCTTTGATGAAGTCAACGGCGGCTTGTACCGTGCCAATGCCTTCTGCAGCTTCATCTGGAATTTCGATATCGAATTCCTCTTCGAGCGCCATGACCAGCTCTACGGTATCGAGGGAGTCTGCTCCCAAGTCGTTAGCGAAGCTAGCTTCAGGCTTAACGTCAGCCTCATCAACACCTAGTTGCTCGGCCACGATTTTCTTGACTTTCTCAAAAACCTCTTCGCTCATACCACTCCTTAAAAACCTTTGCGCAGCAATTGACAGTCAGCACAATACCCTAAAACCATGAGCTTTGTACAAAAAATAAGCCATACCTTGCAAGGCTCAACTCACGGCTTTAGGCATTTCTTCATCTTATAAGAAAGCGTGACGTGCAATGGGATGGATTCAGTCTGGCCTACCCTCAGCAGCGGGCTTGGATCCTTTTCAGGCCGAGCTTTTAGGGCTCTTGAATATTACGTTCCATTAAGGTTTTCAAAGGCCAGGGGTAAAGCGCGAAAAGCGTCGCTATAGACTATTCAATGATTGGGAAACCCTTACTGATAAGCAGTTCTGGTAGACCTAATTCAGGGTTCGCCTGACCTCGCTAGACGCAGTAAATTAACATTGGAGCCTTCATTCAATGTCTCACACAGTCAAAATCTACGATACCTGTATCGGCTGCACACAGTGCGTACGGGCTTGCCCTACGGACGTTTTGGAGATGGTGCCCTGGGACGGCTGCAAGGCCGGCCAGATTGCCTCTTCGCCTCGGACTGAGGACTGTGTTGGCTGCAAACGTTGCGAAACGGCTTGCCCAACCGACTTCCTGAGCATTCGGGTTTACCTCGGTCCCGAGACCACTCGCAGTATGGGTCTGGCTTACTAGATCCAGGTTTAAGAAACTTCATTTTTCTAAACTCTTTCGGGACTTGTTCCTGAAAGAGTTTTACTTCTTCTAGGCTTTTGTATTTCTAAGATCGATTGTGTTCCCTATGTCTCCAGGTTCAACTCGAGAACACAATCGAAGGGTGATTATCGCAGTGCAAACTTACGGACAGCCAGAAGACTGCCCATCAGGCCCACTAAGGTTCCCATACCCAGTAGCGAAAGAGGCAGCAAAATAAGCTGTTGCGCACTCAGTTGTAGGCCATTGGCTAAGAATTGAATAAAATCAGGCTGCTGACTGGCAATTTCCCGCACAAACTGTTGAATGCCAAATAGTAGTCCCCAGGAGATGCTAGCTCCAGCGATGCCAAAGGTAGCGCCTTGTAGGATAAACGGCAGGTAAATCCAGACGTGGGTGGCTCCTACCAACTGCATCACCTCGATTTCGCGGCGTCGCGCCATCACAATTAGGCGGATAGTGGTGGTAATGACCGCTGTGGCAGTCAGGCTGAGGATACCAATGACAAACAAGCTGACCCACTTCAGCCCATTGTTGAGCTGAGCCAGCCGAGTAACGGCTTCATCGACATAACGCACTTCATCAACTCCCTGCATGGCCTCAAGCTTTTGAGCCAGGGCTGGAACATCCTCTGACGAGCGAGCTTTGACCTTGAGTTCATCGACTAGGGGGTTGCCCTTGAGTTGGGAGGTGGCTCCCTCAATATCGGAAATACCCAAATCTTTGACTAGGGCTTGCCATGCAGCTTCCTTACTGACGGGTTTAACTGCGATCGCTTCTGGCATGGTTTTCACCCTAGGCATCAGGGTGTCAGCCTGAACCCCGCTTTCTAGATAGGCTGACACCTCAAGTTGGCTGCCAAACTGGTTGAGCAGACGCTCCAATTGCCAGGTGGACTGAAGGCTAATGCCAAACAGAAACAGTAGGACGGTGATGGTGCTGACGGCGGCCCAGTTCATCCAGCCGCCGCGCCGCAGCCCGAGGAACGTCTCCCGCAAAAGATAGTCAGCCTTGGTCAAGAACTTGAGCATAGTAAGCCCTAAGTACGGCAGAAGATTAAGGATCCAGTAGACGCGATGTGACCCAGTGATAACACCTTGAGCATGCCCCAACCTAGGCGGGTGTGCTTTGGCTGTCAAGCCTAAATTAGCAATTAATCACGCACTTTGAGCCAACCTGCTATAGGATTAAGCGACTGCTCTGGAAGCACCACCTTCGGTATTTCTATAGCACTTGCTATTGTGGGTCTAAGCGAGTTCAACATTTTCTTGCCCAATAGCCCTCACCGCAACGGTTTCGTTGCTACACTCACTATCGACCGCTTCACCCTTTCTACCGATTCATGTTGAAGCGCCGCTATCGCTCTCTCCCGCTTAAACGCAAACGCAATCAGCGTCGTCTGACTCGCCTATCCCTATTCTGCATGGCGTTGCTGGGGGGAAGTGCGCTATTGCTCCAAGCTTTTATTACGGTGGGGACTTATCTTAGCAATCCCCCGTTCTTCTCTCAAGCTCCTTTAGCCCGAGGGGCCAAGGCTGAACAGGCCGGAGAAGGCGAGTTGGGTAGTCATTTGGCCGCAAATGGACGCCCGGTCCTGAATCCTCTACCTCAAGCCGAAGAAGTTTGGCAGTGCGAGGTGGTCGTGATTGGCGGTTCTTTGGGAGGCGTAGCGGCTGCTTCTCATGCCATGAAAACGGGCGTAACCACCTGTCTGATTGAGCTAACGCCTTGGTTAGGCGGCCAGATTAGCTCACAGGGGGTTTCAGCGATGGATGAGTCGCGGGCAATGCGATCGCGCGACAATTTCTCTCCCAGTTGGGAAGCTTTTAAGCAGCTTGTTCTTAGCCAGCCAGTCACGCTTCCTAGTTGGACTGGATTGCCCTCGCCCTTACCCGTTTCTGAATTGGAAAACTGTTGGGTTGGGGAATTGTGCTTTTCGCCTAAAGCAGGGGCGAGCGCGGCTGAAATATGGATGCGCTCTGCCTCAAGTAATTCTCCGGATAGTCGCTGGGCTACTTCAACTGCCTTTAAAGGCGCTGCGTTTGATCCCTCGGGGCAGCAAGTTACAGCCGTTTATGCTGTTAAGCGCATTCCCAAGCAGCAGGACTATGTCCCTTCTGGGCGTCTATCCCAGGAAGTTCAGACCTGGTACGGCTGGGATGATGACGCTATTTACAACAAAGTGCCTATCCGCATCGAACCTCCGGCTGGGGGACGGATGATTGTGATTGACGCAACTGACACCAGCGAGTTGGTGGCATGGGCTGATTTTCCCCATCGCTTGGGTTCCGATGCCCAAACCGATACGGGGGAGGTCAACGCGGCGTCTCTTGGCAATCCCGACTGCACCCAAGCCTATACTTACCCCTTTGTTCTAGCCACTGTGGACGACGGTGGAAACAGCTATAAAGCGCTGAACAAGGTTCAGTCTGACTTCTCACGTAAGGAACACCGCCAACAGTTTGATCTAGAGGGATTTCCTTTTTTTGACCATGGTGGAGTCTTCAACTACCGCCGCATGGTCGGTCGATATCGAGGAGATGGAACAGGGCTAACGCAGCCTGGGGAGATGACCCTGATCAACTGGAATCGGGGCAACGATTGGCACATGATGGACCCGCCGCTGATCTTGACTGATGAAGACATTGTGCTCAGTGGGCAGCGTCAAAACTGGATGGGTGGTTTATCGGTTGAGTCGCTTAAGCATGGCGAGAACCATGCTCTGCTCTTTGCAGAGTGGCTGATTGAAACCCAAACTCAGCCCTATTTACCGCTGTCTTTTCTCTCAGGCCCAGAGAGTCCTATGGGTACCCGGTCAGGACTGAGCATGGTGCCTTACATCCGAGAGGGAAGAAGAATTCTGGGTCGAGCGGCCTACGGTCAAGACAGCTTTATGCTGGTGGAGGCAGACCTACGAGAGGACATGACGGGAGGCCGGGACTTTAGCGCTACTGCCGTGGCCCTAGCTCACTACGATATCGACATTCATGGCTGCAAGTATTGGGATGAGCGCCCAACTTATGAGGCCTCAGGAGCCAGCATTAAAGAGTTTGTGGTCCGCCCTCTACAAATTCCGCTGGAGGCGCTAGTTCCTCAAGGAGTAGACAATGTGTTAATCGGCGGCAAAGGTTTGGCCGTTAGCCATATTGCCAACGGGTTAACCCGAGTGCATTACGGGGAGTGGAGTGTTGGAGCCGCCGCTGGAACGACAGCAGGCTGGTTACTGCGTTACGGTAGACCTGCCGATCTCAATCCATCTCAAATTGTGGTGACCGGGCAAATGCCAGCCCTTCAGCAGTTTCTGATTGACCAGGGATTGCGCTTTACCTGGTAGGGGGCAACCAGTTAGCCCTTTTCCCTAGCTGTCTCGTGAAAGCCGTATGCGTCCTTATTTCAAGCCTTGGTTAACAGTGGTGTGCCTTCTACTGGTGTGGTTGACAGGCTGCGCAATTCCTCGTGTCAGTGCCGAGGATCGCCTCTTTTTGGACGTGTCGGTAGATTACCTAGGGGAATATCGGCTGCCCCAGCAGGAATTTCAGGGAACCATAGTTGGGGGTCTTAGTGCGATCGCATATGTCCCCCAAACAGGCCAGCTTTATGCCCTTAGTGACGACCGAGGTCGATTGGGGCCGCCCCGCTTCTATACCCTGTCGCTGGAGATTGGCTCAGACGCCTCTAATAACCCCACCCTTGAGCGCATTGCCCTAGAGGCCTTTACCGAATTGACAGATCCAGCAGGACAAGCTTATGCCACGGGACAGCTTGATCCGGAGGGTATGGCCCTCTCTCCCCGCAATACCCTGCTGATCAGTAGTGAAGGGGATGCTAGGCAAAAGATTGCCCCCTTCATTGGGGAATTCGATCTGGGAACAGGCCAAAATCTAGCGTCTTTTCGAGTGCCTGATCGCTATTTGCCCGATGATAAAGTACCTTCTGAGCAAGGCATTCAGAACAATTTGAGCCTAGAGTCGTTGACGGTCAATCTAGGGCCTGCCAGTACAGCTTTGCTTGAACCGTTTCGCCTGTTCACCGCTACTGAGTCAGCCCTAGTTCAGGACTATAACGACGACCCAACCCAGCCCCTTAACCTCCGGTTCTTGCATTATCTGATTGGCGAAACCCAATCAACGCTGATCGCCGAGCACCGCTATCCCCTCGACTTAGAACCCCAAGGAGCCCTGCTAAATGGTCTTTCTGAACTGCTAACCCTAGATCAAGGAGGGCATTTTCTGGCCCTAGAGCGTGCCTTTGGCCTTAGGGGGTTTCAAGCCAAGCTCTATCAACTCTCCACAGGCGGCGCAACCGACACGTCTGCCATTGATAGTTTGAAAGGCGATGTTGAGGGCATTAGCCCCATTCGCAAACGGTTAGTTCTCAATCTAAACGAGGCAGGTATTGTCCCCGAAAACTTAGAAGGAATGACCCTAGGACCCCGCTTACCTGATGGTAGCCAAAGCCTTTTGATGGTGAGTGACAACAACTTTGAAAGCACCCAAGAAACCCAATTTCTGCTGTTTCGATTGAAACTGTCATGACAGGATAAGTTGCTTGAATTGACTTTTATTAGGAGCCAGACAAGGGAGGTTGGGTTGATACTCAAGCCTAACTTACGAACCGAAGTAGTTAGCCTACGCTCCTTCATTACCTGACCTCCCACCCCTCACTCTATTGCGATAAATCTCCGAGTGGGCGTGATTTATTTGTCATCGAACAGTATTCTTACCTACTGATCTCTGGAGATGAGTGGTTTACAGGTTCACCAAACCTGATACATTGAGCGAGTATCAGCACAGTGTTTGAATGAGTGACATGAGAGTCCTAGTAATTGGTGGCGACGGCTATTGCGGGTGGGCGACCGCTCTGTATCTTTCAAATCGCGGATATGAAGTTGCTATTTTAGACAGCTTGGTGCGGCGGCACTGGGATGCTCAACTCTGCATTGAAACCCTGACGCCAATCGCGCCCATTCAAACTCGCCTTCAGCGCTGGAAAGACCTCACTGGCAAGTCAATTGACCTCTTTGTTGGGGATATCAACGACTATCCCTTCCTAGAAAAGTCGATGCTTCAGTTCCAGCCGGATGCGGTGGTTCACTTTGGTGAACAGCGTTCCGCTCCGTTCTCCATGATCGACCGGGAACACGCAGTGCTGACCCAAGCCAACAACGTGATTGGCAACCTCAACCTGCTTTACGCCCTCCGTGACCACTTCCCCGACTGCCACTTGGTGAAGCTAGGCACAATGGGAGAATACGGAACGCCCAATATCGACATCGAAGAGGGCTATATCACCATTGAGCACAATGGCCGTAAGGATACCCTGCCCTATCCGAAGCAGCCTGGTTCTTTCTATCACCTGAGTAAGGTTCACGACTCTCACAACATTCACTTTGCCTGCAAAATCTGGGGTCTGCGGGCGACCGACCTGAATCAGGGCGTGGTTTACGGCGTGCTGACCGAAGAAACCGGGATGGACGAACTGTTGATCAACCGCCTCGACTACGATGGCGTCTTTGGAACAGCGCTAAACCGCTTCTGTATCCAGGCGGCTGTAGGACATCCTTTGACGGTCTATGGCAAGGGCGGTCAAACTCGCGCCTTCCTCGACATTCGCGATACCGTGCGCTGCGTTGAGCTTGCGATCGCAAACCCAGCTGAATCTGGCAAATTCCGAGTCTTCAACCAGTTCACTGAAATGTTTAGCGTTGGCGATCTGGCCATGATGGTCAAGAAAGCAGGTACCACAATGGGCCTGAACGTGGACGTTGACTACCTGGACAACCCCCGGGTAGAAATGGAAGACCACTACTTCAACGCCAAAAACACCAACCTGCTCGACTTAGGCTTGAATCCCCACTACCTGTCTGATTCGTTGCTCGACTCTCTGCTAAACTTCGCTGTGAAGTACAAGACTCGGGTAGACAACAATCAGATTCTGCCCAAGGTGAAGTGGCGGCGGTAGAAAGATAAGTAGGAAGGGTAAGGGAAGCGAGAGGAGTTAGAGAGAGGCAAAAGGCAAAAGCTGCTCATCTCCCTTCCCTTACCTTCCTAACTCAACCACCTGTCCACACACGCTCATTCACCCATTTCCTGACCCCTTTACCCCAACGCCCCAGACTGTATGCGGATTGCTCTGTTTACTGAAACCTTTTTGCCAAAGGTCGATGGTATCGTCACGCGCCTAAAGCACACGGTAGAACATCTTCAGCGATCGGGTGATCAGGTGTTGGTCTTCTCGCCAGAAGGAGGACTGAGAGAGTATAAGGGCGCAAAGATTCATGGGGTTTCCGGAATGCCTTTTCCCCTGTACCCAGAACTCAAGCTGGCCTTGCCCCGCCCTTCGATTGGGGAAGCGCTAGAACGGTTCAACCCCGATTTGATCCATGTGGTAAATCCGGCAGTGTTGGGACTAGCAGGTATTTACTACAGCAAGACAATGAACTTGCCGCTGATGGCCTCGTACCATACCCATCTGCCCAAATATCTGGAGCACTATGGGCTGGGGATGCTAGAGGGGGTGATGTGGGAACTGATCAAAGCAATGCACAATCAGGCCCGCATTAACCTAGTCACCTCGACGGCGATGCAAGAAGAACTCACTGAGCATGGCGTTGAGCGAGTGCAGGTCTGGCAGCGAGGCGTGGATACAGAGCTCTTTCGACCCGAGTTGGCGAGTGCAGAGATGCGATCGCACCTGTCCCAAGGTCATCCTGAGGCTCCCCTACTGCTTTACATCGGCAGACTCTCAGCGGAGAAAGAAGTCGATCGTATCAAGCCCGTACTAGAGGCAATTCCTGGTGCTCGGTTGGCATTGGTGGGGGATGGCCCCTACCGCGCTGAGTTGGAAAAACACTTTGCCGATCTTCCGGTTCACTTTGTTGGCTACCTCGGTGGAGAGCAGTTAGCGTCAGCCTATGCGTCAGCAGATGCCTTTATTTTCCCTTCCCGTACAGAGACATTAGGTCTGGTGCTGCTAGAGGCCATGGCGGCAGGGTGTCCTGTCGTCGCAGCTAACTCAGGGGGCATTCCTGACATCGTGACTGATGGGGTCAACGGCTATTTGTTCGACCCAACCGATGACATGGGCTCAATCAAGGCCACCCAAAAGTTGCTAGAAGCCAAAGCTGAGCGCGAGCAAATGCGCCTCAATGCCCGTGCCGAAGCCGAGAAGTGGGGTTGGGCCGCTGCTACCCGCCAACTTCAACACTTCTATGCAGGCATTCTGGACGAACCCTCAATGCCCATGGCCGCCTAAGTTTTAGGCAATATGGAGCATTATCTTAGATATTCCGTAGGGGCACTCTCCATAGTGTCCCTACGGAATATTTATGTAACTCTGTTCAGCTAAACTTCCGCTTGCTGAATGGGAATTTGAATCCTGAACTCGGCCCCCTGACCTACAGCAGAAATGCACTCTAATCGACCCTGATGCTTGCGCACAATTTGGTAGCTGATAGACAGCCCTAGGCCAGTACCTGCACCCACAGGCTTTGTAGTAAAGAAAGGGTCGAACAGCTTAGAACATACATCTTTGGGAATGCCCGGTCCGTTGTCTTTAATGGCAATTTCTACCCAATTGGAGTTTAGTTGCCGAGTAGTAATAGAGATGACGCCAGTGTGAGCAGGGAGACCTTGATCAGCTTGCTGTTGCCCATATTCATGCAGGGCATCAATAGCATTATTAATGACGTTCATAAAGACTTGATTGAGCTGCCCAGCGTAGCATTCAACCAGCGGCAAATCACCGTATTCCTTTGTCAAAATAACAGCAAGATGGTCTGGTTGAGCTTTCAGCCGATTTTGCAGAATCAGCAAGGTGCTATCAATACCGTCATGAATATCAACGGGTTTCATCGCAGCCTCATCGAGCCGTGAGAAGTTGCGCAAGCTAAGCACAATCTGACAGATTCGGTCTGCTCCTAGCGTCATAGAAGACAGCAGTTTAGGCAGATCTTCCAAAATAAAAGGCAGGTCGATCTCTTCGACCAGCTTTTGAACTTTGGGGTCACTGTATTGGTAACCCTGCTGATAAAAATTAATCAGGCTCAATAGCCCCTCCATATAGGCTTGGGCATGAACCACATTGCCGTGGATGAAGTTGATCGGGTTGTTGATTTCATGAGCAACTCCCGCCACCAACTGCCCCAGACTGGACATCTTTTCCGTATGGATTAACTGAGTCTGGGCCTGCTGCAAATCTTGTAAGGTTTGCTGTAGACGAACGGCTTGCTGCATCGCAGTATCTGCGGTGATCCGGCTGCGTTCGTACAACTTGGCCTGCTGAATTGCGATCGCAGCTTGGTCAGCTAACTGTTGCAGCAGTTCTATCTCAGTGTCTTTCCACTGGCGAACGGCACGGCATTCATGGACAATCAGCAGCCCCCAAAGCTGACTACCAATGCGAATCGGCACAACCAGATTGGCTTTAACCTGAATCTCCTGCAAAAACTGGACATGACAAGGATGCAGCAAGGAGTGAGCCACATCGTTGATTACGCTTATGCGACCCTGGTCGCGGTACTGCAAGGCATATTCCAACGGGAAGCAGATATCGTCGTAAACCTCATGCAAAATCGGGAGCCACTTCTCCAGCACATCCTCAACGATGACCCTGCCTTGATACTCAGCCCCAAACTTGTAGATGACAACTCGGTCGGTGTTAAGCAGCGATCTCACTTCGCGCACGATGGTCTGTAGCACCATTTGATAGTCAAGGGTACTGCGCACCTGATCAGTTACCTGTCGCAGCAAATGGGCTGACTCTAGGGACTGTTGAAGTTCAGCCGTTCTTTCCTGTACCTGCCGTTCCAGATTGCTATTGAGCGTTTGCACCTGCTCATATAGGTAATGGTGCTGGATTGCCATCGAAAACTGCTGCTGCAACGCCTGGGCCGATTCCACCTCAGTTGGCTGCCAACTGCGAACTTGGCCCTGCTTGAGTTCACGCCAGGCTGCAAAAGAGCGACGGGGCCGCTGCTGCTGCTGGTCGGGGTTAAAGCGCCCAGCCCACCAGGTTTCCGTCACTATTTCATGCCGAAAGACGCTCAAGTATCCCAACAACTCCTGGTTGTAGCGCAGTGGCACAACCAACAAACTACGCAAGTGCTGGGGTTTGAACGCAGCTGCCAGAGGTTGAAGGGTGCTCTCTTGCATTAGGTCATCAATCGCCCAGATGCGATCGCGACCCCCCTGCGGTTGAAAGGTTTCTTGCCAAAGCGAGTGGTGTTCAATCGGACACAGGTGGTCCTGCGAGAGCAAAATAGGCTGATCGCCAACGGTGTAAACCTGAGCAAAACGATGATGCATGGTTTTGAGATACAGCCGCCCTCCTGCACCCTGAAGCAGCTTGACTGTTTCTTCGAGCGCCTGATTAAGCTGAATTTCTGGCAGGGAGTGAAGCAGGTTAGTAATCTTGTTCAGGGCCGCTTCACGCTGAGCCTGTTGCTGGGCCTGAATGAGCAGCGTGGCTTGGGCAATGGCTAGTGCTGCCTGATCGGCAATCTGCTGCACTACCCGAAGTTCTTTCACTTTAAAGTCACGAGGCTCAGCATGATGTGAAACCAGCAGCCCCCAAAGCTGAGGCTCTACTTTATTCTGCTGCCCATCATGATGGGCTAGGTTGTGATGCAAGATGGGCACTACCAGGGAGGCCTGCACTCCCATTGCCGTTAAATAATCAACGTGGCAGGGATTGACGGCGCGGTAAAAAATATCCTCAACTGGCAGGGGTTCCCCATTGTCAGGGCACAACAGAGGGCTAAAACCAATCTGCTGGAGATGCACATTGACAATTGAACGTTGGCGGGCTTTTAGATAAAGTTCACGGGCCCACAGTGGAATGTCGTCTGCCGGAAAGTTAAGCCCTATCAAGGGCGGCAAACAGTAGTCTCGAATCGTTTCAGCAACAACCTCACCGCTAGCATCGGGGTGAAATTGATAGAGCATAACGCGGTCAACCCCTAGGCAGGCACGCACTTCCTCCACGGTGGTCTCCAGAATTGAATTCAAGTCTAGTGACCGCCGAATGCGGTTGATGGCCCGCTGTAGTGAAATCTCCTGTTCAACATTGAGGGTTGACTCACGTTGTTGATACATAAATTTATATTCAGTTAGAAAATTTTGTCTCAATGAAACCAGTATTCATTAATACAAGCGGACATAGCATTGAAACGGAATGAGACTACACAAAAATTCAGTAAAGGTTAAGGTGAATCCATCTTGCTTTTTCTGTCAATCCCTATTTAAGAAGAAATTCTCAGAAAACTTACGGAGAAAAAAAGCAGTTCTTAAGTTTAGTTAAAAGCTTCCGGATCTTTTAGAAGTGCCTGAGAGTCAAAGCCACTTTTACCCCTAGGGCAATAGCCATTTTCCGCAAAATTGCGCGTATCTATTCTAGGGCTGAAAAAGGTGCCTTTTGGCCCTCTAAGCATATAGCTTTTATGTAATGACTATCATTTCAAGCAGGATTAGAACTACCTGCAAGACTACTAAAAATCTGCTTTCAATACCCACTAATTCTCGTAGAAATATTAGCCGCTGCACACACTAGATAGCACGTCTCAACCACCTAATTTAATAGGCGTACTATGCTCCAGAAACCCCTCGGTTTGTGAAGCTGGCACAGATTGAAGAAACTGCAAAATGGTTGGGGTAATCCCGGTGAGGTCAGTAACAGAATGAAACGCGGGTGCTGCTTTGCCGACCACCAGTAAGGGTACTGGGTTCAAGGTGTGTTTCTTCGTTGAGAGGTCTTCCAAGTTACCGTGGTCGCTAGAGACAATCAGCGTTGTGTGGGCAGGTAAGTGAGTGATAACGCTCTCCAAAAACGCATCCACTCGTTGCAGAACGTTTACAGCCTCTCCTCGGTTCTGGGCATGACCTGCAAAGTCAGTGAGGTAGCTTTCAAACAAGGTAACGGTGTATCGCTGACTTAGAGCAGCCAGCCGCTTTCCGGCCTCTTGCGGCGCGATTGGCGCAGCGGCAATGCCCCGGTAATGGGCAAGATCCCCAGTGATGTCCCAAAAGATTGCCTCCCCCTGTTCATACTCGTATTGCATGGGAAAGGGTAATCCTGCTGTCATCGTCAGCAGCGTACCCACCGAGTAACGAATGCGACGTTTGGCAATGGCCTCGAAATATTGGGGTGAGTACAAATTTGCGATCGCAGCAGTTCCTCCCAACTGCAACACTCGCTTGAACAATCCCCACTCTTCAATTAACTGTCGCAGCGAACCATTAGCAAATCCGGTCTGATGCTGCCCTCGAAACAGCGGCGCGTTACACCCGGTATACAGTGCAGTTTGTCCTGTTGCACTTTGAGGCAAGCCGGGAACCCCCAGGCAAGCATCAATGGGTTTGCAGAGACAGGTTAAAGTTTGCTGTTCAGTGCCCTGAATTAGGGGTGCCCCCAATAGCGAGGTGAGAGAGGGCATTGCCGTTGGATCTGCTAGAGGATTGCCAGGCGATGCGGGAGCTAGACCAACCCCATCCAAAAAAACGAAAATAAAAGCGGGTTCAGAAGATGCCATGCCCCTGTTATAGCAACCGGGATTGGGTTTAAGACATCTGGCTGACTTGATCGGGTGGTTGCGAACTAGATAGCCTACCCAAGTCTGTGCTCAAATCAGTTAAACCCGTCCTAAGCTATCTGGCCAAAGCCTAGCGCTATTGCGTCGCAGCCATAGTCAATCGGTGCAGACTGGCAGAAGATAAAACACAGCGATGTAGTGATACGATTCTGCCCGTGAATGCTCCTTCCACAATTCAACCATCTAGCCAGACTTTGGTTTTGCCACCCATGGGCTGTGGCACCTGGGCTTGGGGAAACCGATTACTTTGGGGCTATGAGCCCAGCATGGATCCCCAACTGCAGAAGGTCTTCAACCGCTGCGTCAGCGGTGGCGTTACCCTCTTTGATACCGGAGATTCTTACGGAACCGGGCGGTTAAATGGCCGGAGCGAGAGCTTATTGGGTCAATTTGCAAGAGAATACAATGGGGCAAATGAGGCGCAAATCTGCATTGCAACGAAGCTAGCTGCCTACCCCTGGCGGCTCACACCAGGTGCTATGGTAAGCGCTGGGAAAGCCTCGGCAGCACGACTGGGTCGCCCTATCGATTTGGTGCAGATGCATTGGTCAACCGCCAACTACGCACCTTGGCAGGAAAATGCTTTGCTAGATGGGCTGGCCGACCTTTACGAGCAAGGGCTGGTGAGAGGAGTTGGCCTGTCGAATTTTGGTCCTAAGCGATTGAGGTTGGCCCATCAGCGATTGGCGCAGAGAGGCGTTCCCATTGCCACTTTGCAGGTGCAGTATTCCTTGCTCTCCACGTATCCTGTTACCGACTTAGGCTTAAAGGAGGCGTGCGATGAGTTGGGCATTCAACTCATCGCCTACAGTCCCCTGGGATTAGGTCTGTTGACCGGGAAATATGCCGTAGGCGGAGCCCTGCCGAAAGGGCTGCGAGGCATTGTGTTTCGTCAACTGCTCCCCGGCATTCAACCCCTACTGAACTGTTTGAATGCGATCGCAACTAGCCGGAGCAAAACCCCAGCCCAAATCGCCTTGAACTGGTGCATTTGCAAAGGAACGATGCCAATTCCTGGGGCCAAAACAGTACAGCAAGCCGAACAGAACCTAGGTGCTCTCGGTTGGCACTTAGACGATGGAGAAATCGCAGAACTAGATAGTGCCGCCACCAGAAGCGATAAAAAGATGGTGCAAAACATCTTTCAATCCCGATAGCAACTATCGAGATAAGTCCATTTGGATCAAACACCTGATGAACTTATCTCGATTCATCTTGGGTTCAGTCTGAGTCCTTTGGCCCTAGGAGCCAGTAGGTCGTCATTAACCCCTTTCCTTTGACATCAATAATGCCGCGTCGCTCAAATTGATAACTGTCCTTTAGCAGTTCATAGAGGTCAGCCGTCACCTGAATGCGATCGCCTTGCCCCTGCGACTCCATGCGGCTAGCAACGTTAACTGCATCGCCCCAAAGATCGTAGGAGAACTTTTTCTTACCGATAACACCTGCAACAACAGGGCCAGTATCCATCCCAATTCGCAAGCTGAAGGGCATGGTATCTGAACGCATAAATTGGCGAATCGCTCGCTGCATATCCAAGGCCATTTGGGCAACAGCCTCGGCATGACGCTCCATTTTCTGAGGCAGTCCGCCAACCACCATATAGGCATCTCCAATCGTTTTAATCTTCTCCAATCCATGCTTTTCAGCGAGTTGGTCAAAGGTGGAAAAGATTTCGTTGAGAATTTGCACCAGTTCAGCCGGAGAAATAGACGCCGAAAGCCCAGTGAAGTTGACAATATCGGCAAAGAGAATCGTCACATCATCAAAGCGATAAGCGATCGACTCCTGCTTCTGCTTCAGTTCTTCAGCAATGGCTTGGGGCAGAATATTCAGCAACAGCCGCTCTGATTTTTCCTGCTCAGCTTGGAGTGCCTCTTCGACCCGTTTGCGATCAGTAATATCGGTGACAAAGCCTTCGATGGCAACATGCTCTCCTGTTTCAGAAAACACCCAAATGCCTTTCTCCAGAACCCACTTTTCTTGCCCACCAGCCGTCATGATGCGGTAGATCATCTCAAAGGGGCGTCGCTCTAGTCGAGCGGCCTCTAGGTGCATGCGCACGTAAACATGATCCTCAGGATGTACCAGAGAGCCATAGGAAATGCTTTCCTGATTCGTTAAATCGTGAGGATGGTAGCCCGTCAGTTCAAAGCAGCCATCACTAACAAACACCAGGCTCCGATCCTCGTTGCAGAGACGGCGATAAGCCATACCTGCTAGGTTGCCCAACAACGTCGCCAAAGCCCGCTGACTCTCCCTCAGAGCTTCCTCAGCCTGTTTACGCTGGGTAATATCAGCAACCGTTCCCTCGTAATAGAGCAGCCGACCAGCACTATCGCGCACGGCTCGGCTATTTTCTGAAATCCAAATGATTTGACCGTCGGCTCGATAGACCTGAGATTCAAACCCAGTTACGGCTTCATCCCCAGTATGAAGGAGATACAGCATATGCCTGCGACGATCAGCTTGAACATAGAGGCGGTTAACATTGGTGACTTGCCCCATCAGCTCTATTGGAGTGTTATAACCCAGCATGTGAGCTAGGGCTGGATTTGCACTGAGATACCGTCCCTCTGGACTGGCCTGGAAAATTCCCTCGGCCACATTCTCAAAAATGCTGCGATATTTTTCTTCGGCTCGCTGCAAAGCAAGATCGGCTCGCCGCTTTTGGGTAATATCGCGTGCTACCCAAATCACCCGATTACCCGGCAGGGGAGAAACAATCGCGCTGTACCAGGCTGTCTTTTCAAAGTCGTCGTCGGCAGCCTGTCCGTCAGATGGGGTAGGCCCAGTCCATTCTCCAATCGGCAAGCTGTACTCTAACCGCGTTGCTCTGCCCATGTTGAGCGCTTGTTGGATATGGCGCATAAACAGGGTTGCCTGGTAGGGCGGCAGAATTTGATAGACCGTCTTGCCAATGCGCTCTGTGTCCGGGCTATACAGAAGCTCCGAGTTGGTGGCAACCATGTTGAGGTAATGCCCATCGGAATCAAAGACCGTAATGACGTCAGTCATTGCTGCAAACAGGGCTCGCAGTTCAGCCTCAGAATCGCGCAGGGCCTGCTCCACCCGTTGCCTTTCCCGAATTTCTCCTAGCAGGCGTTGGTTAGAGTCGGTAAGCGCACCAGTGCGACGGGCAACTCGCTGCTCTAGTTCTTCGTTAGCACGCTGGAGAGCAGCCTCAGCTTCTTTACGGTCGGTAATATCTTCAACCGTACCTTCGAAGTACAGAATTGCGCCCGATTCATCATGGACAGCTCGCGCATTCTCGGAAATCCAAATAATGCTGCCGTCTTTACGGTAAATCTCAGACTCAAATCTTTTGACCTCGCCCTGCTCTTGCAACGCTCGAATAAATTCATCACGTCGATGCGGTTGGACGTAAAGCTGCTGCTGAATGCTCGTCAGATTCAGCATCATCTCTTCGGTCGTGGCATAGCCGTAAATACGGGCGAGAGCGGGGTTAGCGCTTATGTATTGGCCCTCAGGCGTGGTCTGGAAGATGCCCTCGACAATGTTTTCGAAGATGTTGCGGTATTTGGCCTCGGCTTCCCGTAGAGCTTCTTCGGCCTGGTTGCGCTCTGAGATATCGATGCCAACGGTAAAGGCAGCTTTGCCCTGATTGTACTTCTGGGCCACGATGAGAAACTGCCGCTTGGAGCCACCGACATGGGCTGCAATCTCCCGGTAAGCGTCCTGTTGGTCACTTTCAAAGAAATCTTTGACAAAGCTGTTAAACTCACTGCTGGTGTGCAGAAAGCCAATATCTTGCCCTTCAAACGCTTCGATGGGCAGCTTAAAGGTGTTGGCCAGATGGCGGTTGACCCCTAAGTAGCGTAGGTCAGAGCTGATCCAAGACACAATCCCGGGCACAGCATCGAGAATGGCGCGAAGCTGGTCGTGGGCTGCTCGCAAAGCAACTTCAGCCTGCTGTCGCTCTACAATTTCGGCAATCAGGGTGTCGTTGGACTCTCGCAAGGCCGCTGTTTGCTCTTCGCACTGCCGCTCAAGTCGAGCATTCTCTGTTTCAAGATGCTCGATCAGAGCAGTGCGATCGCACACATCCTGCTTCAAGCTACGCACTTCCTCACGTAGGGCCTGCAGACTCTGTAAAAGTTCATCTTGGGAAAGAGCTGTATTCTCTAGCTCTGCAACCATCGCAGTGTCAATCTCTGGTCTCTGTTCGGACACAGAGATCGGCAACGGGGAGCGTTCCGTCATAGACAATTCAACCTACAGGGCTAACCGAACCAACTCATCAATATTCTTCTGCACCCCATGATGCCTATCCGGATTTTCAGGGAGGTTGATCTTGATTTTCAGGAAGGTCGATCTCTGAGTTCTCACTAAACTCCCGACGAAATCAACCATAACGCTTACCTCAATTCCTCGCCTAGCTGACGTCACCCCTCACCCAGGCGTCAGAGAGAAGCAGAACAAATCCGTATGGCTGTTGGTTGCACCCTTATAGGTTTTAATATGAACCATTTTGTAAGATATTTTTTGGTATCTTAGACATCATTTTGCAATCCTTAAACAAGGGTTCGGATGTTTGCAGCGTTCTGCCCAAACAGTTTTCTAAATGGTTTTGTTCGGACTTTGTCATTGACACGTTGTAACCGCATGGGAGAATGAGAAGCGCTTGATCTCTAGGAAGGTAGCAACAAACGGTGAAAGCCCTTGTCGTCGGAAGCGGTGGTCGTGAACACACTTTGGCCTGGAAACTGCTCCAGTACCCCAAAGTAACAGAGGTTGTTTGCATTCCTGGCAATGGGGGAACGGCAACTCTGGCAAGATGCCGTAATTTAGGAATGACGGCAACCGATTTCGAGGGAATTGCTCGATTTGCCCTGGTTAACAACTTTTCCCTAGTCGTTGTGGGTCCCGAACAGCCCCTAGCCGAGGGTGCAACGGACTACCTACAACAGCAGGGAGTCAAAGTATTTGGCCCCACTCAGGCAGGAGCTCAAATTGAAGCCAGCAAGGCCTGGTCTAAGGCTCTGATGGCAAAAGCAGGCATTCCGACAGCCAAGGCAGAAGTCTTTAGTGAGGCTGCCCCTGCTTTAGCGTACGTCCGTAAGCAGGGAGCCCCCATCGTTATCAAAGCTGATGGCTTAGCAGCAGGCAAAGGGGTAACCGTCGCTCAGACCCTAGAAGAAGCTACCGCCGCCATTGAAGAGGTTTTTAGCGGTAAGTTTGGGGCGGCTGGCAGTCAAGTTGTAGTCGAAGAATTTATGACGGGGCAGGAAGCGTCTGTGCTAGCCGTCACGGATGGTCAAACCATTCGTCCCCTTCTGCCCGCTCAAGACCATAAAACCATTGGCGAAGGGGATACAGGCCCTAATACAGGGGGTATGGGGGCTTACGCACCAACACCTGTGATCACGCCTGCCTTGATGGAGCGGATCCAGCAGGAAATTCTAGAGCCAACTATTCAAGAGCTTCGCAGACAGGGCATTGACTACCGAGGCGTTCTCTACGCCGGACTGATGATCACCCCTGAAGGGGATCCTAAAGTGGTGGAATTCAATTGCCGCTTTGGTGACCCAGAGACTCAAGCTGTTTTGCCATTACTAGAAACTCCGTTGGCTGAGCTGATGCTGGCTTGCGTTGAGGGTCGGCTGGAGTCCTTTCCGCCCTTGGAGTGGAAGCCGGGCGCAGCAGCCTGTGTTGTGGTAGCCGCAGAAGGCTATCCCGACAAGTATCCAAAAGGCATGAGCATCACAGGGATCAATGAGGCTACTGACACAGGCGCTCTCGTTTTTCATGCGGGTACCCGTAAGCGGGGCAACGATGTGATTGCTGATGGGGGTCGAGTGCTGGGCATTACAGGTCTAGGAGAAAGCTTCCAGGCTGCGATCGCAAATGCATATGCTGCTGCTAACTGCATTCAGTTTGAGAACATGTACTACCGCCGCGACATTGGTCACCGCGTCAAGTCTCAGTAACGGAATGGCAATTTAATGGGGGCGAGGGTTGTCTTGTTCAAGACTGATTCGCTTACCGGGGAAAGCAACTTTTAGAGAACATGCCAGAATAGAGGCAGCTACATTGTGCCAGCGCTGAATACGCCTTGATTGAGCTACTCAAGAAGCTACGGGAATTGATTGTTCGCTGGTGGGGAGACTTTACCCTCCAGACGCGGCTGATGGCAGGGGCCACGTTAATGGTTTCCCTCATCATGAGTGGCTTGACGTTTTGGGCCGTCAACACAATTCAGCAAGATGCCCGCCTTAACGACACCCGGTTTGGTCGGGATTTAGGTTTGCTCCTAGCTGCGAACGTCGCTCCTCTGGTCAGTGAAAACAATCGCACCGAACTGGCACGGTTCTCCTATAGCTTCTATCAGAGTACATCCAGCGTCCGTTACATGCTCTACGCTGATGAAGATGGCAGCATCTTCTTCGGCATTCCCTTCTCCGAAGCCGCCGTACAAAACTCCCTGACCCTGCGGCGACGGATGCAGCTTCCGGAAGACTATGCTCGCAACACCGACCAACCAATGGTACGGCAGCACGTCACCCCAGCGGGCGAAGTTACCGATGTCTTTGTTCCCCTTAACTACAATGGCAAGCATTTAGGGGTGCTGGCTTTGGGAATCAATCCCAATCCCACAGTCGTCGCCTCCTCCAACCTAACGCGAGATGTCACCATTGCCGTGTTCGTCTCGATTTGGGTCATGGTGATTTTGGGAGCTGTGTTCAACGCGCTCACCATTACCCAGCCGATCAAGGAACTGCTGGTTGGGGTCAAAAACATTGCGGCTGGAAACTTTAAGCAGCGTATCGACCTACCCCTTGGGGGAGAACTCGG
>DATNQF010000019.1:0-29151 GCA_036702855.1 Trichocoleus sp. | reverse complement strand
GCTTTGCCATTAAAATTAATTGCATCAACCATCAGGCGAGTGAGTTCCTGGCGGTGACCCTGCTTCTTGCGGGTTTTCTTTTTGGGGCGCATCTTGTAAACGATGACTTTGCGGCCCCGCAGATGGCGCATAACCGTCGCGGTAATGGTTGCCCCTTCAATGACAGGCTGACCGACGTGGGCTTCATCCCCATCGCTCACAAAAAGCACTCTATCTAGAGTGATTTGCTCGTCTTCACCGAAAGCCAACCGATCTACATCGTAAAAGCGGCCCGGCTCAACTCTGATTTGCTTGCCGCCAGTTTCAACAATTGCGTATGCCATCCTTACCTCATGGTTGCCGTACAGGTAGCCGCGCCATTCCCCAGTTGAAGGGGGCACAACACTTGGAAACCTGATCCGAGCCAAATAAACAGCCAGTTAACCATCATGCCCGAAGAAGTTTAATTGTGTCAAGAGAGGCGTCTTGAGCTTGCTTGTTTCATGGGCGGCGAAGCTCAAGATATCTTGACTTTCTTAAACCAAAGAATCTAATCTCGGTAACTTTTGTCCTGAATTTGGCGGTTGGACGCGACAAAAGAGTTCAGAGAGTTCTGCCAAAGGAGAATATATGGCTGATGTGTGTTGGATGGCAGCCCAACTGCTGGCAAGCTGCGTAAACGAGGCGATGTCGCAGACTCCTGCCCTAGCGCTAGAGGCGGCAGCCAATGTCTTTGCTCAAGGTAGCTTGGGCACTCCAATGCCACCTATTGCTCCATCAGCACAGCCTGTGGCTCCCGAACTGCCAGTCCCCGTGTGTCAAGTTGCACAGGGGCGGCCTTCCAAAATGCTCGATGCTGTAGAGACACTAGAGGTTAACCATAGTCGTGACCAACCTGGGCAGATGGCTGAGCCGTCAAATTCCCTGAATGCCGCTCGCATTATTGCAACTCAGTCCCAAAGTGCGATCGCACCACCCCCTCGACCCCCCCTTGCTGCCCAACAAATCATGCGACCCAATGCCCAGCCCAGCACTGCAATGCCCCAATTTAGTCGTGCTGTTGCGGCTATGCGTCCAAGCCCAACTGCGAACGGGTTTTGGGTAACAGTGCGCCCCCGCACAGGCAGCCAACTGTATGTCCAGCGGCGGGCCGCTCTACGAGCAGGTAAGCTGTATACCCGCATTTCTCCCAACGAGTTTGCTGACCAATGGCAAATGGCAACCGAGCGACCTACCTATCAACAGTGGCAGGATCTTTTGGCTCAGGAGGCCCAATCGATTGCAATGGGTCAGGGGAACAACCAGTTAGCAATTATTGTTGGGGACTCTCTAAGTTTGTGGCTTCCACCGGAATGGCTCTCTCGGGATCGCTTCTGGCTCAACCAAAGCATTTCTGGAGAAACCTCTGCTCAAATTTTGCGGCGGCTACCAAATTTTGCAGCCACCCGGCCCAATACCATTCACGTTATGGCAGGTGTGAATGACCTGAAGCAGGGTGCTTCTGATGAGGCTGTGGTTAACAACCTACGATTGATTATGCAGCAGCTGCGCCAGCAACATCCCCAAGCCCGAATTGTGATGTACTCTATTCTGCCAACGCGGTTACCCCGTATCTCTAGCGATCGTATTCGCCGGGTGAACCAGCAGGTTGCAGTGATTGCTGCTCAGCAAGGCGTTGACTACCTGGATTTACAGTCTGAATTTGTCGATGCTCAAGGAAATCTTGATCGGGCGCTCACGACAGACGGTGTGCATCTCAACCCACAGGGCTACCAGCTTTGGCACTCAGCAATGTTAGGCATTTAGGAGTAAGATTTCCTTCCGTCTGCCTTCTTGCCTGCTCGCTCTCCAGTCCTGACTCTCCAAGCCTGGACGGTCTTGAGGCTGGTTCAAATCGCTATGCTGGAGGAAAAGGCTACGGGTGTCGGTATGACAGGCGTGATTGGGCTAGAACGAGAAAGGACGCTCAGGGCGATCAGAGCTAGCCTCCGACCAGGGCAACAGGCGCTAGCTGATTGGACAGGGGGGCCATTAGCGGTTTCAGCCGTTCCGGGCTCTGGTAAATCGACAGGCATGGCAGCGGCAGCAGCCATTGCGATCGCACGTCACAGTCTCCACGCCAACCGTCAACTGCTGCTCGTGACGTTTACTCGATCAGCCGCCGCTAACCTCAAGGGCAAAGTGAGAAAGTACCTGCGAGAATTAGCTCTGCCCCTCAACAGCTTTGTCGTCTACACTCTGCACGGGCTAGCCCTAACGATTGCAACCCGGAACCCCGAACTCTCGAACCTGAGCCTAGAAACCCTTACCCTAGTCTCCCCAATACAAAGTAATCGGTTGATCCGGGCCTGTGTAGAACAGTGGATTGTAGATAATCCTGGCCCATACCAGCAGTTGATTGAGGGGCGACGATTTGATGGAGAAGAGACAGAGCGATTGCGGCGGCAGTCTGTCCTGCGCACCGAAATTCTGCCAAGTCTGGCCTTAACCGTCATTCGAGAAGCTAAGAGTTCTGGCGTTTTGCCTGAGGAAATACACCAAGTTGCCTCGAATCTTACTCACGTTTTACCGGGAGATGTCGAGGACTACGCAGTTCTTTCAATGGCTGCGGGGCTATATCAGCGCTACCAGGATCTATTGCAACAGCGGGGCTTGATTGACTATGACGACATGATTTTGGCCGCGCTGCGGGTGTTAAAAGCTCCAGAGGCACAGCGCTTTTGGCAAGAGCGAATTTTCGCTGTGTTTGAAGATGAAGCCCAAGACTCCTCTCCACTACAAACTGACTTACTGGTGTCCCTGGCCGCAGATTCGACAAACCCCTCTGCTCCGCCTAACCTAGTGCGAGTTGGTGATCCGAACCAAGCAATCAACTCGACCTTTACCCCAGCCGATCCTGTTTTTTTCAACCAGTTCTGCGACGCCTGCCAGCATCATAACCAACTGGTCACCATGAACCAGGCCGGACGCAGCACTCAAGTCATTATGGATGCGGCTAACTATCTGCTGCGCTGGGTGAACCAATCGGGGGCAGCAGGCACTGAGATCCCGTTCCGAAATCAGGCGATTCAGCCCGTGTTTGACAGCGATCCTCAGCCAGATGCTAACCCAGAACCGTTAGGCCAAGGCCTAGAACTTTGTATTCCAAACACGATTACGGACTCAGTGAGGCAAATTGCTCAACGGGTTGTTGAGCTGTATCAACAGCAGCCAGATGCCAGCTTTGCCGTGCTAGTGCGGGAGGGGCGACAGGGGCTATTTGTTGGCAACCTGCTACGAGACCCGGATGCTTTGGGGGTGGACCTAGCTCAAGTCGGCATTCGGTTGTATGACGTAGGTGAACGAGAGCGCCAGACCCAGGTGCCCGAAGAAATGCTGGCCCTGCTGCGTTTTATTGAGCGACCCCACTCACCAGACACGCTGAAGGGGGCACTCCGGGTTTTAGTGGATCGCCGTCGGATTCCTACGCAGGATCTCAATGCGCTTGCCAATGCTCCTGAGCAATTTCTCTACCCCGGCCCTCTAGATACGCCTCCCGAAACAGACGCTGCTCGGCAGGCCCGGCGGCTCTGCACTGCTCTTTTGCGATCGCGTTTGGAACTGCCCCCTTATCACCTGATTCCCTTCATTGGCTTGACCCTGGACTATAACCAGAGTGAACTCGCGACTGCTGATAAGCTAGCTGCTCGCCTGAGTCAGCAGACTCGTGACAACAACACACTGGCCATGATGCTCGAAACCTTACAAGAGATTGTTGGATCAGAGCGTTTTGAAAGCGTAGACACGGAAGATACAGAATCTCAGTACACCCGCCCTGGTCAACTCACCCTGATCACCATGCACAAAGCTAAAGGGTTGGACTGGGATGTGGTGTTTCTCCCTTTTCTGCACGAGAAAACCATTCCGGGCGAACTCTGGGTTCCTCCTCAGGGGGAATTCCTGGGTGACTTTACTCTGGCAGAAGTCGCCCGCGCCCAAATCCGCGCCTATGCCCACACTAAGCAAAAAGCAGCCCCTATCCCCGACATCTTTACGGCCTGGGAACAGGCCAAGCACCTTAAGACCGCCGAGGAATACCGCCTTCTCTATGTCGCCATGACCCGTGCCAAACGCCTTCTATGGATGTCGGCTGCACGGCAAGCCCCTTTTACCTGGAGTCGACCCGAAAAGGTGCAGGAGGCAAAGCCATGCCCAGTATTTCCGGTATTGCGGAAGCGCTTTGGGTGAGGCAGAAGGGGAAAGGCAGAGGGCAGAAGAAAAAGTTAGGAGCGTGGATTTTCTGCAAGGCAACTTAACGCTATGCTGCCGCCTACCTTCTAGCTAAATCTTTCCTCTTTCCTCCTTCCTCTTGCCTTCTGCCCTGTGCCTTCTGTGCTTACTCCCCTTCCTATCGGAAAATAGTTATATCCCCTACTGCCAATAAACAGGAGAATCTTATGAGTCGAGCAGTCATCAAATTTTCATCCGAGGACTGCGGCATCTGCCACAAGATGTCGTTCTATGACCAGAAGGTGGCCGAGGAACTGGGACTAGAGTTTGTTGATGTGAAGATGCAGGATACAGCGACGTATCGCAAGTACCGCAAAATCCTGCTTCAGCAGTATCCCGATAAGGCTGATATGGGCTGGCCTACCTACTTGGTTTGTGACGACCCTGAAGGAGACTTTTCAATTGTTGGGGAAGTCAAGGGAGGTCATCCCAAAGGTGAATTTCGTACCCGCTTGCAGCAAGTCATTGGAGTAGAAGCTTAGGGATTGCGGCTCAGTCTGACCCTAAATTGCACTGGGTGCATACCTTGGCAGCCAGTGCAGGGTCTTTCGCTGTTCCTAAACAGTGCCCATACTCCGGGTAGACAGCCCATTTTGCCAATGTGGGTATCCCGCTCCCAATAAAGTGCTTTCCATGCTCAGCAACTTCCATTTATGACTTCTAACTTTGAGGCCCTTTTCAATCAGATTGAAGCGCTAGTCATGTGTCATTCACCTAGCGGCGTGGAGGAAGAGATCAACCAAGCTTTAATGACAAGCTTTGCTGCGCTGGGAGTAGAGCACTGGCGAGATGCCGCCGACAACATTGTGGCCAAAATTCCGGGGCAGGATGCGGAACGTGCGATCGCAATTACAGCCCACAAGGATGAGATCGGTGCGATCGTAAAGGCAATTGAACCCAATGGCCGAGTTTCGGTGCGTCGGCTAGGCGGCGCGTTTCCCTGGGTCTACGGAGAAGGCGCGGTGGATTTGCTGGGAGATCAAGAAACCATCAGTGGGATTCTCTCCTTTGGCTCGCGCCATGTCTCCCATGAGTCACCCCAAAAGGAGCAGCAAGAGGGCAAAGGGGTGACGTGGGAAGCCGCTTGGATTGAAACTTGCCGCTCTCAAGCGGAGCTTGATCAAGCAGGCGTGAGACCAGGTACTCGTGTGGTCGTAGGCAAACATCGCAAACGACCTTTGCGGTTGGGTGATTACGTTGCCAGCTACACCCTTGATAACAAAGCCTCAGTTGCCATCTTGTTGGCGCTGGCTTCGCGGTTGCAGCATCCTCCCGTTACCGTTTATCTGGTAGCGTCGGCAAAGGAGGAGGTCGGTGCCTTAGGAGCACTTTATTTTACGCAGCGGCAGTCTTTAGAAGCCCTCGTTGCGCTAGAAATTTGTCCGCTGTCGCAGGAGTACCCCATTGAGTTCAACGAGGCCCCAGTGCTGCTGGCTCAAGATGGCTATGGGCTGTATGACGAGGGCCTGAACTGGCAGCTTCGTAACGCCGCCACTGCTCTGGAGCTACCTTTGCAACTGGCTACTATCAACGGTTTTGGAAGTGATGGCTCAATTGCCATGAAGTTCGGTCATGTCTCTCGGGCCGCCTGTTTAAGCTTTCCGACTCAAAATACTCACGGGTTCGAAATTGCTCATCTAGGTGCGATCGCACACTGCACCGACATTCTGGAGCGCTTCTGTAACGACCTGTGACCGGTTCCCAGGCCAAATTTTTGAACCTGCCTAAAATGTAGACAGGAGGCGGTCTTGCCGACGTCCTAACGTGTTTAAGAGAGTGCTATGGCTAAAACAGTTGCAGATGTAATGACCCCTAACCCCATTACGGTTAGCCCAGAAACTTCCCTTAAAGATGCCATCCAAATTTTGGCGGACAAGCGTATCAGCGGCTTACCCGTGTTAAATGTTGAGGGAAAACTGGTGGGCATTCTTTCTGAAACCGACTTGATGTGGCAAGAGACAGGAGTAGAGTCACCGCCCTACATCATGCTGCTTGACAGCGTGATTTATCTAAAGAACCCGACTAAATACAATCAGGAACTTCACAAAGCCCTGGGGCAAACTGTAGGCGAGGTGATGACCTCAGAAAAAATTGTGACTGTTGCGCCTGATCAATCAATTCACGAAGCTGCTCAGTTAATGCATGATCGGCAGGTCAGACGCCTGCCTGTGCTGGCTGCGGATGGCGCGTTAGTAGGTGTTCTAACACGGGGAGATATTGTGCGAGAAATGGCGAGTGGCTACCGCTAACGCCAGACTACGCCTCTCTTGAGTTCCGCGATAAGGCTATCGCTGATTTCCAAAATGGCCGATAGTGGTAGTAACTGATGTGTGTTGAAGATTACGAAATGGCTATCACTCCGGAGAGCGTTAGGAAACTTCTACAGTCAGAAGACTATGGGGATCGTCTGCGGGCCGTCAATCAAATTCGGGATCTAGACCCTGCGATCGCACTTGAGATGATCCAGGATGTAGCCGCTGATAGCAATGCCCGGGTTCGCTATGCTGCAGTCAGCCAACTTGCTACCCTGGGTCAGCAAAACCCTGACCAAGTAGCTCCCCTACTCCGCACAATTCTCAAAACTGATTCAGATCCCGATGTGCAAGCAGCGGCAGCTGATAGCATTGGTGCGCTACATATTGTGGCAGCCTACGAAGATTTAGAAACCCTCTACAACAGAACAACTGAGTGGCTGGTCAAATTCAGCATCGTCGCATCCCTAGGTGAGTTAGGCGACCCTAGAGCGTTTGATCTGCTGCAATCTGCCCTAGAGGAAGGCAACGAACTCATTTCAACTGCCGCTATTGGTGCCTTGGGAGAATTGCAAGATGATCGAGCCTTGCCAGTGCTCTTGAACTACACCGACAGCCCCGATTGGCAAGTGCGTCACCGTCTAGTTCATGCCTTGAGTCACTTTTCACAACCCGAAGCCCGCTCCGCTCTGCAAAAGCTAACTCAAGACACCTCTGCCATTGTGGCTGAGACCGCAACTCACCATCTAAGCGCCTAAAGCAGAACAACGAGCCAAACTGCTGCTTAGGTAGGCATATCGTGATCTTTCAGGGGGCACCTCAGAAGGAGAGTTGAGCGCTTGATTTCCGCAGAGATTGTTTGAGAAGTGCTAAATCTGACCCCAATTTTCCCTGCTCCCGCCAGGAAGCAGGGTTATTTTATGCCATAACCACAGGGTTCTGTTGCATGGACTGCACCCCTTTTCTCAATAAACACCTTTGCTTTTGCAAGCTGTCTTTTCAATTGATTAATAATTTCTATAGACTGCTCACAAAAGCTTGAGTTTTTTATCGCACCTGTTTAAATGAACACCTTAATTAGAGAAGGGGGTGATTCTTTAGAAGAGGTTTATTTGTCTTATACAGAACGGATATTCCCTAAAAGCGTATGTTTTATGAATAATTAGAAATTCAAATCCAAGCTCATCAGCAAGAGTTACCCCTATGGTTTTCTGGAATCAAGGTTTGCTATAGTTAAAGAGAAGATAACTCAACGGCAGCTTTCAGGGGCGTTTAATCTGACCTAAAGAGTTCTTCCTTCATCAAGTTTTTGATAGCTCAACGAGCACATCGGCAGCACATTTGAGAGCACTCAGACGAAATTTTGCGCTGTCAAACAAAGACTTGGCTGTCACAGCAACTGGCTCACATTTCATTTCATCAATTGGTTCCCGGAGGCTTTTTGAGTGGTTGCTATCTCTCCACCGCCTGCCAGTCATAAATGGGGTACGCTCAGTTTCGTCTCAACGCTGTACCTTCGTCCCATCCTGGACCTATTAACTTCTGAGGTACCTTCCCTCTGGCAATCCGAAGTTCGTTTGGGCTTGCAAGAAGCGTTAGTCAATGCATCCAAGCACGGTAACGGACTTGATCCTGCTAAAAAAGTTTCAGTTCGCTTTTCTACCTTTGGCGATTACTACTGGTGGGTGATTGCAGATCAAGGAGCAGGGTTTGACCCTCCCTACCAGTGTGAAGGAATCTTCCATCAAGACTGTATTCATCAAGTGGATGAGTGTGGCCGTGGATTGTATATCCTCCACCAAATTTTTGACGACGTTCGGTGGTCGCGGGGAGGACGGGAGCTTCACCTTTGTAAACAGGTGCGTCGTCGTAGTCGTCTCCCCTTGATTAGCTGATCCCGCTAACCTATTTTTTGCCGTGTCCATGAGTAGGGCAAGGCGGTGCTTGTAGGGAGTGATCCAGCCATCCTGTAGCCTGCTGTAGGCGAATTAGGGCTTCTTCTGGCTGATCCTTAAGCAGGTAAACCAGGGCTGAGGCAATCTGTTCTCCAGCACGAACTTTACGGTTGCGGTTTAGCCGATGCCAGTCTTGAGGCTTAATGGCAAGTCGTTCAGCAAGGGCCTGGGCCAATTCCAACTCACTCAGCGGGGCTGTAAGTGAAGAGGGCTGAGTTTGCGAGGATCCGGGGGATTGAGGGTGAACAAGGTCTGACATGAGATTGCCTTTAAAGAGTGGTGCTGTTGATTTAAGGGATATGCTGAGAGGTTGTTTCTATTCTGCATGATGAAGCAATTTCGCCGTTGGTATCTACCGAGTCCCCAGCGGGGATCGTTGGGCGCGACCCCTTCACCTGATTCATCTCGGCGGATCGCAGAGCTAGGCCAAACGCTAGATCAGTTGGAGGAGCGGTTGCGGCATCTCCGTACCGGAGTTACCAATCTTGCCCAGCTGCACCAGCTTCAGGAGCAGCTAGAGACTTCGTCAGATCAGGTTTCTCTGGCTGAGGCAGAAACTCAATCTGTACAGCAGCAAATCGAAGAGCTAGAAGCGGCTTTGACTAATCAGTTTTTTTCCTGGCAGCCTTTCAGAGAGGTGTTTTGGCAGGTAGTACGGTTTGGCGGCTTAGGGTTGGTTGTGGGTTGGCTGATACGGGGATGTGCAAGCAGTTAGGCAAGACGCTGCCGTAAGAAAGATCTACCATTAAAACTCGGCTGAATTTTTTCTCCCCAGAAACTCAACTGACACTTGATCATGACGCAACGTATTCGAGCGATCTTGCAAAGCGGCCAACCTGGTGAAGTTATCACGATCAAAGGTTGGGTACGCACCAAACGAGATTCCAAAGGATTTACCTTTGTTGATGTGAATGATGGATCCTCGATGAATGGGCTGCAAGTGGTCATTGGGGAAGCCGTGCCGGGTTATGCGGAAACCATCAAGCGCATCAGCACGGGAGCCTCCATTGAGATTGCGGGAACCCTAGTCGAGTCGCCCGGAAAGGGCCAGCGGGTCGAACTTCAGGCTGAGCAGGTAACGGTGTTTGGGGAGGCAGATCCAGAGACTTACCCACTCCAGAAAAAACGGCATTCCTTTGAGTACTTGAGAACGCTGGGTCACTTGCGATCGCGCACCAATACCCTAGGTGCTGTCTTTCGAGTCCGGAATGCTTGCGCTCAGGCCATCCATCAGTTTTTCCGAGAGCGTGGATTTCTTTGGGTGCATACCCCCATCATTACCGCTAGTGACTGCGAAGGGGCGGGGGAAATGTTTGCCGTGACGGGACTAAATCTTAAAAAAGTTCCTACCACTGACCAGGGCCAAGTGGATTATGGTCAGGACTTCTTTGGCAAGCCAGCTTACCTAACGGTGAGCGGGCAGCTTGAGGCTGAGATCATGGCGATGGCGTTTACTAACGTCTACACCTTTGGTCCTACCTTCCGAGCTGAAAATTCCAATACCTCCCGCCATTTGGCTGAGTTTTGGATGGTTGAGCCGGAGATGGCCTTCTGTGACTTGGAAGGCAACATGGATTTGGCAGAGGATTTCCTTAAGTTTGTCTTCAAGCAAGTGCTAGAACAGTGCGCGGATGACATGGAATTCTTCAACCAACGCATTGATGACTCAGTGTTAGCGACGGCTGACAACATTATCAACAACACCTTTGAGCGGATTACCTACACCGATGCCGTGAACCTGCTGCAAAAGAGCGATCGCACATTTGAGTTTCCGGTTGAGTGGGGTATCGATCTGCAATCCGAGCACGAGCGCTACTTGGCAGAAGAATTGTTTAAGAAGCCAGTAATTGTGACTGATTACCCAACAGGGATCAAGGCTTTCTATATGCGCTTGAGCGACGATAGTAAGACGGTGCGGGCTATGGACGTGCTGGCTCCCAAAGTGGGCGAAATCATTGGCGGTTCGCAGCGGGAGGAGCGTCTGGAGATTCTAGAACGCCGCATTCAAGAGGCTGGGTTAGATCCAGAGAACTACTGGTGGTATCTGGATCTACGCCGCTTTGGTACTGTTCCTCATGCTGGATTCGGTCTAGGCTTTGAGCGACTAGTTCAATTTATGACTGGCATGGCTAACATCCGGGATGTTATCCCTTTCCCCAGAACTCCTGATAGCATCGAGTTCTAGTTGAAATTTCAGGCATATTAGCCTAGGCGTCCTCAAGTTGGGCTCAGGCCATTTCAAAACCTGAGCCTAACCTGGGTTCAAGATAGTGAAACTACTTATTTTTCTCTTTTTCAGATTTAAAGCCAAAGATAACAAAGCATTCTCAGCTATTGCCTAGTTTTAGATCTAACAGTTTAGAAGAGTTAGCTTTCGTAGCCTAAAAAGTGAATTCCAGAAATCCTAAAAGTTGATTTCTCTCGATAATCACTTTTATAAGAGTATTTTTCTCAAGCAATACCCTATTGTAAGTCGGACGAACTTATGCATGAAGATTAACTTGCTTTCTCTAAGGTAAGACTCATAACTAAAATCCTTCGAAAAAAATCATTCCTTAACCCAATTTTTACCCGGCTATCCTACTATCCTTCTGTTATCTATGTGTTTCAATCCCAGATAATTTTCTCCTGAGATGAGGAGCTAAGAGGTTTATGTCGCTGACAAATTTGACATTTCGGTTTTCTTACTTAGTAGCCGTTTCGGCTCTCTTGACTGGGCTAGCCGCATGTGGTGGCGGTTCCCAAACTACTACTTCCAATACAGGAAGCGACACGGCTGCTGCGAATGGCTCTGACCTAAGCGGAGACGTTTTGGTGGATGGCTCCAGCACAGTGTTCCCCATCTCTGAAGCAATGGCTGAAGAGTTCATGGCAGCCAATCCCAACGTCCGGGTGACTGTAGGCGTCTCTGGTACAGGTGGTGGCTTCAAGAAGTTTTGCGCTGGAGAAACGGATATCTCTAACGCCTCACGTCCCATTAAGGCAGAAGAAATCGAGCTTTGTGAAAAGAACGGTATCGAATACGTTGAAGTGCCTGTAGCTTTTGACGGGCTCTCTGTTGTGGTCAATCCGCAAAATAACTTTGCAGCTTGCCTCACTGTCGATGAACTGAAAAAGATGTGGGAACCTGCAGCGCAGGGTAAGATTACCACCTGGAATCAGATTCGTCCTGACTTTCCCAATCAGGCCATTGGCCTTTATGGACCAGGAACTGATTCTGGTACCTACGATTACTTTACAAATGCAATTGTTGGCGAGGAAGGGTCCAGCCGAGGCGACTTTACTGCTAGCGAAGATGATAACGTCCTAGTTCAGGGTGTTTCAACCGATCCTAATGCCATTGGATTCTTTGGCTATGCCTACTATGCAGAAAACCAGGACAAGTTGAAGCTGGTTGCCATTGACAACGGCAACGGGTGTGTTGAACCATCTGCAGAAACCATTGCAGATGGCAGCTACCAACCCCTCTCCCGACCTGAGTTTTTCTACGTCAAAACCACCTCTCTTGAAAAGCCCGCTGTAAAAGCTTTTGCTGAATTCCAAATTGATGCTGCAAATGCAGGGTTGGTTCAGGAGACAGGCTATGTCCCTCTGCCCGCAGATGTTCTGCCTTTAGTAGAGACTCGGTTAGCTAGTGCGAAAGCAGGGTCAGTGTTCGAGGGCGCTGCAGATGGCGCTACCCTGAAGGAACTGCTTGCTAAGTAACCCTGAAAGCGAAAGCTAACAGTGTGACATTCCTGCTTCAATCAGATTTGTCGCACTGTTGGCCTATGCTAGTTAGTGGTACACCACGGGAATACTAATAAGTAGAAAAAGCCTTTTAAAGGCTTTTTCTTGGACACGGCGCTTAACTCGTAGCAAGATAGTTGCGTCTTTTTCCTTTCTAAATAGATTCTGAAATGGTTTCTGAACCAACAGACCCAAATAATCTCTGGCAACCGAATCGGCAGCTCAGCAAGAATGTAGAGCGGCTCGTCAAGGTCGTATTTGCGCTCTTTGCCCTAGTTTCTGTAGCTACTACGGTCGGTATTGTACTGACGCTTGTTTTTGAAACTTTTGAGTTTTTTCAAGAAGTTTCACTATGGCAGTTTTTAACCGATCGAGAATGGACGCCACTGTTCGCGCAGAAGAAATTTGGCATCTTCGTACTGATTAGCGCCACATTAATAACTTCTGTGATCGCTATTTCAGTTGCGTTGCCATCTGGGCTACTAGCGGCTATTTACCTCAGCGAATATGCCAGCCCAAAAGTCCGGGCCTGGCTTAAGCCCTCCTTGGAAATTCTAGCCGGGGTACCAACCGTTGTCTTCGGCTATTTTGCCCTACTCACAGTTACGCCCTTTTTTCAGAAGTTTATCCCTGGCCTACAAGGGTTTAATGGCCTGAGTGCAGGTTTAATTCTGGGCGTTTCGATTATCCCATTAGTTGCCTCCTTGAGCGAAGATGCGCTCTACTCAGTTCCCAAAAGCCTCAAAGAAGGTTCATATGCCTTAGGTGCTACCAAGCGAGAGACAATTGTGTCTGTGGTTGTCCCTTCTGCGCTCTCTGGTATTGTCGCCTCTTTTATTTTGGCCGTATCTAGGGCGATTGGTGAAACCATGATTGTGACCCTGGCTGCGGGACAAAACCCTAATTTGACCCTCAGTCCCTTAGAGCCTATCCAGACGATGACCTCCTTTATTGTTCAGGTCAGCTTGGGAGACACTCCAGCGGGTTCACTGGCTTACAAAACCATCTTTGCGGTTGGCATGACTTTGTTCTTGATGACCCTAGTATTAAATCTTTTTAGCTTCTGGTTCGTTCGCAAGTTTCGGGAGAAGTATGAATGACGACACAGAATCCTTCACTTTCTTCCGAATACGATTCCAATAAGACCAAATTATTTGAGCCAAACTTAAAGAAGCGCTACACGTGGGACAAGGTCTTTTACACTGCTTGTGTACTGGGGCTGCTAGTTGGGTTAGTCACGCTAGCTATTCTACTCATCGACGTCTGGGCGGATGGTTCACCTCGGTTAAGCTGGCAGTTTCTGACTAACTTTCCTTCTAGAAAGCCAGAGCAGGCAGGCTTAGTCTCAGCCCTAGTTGGGTCAGTCTATTTAACCCTCGTTGTCGCTACGGTTGCCTTTCCTATTGGGGTTGGAGCCGGAATTTTCTTAGAAGAATACGCAACTGCAGGTTTGCTATCTAACCTAATTGAGATCAATATTGCTAACTTGGCTGGCGTCCCTTCCATTATCTATGGCTTGCTGGGATTAGCTGCTTTTGTTCGCTTCATGGAGCCGCTCACAGGAGGAAGAACCCTGCTGGCTGGGGGACTAACTCTTGCTTTGCTAGTCTTACCAATTGTGATTGTTGCAACCCGGGAAGCTCTGAGAGCGGTTCCAAGTAGTTTGCGTCAGGCGGGCTTTGCTCTAGGGGCAACTCGCTGGCAAGTTATTCGTAGTCACGTCTTGCCTCAAGCAATGCCAGGCATCTTGACAGGCACTATTTTGGCTTTATCGCGAGCTATTGGTGAAACAGCGCCATTGATTACCATTGGGGCATTAACGTTTATTGCTTTCCTGCCAGATGGCTTACGAAGCCCATTCACTGCCCTACCTATTCAGATTTACAACTGGGTTTCTCGACCTCAGCAGGCCTTTCATGTAAATGCTGCCGCTGGAATCATTGTCCTAATGGTTCTGCTACTGTTTATGAATGCTACAGCAGTACTTTTGAGAAATCGATTTCAGAAGAATCGTCTTTAAGTGTGTCATCTTCTAAAGCCAGCGGTTTCAGCAGGCTTGTTCTTGACAAACTTTGTTTATTTCCTTGAACTGCACTTCTGTTAACCTTGGCAAATCAGTGATGGCTGTTACCTCAAATAATTTACTTTCTTCTCCTATGGCAAGCACTTCAGCACTACGAGCAGAAAATCTTTCTGTTTACTATGGCTCAAGCCTAGCCGTACGCGATGTTAACTTAGACATCGCTAAAAGGAAAGTTACCGCTTTTATCGGTCCTTCGGGCTGTGGTAAAAGCACAGTTTTACGCTGCTTCAACCGCATGAATGATTTGATTCCTGGTGCGCAAGTAAAAGGCCGCATCACTTTTCAGGATCAAGATCTTTATGCAAAAGGCGTTGACCCAACTGCATTGCGTCGGCGCATAGGAATGGTTTTTCAGAAACCCAATCCCTTTCCCAAATCCATCTACGAAAACATTACCTTCGGAGCCCGCATTAACGGCTATCGAGGGGATATGGATGAGCTAGTAGAGCGCTCTTTAAGAGCTGCTGCCTTGTGGGATGAGGTGAAGGATAAACTACGAGAAAGTGGATTATCCCTCTCTGGAGGACAACAACAACGGCTCTGCATTGCGCGTGCTATTGCGGTACAGCCAGATGTGGTATTGATGGACGAACCCTGTTCTGCTCTCGACCCCATCTCAACCCTCAAAATCGAGGAGTTGATGAAGGAGTTGACTGAGAACTACACCATCATCATCGTCACTCACAATATGCAGCAAGCCACTCGCGTTGCTGACTATACGGCTTTCTTCAACGCAGTTCCCACAGAATCAGGTGGTAAGGTAGGCTATCTGGCTGAGTTTAACAACACTGAACTCATCTTTGGGAACCCCGCTCAAGAAGTTACTCGTGATTACGTTACCGGACGCTTCGGTTAGACCTTAATTAACCTGCAACAGTAAGGAAACAGGAAGCGATCCAGTTTCCTGTTTTTTTGTTTTCTACCGCTTCATCTGTAAATTGCGATACGAGGGTTAGTGTCTATGATTGCGAGGAATTGCTTAAAATTCTTCTGTATATCCTACTTGATGTAACTGCTTAAACCAGTATGGTGGTTCGCCGCTCTCCAGCTTTCTATGCTTTTTCGGCTGCTCTGGGTATGGCCCTGTCGTCCCTAGCCGGATTTTCGGAGTCAGCCTTGGCTCAAATTTCCGTCCCGGTCCCGCAGCAGGCGCTCCCTGGTGAGACCACTCCTGAGTTTTGCCTGGTTAGCCCCCGAGACGATGCCGCGATTTTTTCGACTCGGCCCGTATTTTCGTGGAAGGGCGGGACTGTCCAACGGATTGAGTTGCGCGACTTGACCGAAAACGAGTTGGCGTGGTCGGGCAATCTAGATCTTCCAGTTCCTCAACTTGCATACCGCATGACGCCTCTGGTTCCGGGTCATCGTTACCAATGGAAGGCTTTTGGCTCCTCTAGACAAGTTGTAGGGACGGCTGAGTTTGAAATTATGGGTGAAGAGGAGCGAGCTTCCATCGAAACTGCTCTCAACACTTTGAGAACACAGCTCACTCAGCAAGGGACATCTCCTGCACAGATTAACGTTGAAGTTGTAACGTACTTAGCCAGCATGGGGCTTGAAGCCGATGCTATAACAGCAGCAGTGAATGCTACTCCTTCGGCTCCTGCACTGGGCCGCTATATCCGAACAGTTCGAGAGCGCAGTTGCAACAGTTAGAGCGTAACCAGCAGGTCACAACAGCCAGAGGGGGTTACAGAACACTGGCGAAACTACCCTTAGTGGGAACTGATTCTGTTACGGGTAGTCTTAGCGCGTTTCACGATAGGATTGCAAAGGCGTTAAGAAGTATTGAGTCATGGCCGAAACTCCAGAAAATTCATTCGGGCGTCCGATTAAGCGTGGAGAGCGCCCGGCTAGTAATGGTGACGAACGGCCCGCTCGCAGTGGTGGCGATCGGCCTGCTAGAGGCAAGAGTAAAAAGGGGGGCAAAGGTCGTGATCGTGATGAGCGCGATCGCAAACCCGCTGTGCCTCCAGCCCTGATGCGTGGTCCCAAGCCCACCAAAGCCAAACCCGTAGAAGAACCCTCTACAGAAGAAACCGCTGAGGCTACTGAAGCAGACGCGATTACAGACGCCGAGGCAGCAGTAGCCGAGTCCTCGACTTCTGAAGAAGCTGTCTAGACGTTGACTAGAAAATCTTTGCTGAGCCTGGGATGCCCTCATCAGGGGTCGCAGATTTGTGATTCCCTGGCTTAGCAGAAGCTGGCAGAGCTAAAGGGCTTCCCTGCAAAATAGATGAAGAAAGTTTAAGATGTGTCACAGGATGTGTTGGCCTGCTTTCCTGATGACAGTTTCTGCTGAACCCTCTGTTGTTGGTACCCCGCGTCCTCTCTGGCGGGTGATTCTCTACTCGGGCCTTACTGGGCTTGCCTACTACGGCTACTACAAGTGGATGATTCAAGATGAACTGAAGCGGTACCGGGGTGAGGGCTGGTCGGGGGCTTTGTGTCTGACTCCCTTTGTAGTAGGAGTAGCATTGCCTCAGGTCCTTTGGTTGCTTGATCCGGATGTGCCAGGTTGGTTTGGTTGGTGCTCACTAGTCGGTATTATCTGGATCTACATCGTTCAGTTTCGTCTGTATCGCACGGTTAATGCCCTTTACAGCGAAGCAGGACTCAAGCCTCCTCTGATCGTCTGGTGGCTTTTTATTCCGGGTCTCAATCTCATCGTCGGGCTGCGGCAAATCCACTTCTTGAGCCAGTATTGGGCTAGGGTGGGCCAGATTGAGGTGAAAGATGCGATCGCAGAAGCGATTCCTCTTCTCTCTGGCAATGAGTAACCTGGTAATGAATAACGATGAATAACCCGGATGTTCTGTCTCCAGCGCTGAAGAAGCTGGGGGCAGAACGTTGTGTCTCCAATCCGGCTGCTTTTTGTCTAATCTGGGAGAGCACCTTGAGGTGTTCTGTGCAAAGTTCACTTTCGAATTGGAGTTGCTTTTAAGGCAACCTTGATGGACTTGGCAGAGGAATTTTTCATGCTGTCAGTAAGGCTTAGATTGTTATGAAATCAGGGATTTGTGCCACGGTCCTGCTGGTGAGCACCCTTCTTGGCTTTGGGGGTATAGCAGGATGCACCCAGCCCAATCAAACAGCCCAACCCACCTCAACCCCTACAACCTCAGAGTCTTCCCAACCCGATCCCAGCATTCTGAAGTTGCTCTACAGTCGGTCTCCTGTCACTCTGAACCCGCACCTAGCAACGGGCTACCAAGACTTTGAAGCTGCTCGCATCGTCTATGAGCCTCTAGCCAGCTACAACGCGAAGGGTGAACTGGTGCCGTTTTTGGCAGCCGAAATTCCTACGGTGGAAAACGGTGGCGTGGCTAAAGATGGCAAGTCTGTAACCTGGAAACTGCGATCGGGAGCAACTTGGTCAGACGGCAAACCATTTACTGCCGACGACGTGGTATTCACCTTTCAGTTCATTCGTAACCCCCAGGTTGCTGCGGCTACAGCCCAGTTTTACGAAGGGGTAAAGGCCGTTGAGGCAGTAGACAAGCAAACAGTTAAAATCACGTTTGCAGAACCGACAGCAGCTTGGTCTATCCCCTTTACCGGGCAAACTGGGCTAGTCTTGCCAAAACACGTTTTTGAGAAGTTTAACGGGGTTCAAGCTCGCTCAGCTCAGGCTAACGTGCAACCGATCGGCACCGGTCCCTACACTGTGCTGGCTTTCTCTCCCGGCAAGATTATTTACAGTCCAAACACGACCTACTGGGGTGGAACTCCTGCCTTTAAGAGTATTGAATTGACTGCTGGCATTGCTCCCTATGCCGCAGCGCGAGATGTTTTACGGGTAGGTACTGCTGACTTTGCTAATAATATTCAGGTTGAGGCCAGCGCCCTCAAAGAATTGGAGAAGGATTCCCAAGGACGCATAATCACCACCTTTGGCTCTAATGTTGAGCGAATCATGCTCAACTTCTCCAACCCCTTCGCCAAAACGGAGAGTGGTGAGCGTTCTAGTCCCAAGGTGCCCCACCCCTACTTCAGCGATATTCGGGTTCGGGAGGCGATTAACCTGGCGATTAACCGGGATGCGATCGCACGAGAGCTCTATGGAGATGCCGGAAAGCCTACAGCACAACTTTTAGTAGAGCCCTCCCTGTACGCTTCGGCCAACATTCCCTATGAATACGATCTTGACAGGGCTAAGGCCCTGCTGGATGCAGCAGGCTGGGTAGACACCAACAAAAACGGCATCCGTGATAAAAGCGGGGTGGAGATGGAAGTTCTCTTCCAGTCGGCAGTAAACCCAGTGCGTCAGGAAACCCAAGCCATCGTCAAAAAAAGCCTAGAAGATTTGGGTATGGAGGTAGAAGTTGAGCGGGTGCGAGTCGATGATTTCTTCTCGGCTGACCCACAGCAAACTAATAGCCTCAATCACTTCTATGCCGATATGCAGGTGTACTCTACCGGAAACGAGAGTCCTGACCCGATTACCTACATGAGCTGGTGGACCTGCGCCAAAATTGCTTCTCAGGAAAATAAGTGGCAGGAGCCGAATAACGCGCGCTATTGCAACCCTGAGTACGATCAGCTCTGGCAGGCTGCAGCTAAAGAATTAGACCCTCAAAAGCGGGCTGATCTGTTTAAGCAGATGGATGAACTGCTAGCAATGGATGTGGCCGTGATCCCGATTGTTCACCGTGCGATCGCGAATGCGGTCAGCAACAAGCTTACCGGCTTAGAACCGACCCCTTGGGATGCTAGTACCTGGGATATCAAAAACTGGAAGCGAGTGGAAGCAACGCCGGACCAAGATGAGAAGAAGTCTTAGCGGGGATCAACAATCCAAACAGTCCTAAAAAGGTTAAGAAATTTTGAGAGAAACCCAATTGTGCCTTTTGTACTCTTGACACGAACGATTCGCTGAGATCCAAAATTTGCTCTAATTTCTATTGGCTAATGAGTGGGGATCAGGATGTTATTAGCCTAAAAATCAAGAATTTTAAACAGTGTTTACTTTGATCCCTGCTCTTTCAACCTAGTTCTCAGTCTGTTTAAGGACATTTCTTCTAGTTCTGTTTCTATCTCTAAAGGAAACATGAAGACAATATGAAGGGAGATTTTTGTGCGTAGAATCTGAAACCTAAGGTAGATGTTCGTTTGACTGATATTTCTTACTCTTAGGGGTATAGATTCAGCGGTCACAATAAACCTATCGCTCATTCGGGATCTAGAGTATGAAGCCAATGAAGTCTCGAACTTCATCTTGTAGTCTCTGCCGCCATTACACCCCGGAAGGCAGACGAGGCGGTCACTGTGGACAACTCGGCGTATCAGTGCATGGACGTTGGCAGGCATGTTCTTTAGCAGTGCCAGTTTTTATGAAACCTATGCCAGCTTTGGAGGTGTTTGAGAAAATATCTCAACCCATCGAAGTCCACATTCCAGATACCCGGATTGAGCGACCGGAAACCGTTAGAGTTCGCGCATTAACTTAACGGTTAATGCAGCTTTAAAAACCGATTTAGTAAACATTCTTTATCAACAGAAAGCGCCTCTGATCCCAGAGGCGCTTTCTGTTGTGAGTCTTGCTAGCAGCCTGGTTCCGCATGTTGCTTTAGAGGTGTCTAAGTTCTATAAAGGCTTAGAAACCAGGCCTCTGAAGGGGCTGGTTAGGGAAGCCAGGGATACTTTTTGAAATCTGGGGATCGCTTTTCTAAAAACGCTTGCTTTCCTTCGGACCCCTCTTCCGTCATGTAATAGAGCAGCGTGGCATTCCCCGCCAGTTCTTGTAGTCCCGCCTGACCATCACAATCAGCGTTAAAGGCTGCCTTTAAGCAGCGAATGGCAATCGGGCTTTTTTGCAAGACCTCCTGAGCCCAACGGATGCCTTCTGCCTCTAACTCTTCCACGGGCACAACACAGTTCACTAGGCCCATCTCTAGGGCTTCCTGGGCGTTGTACTGGCGGCAGAGAAACCAAATTTCCCGTGCTTTTTTCTGTCCTACAATCCGGGCAAGGTAACTTGCCCCAAAGCCGCCGTCAAAGCTGCCCACTTTAGGTCCAGTCTGGCCAAAAATGGCATTGTCGGCTGCAATGGTTAGATCACAGATAATGTGTAGTACATGACCGCCTCCAATGGCGTATCCAGCCACTAGGGCGATCACAACTTTAGGCATGGAGCGGATTAGCCTTTGCAAATCCAGCACGTTCAGCCGGGGAATACCCTCGTCATCTACATAGCCCGCCTTGCCACGCACGCTCTGATCCCCACCAGAGCAAAAAGCGTATTTGCCATCGGTGTGGGGGCCTGCTCCAGTTAACAGCACCACACCAATAGAGGTGTCTTCCCGCGCATCCCAAAAGGCGTCGTATAGTTCCACAATCGTTTTGGGGCGAAAGGCGTTGCGCTTATGGGGCCGATTGATGGTGATCTTGGCGATGCCGTCGGCCTTGTGATACAGAATGTCTTCGTACTGCTTGGCTTCCTGCCAGTCAACGTGCATAAGAGTAGGGTGCGATCGCAACTCAACAACAGTTCAATCCCTCAGCATCGCACACCAATCGAAACGTTAAGAACCTTCGCAGCTATCTTTGCAAGGGCAAATCCCTAAAGGACAATAGGTCTCGGCAGCGTTACGGTCTGCAATACTTCTCGAAACAATCTGTTAAACAAACGCGTTGTTGCACGGATGGTCACGCCATCTGTAACCCTCACCTTCAAACCCTATGGCGTACTACTGGTTCAAAGCATTTCACATTATTGGCGTTGTGGTCTGGTTTGCCGGACTGTTCTATCTGGTGCGACTATTCATCTATCACGTCGAGGCAGAGGCCGAACCCGAACCCGCTCGGGGTATCCTCAAAAAGCAGTACGAGGTGATGGAAAATCGCCTCTACAGCATTATCACTACCCCTGGAATGCTGGTCACAGTGGCGATGGCAATTGGGCTGCTGGTACTGATGCCAGACTACCTTCACGACACCTGGATGCATGTCAAGCTCTCTTTGGTAGTCCTATTAATTGGCTATCACCACTACTGCAAGCGGATTATGAAGCAGTTGGCCAAGGGTGAGTGCAAGTGGTCGAGTAAACAGCTCCGGGCACTCAACGAAGCCCCAACACTTTTGCTGGTGGTCATCGTTATGTTGGTGGTCTTCAAGAACAACATTCCTACCAGTGCAACTACCTGGGTTGTCTTTGGCTTAATTGTCCTGATGGCAGCCACCATTCAGCTCTATGCCCGCAAGCGCCGGCTGGATAAGGAAAAGGAACTTGCGGCAGTGGCCCCTCCCGACGGTCAAATGCTGCAAAACTCCTAGCATGTTTACATTGGCTATTCCTAATTAGGCTCAACATTTTTAACTCAAGACCATTAAGGGCGCAGGCATTCTGTGCCCTTTTATGTTTCCACTTTCCTTCTGGTCAAAAGGTTCTCATACGCCTCGAAAAACGCCTTTTTCATGTTCTGGGCTGCATAACGCTGGTAAACCTGTTGCTGGTGAGCTTACCTGTTCGCAGCCAGCCCACGCCCAGCCCGATGGCAGTTGGCAGGGGTGGAGCTGTCTCCTCAATCAATGTTCGCGTCACTAGCGACCTAGCCAAGAAATTAGCTGGGTCGGGTCTCGGCTTTGAGGTTATTGGTGGGATTGACAGGGTAAACGGCATTTTTGTCAAGCGCAATGGAGAGGTTGCTGCCGCCACTGAGCCCTCTCGCTGCGGGAGTGGCTCTGTAATAACTCTCTGGCAAGCCTTCCAGAATCTCAGGATACGCTCACAAAGTAAGAAGAAATGTTGCAGCCTCGGCAAAACTTAATTAACATTTATTTACAAGGATGAAAAACGTCCCCAGTTCCTAAAAAGAGTGAGGTTTTACGTCATGACTCAAGAGCAAACGAGCAAGTTTGGTTTCACTCAGTTCGCAGAAAACTGGAATGGCCGTCTAGCGATGTTGGGCTTTGCCATTGGTCTGGCTACCGAACTGCTGACCGGAAAAGGCATTCTGGCTCAATTGGGCCTGATGTAATTGCAGTTCTAGTTCAAGGCTATTCAGTGTACTAGAACTGTTTCATCAAATAATTTGTTGTTAGCAGCAGCAAAAGCTGCACAGTCAGAGGAATTCAGGCTGGGTGAGGCAACTCACCCTTTTTTGATTTTGTCTAAGCAGCGTACCCTTTATCTCCCAGTTATCCCATCTTCATTCTCTAAGTCTTCAAAGGAGTCTTCAGACTCTTCCGAAAAGTCTACCCAGGTTGCGACAGGCTTCAGAACCGCAGGAATGTCGTCATCTGGTGCAAATTCTAAGATGGTCTCGCGGTAGTAGAGGTACCCCGCCTCGGCAAAGGAAGTCAACATGCGGCGGAGAGCAGGCCACACCTCATCAGCCAATTCCCAGTCTTTGCCAAATCCAGATTGCTCTGTAATGGATCGCAAAGCCCAGAAATAGCTGTTTCGCACTACAGAACCTTTCTTCTTATAGTGGGGTACATCGTCTTGATGCAGGTAAAGTATCTCCTGGTGAATTCGGCTACGCATAGAAAAATCTGACTCTGCCTAAGTGATACGTTAAATCCATTAAGACTCTCTGTCCTTTCATCTTTCTGTCCCTTCGTTCTCTGATTATGGTCGCTGCTGTTGCGCTGCAAAACGTTCATAAGGTCTATAACAACACCTCAGTTGTCAATGATCTGTCGCTCACGATTGAACCTGGAGAGGTGTTTGGTCTTTTAGGCCCTAATGGTGCGGGCAAATCTACCACCATCCGTATGCTGACAACTTTGGCGAAGGCGACCCAGGGGACGATTGTGGTGGCAGGATACGACATTGAGCGCCAACCTCTGGATGTGCGGCGGCAAATTGGGGTGGTGTTGCAGCAAACCAGCGTAGACGGTGATATGACCGTGTGGGAAAACATGGAATTCCACGGTCGGATGCACCATATTCCAAATCCCCGACGGCAGCGACAGATTGACCAATGGCTTGGATATGTCGAACTGGCCGACCGTCGCGATGATAAGGTTAAAACCCTGTCGGGCGGTATGAAGCGGCGTCTGCAAATTGCCCGGGCTCTATTGCATAACCCCCGCATTCTCTTTTTAGATGAACCTACCGTTGGCTTAGATCCTCAAACCCGTCGCCGTCTTTGGGAAATCATTCAAGGTCTCAGTCAGCAAGGCATGACTCTACTGCTGACCACGCACTACATGGAAGAGGTCGAGTACCTGTGCGATCGCATTGGCATTCTTGACCAAGGTCGATTAATTGAAATGGGTACGCTAGCTGAGCTGCGTCGTAAGCATGGTGAAGGGCTGCTGATGAAGCAGCTGGGCGATCGTTGGGAATATCAGTTCTTTCCTACCTTGGACGCTGCTAATGCCTACCTGGATCAGCAGCCTGACAAAACTGGAATGATGACAAGACCCTCTAACCTAGAAGACATTTTTGTGGAGCTGACGGGCCGAAACTTAGATTAAAACGGATGGATGTGGGATTGAGGTAGATTTGAGACTTTAATTCAGTACCATTGAGCTAGCCATCCGTGCTCCAAACTGTTCATGCCTGGTTTAGCTAGCACCATCGAAGCCATTCTCTATCTCAAGGGCCAACCCTTGCCGATTGCCAAACTCGCCGAGTATGCGGGGTGCGATCGCGAAGCCATTGAAGAAGGGTTGATTGAACTGATGGATGAGTATGCCCACCGTCAAGGAGCCCTGGAAGTCGTTGAAACCAAAGATGGCTACTGCCTTCAGCTCAAGGAGCGGCACAAACATCTGGTGGATAGCCTTATTCCCCTAGATCTAGGCGTGGGTGCGCTAAGGACTCTGGCTGCGATCGCACTGAAAGGCCCCATTAGCCAAACCGATTTAGTAGAACTGCGTGGATCAGGGGCCTATCAGCATATTCAAGAGCTGGTGAGCCAAGGTTTTATTCGTAAACGTCGTCAAGCCGATAGCCGCTCTTCCTTGGTACAGGTGACCGAAAAGTTTTACCAGCATTTTGAAATTGACCAACTCCCCAAATTGCGTCCTAAGCCATCCTCTCAAGCGGCTACCGTGCCCAACGACGGTGCGGAGGCGGGGGAGATGGAGGAAGCCTCCTAAGGGCAATTAACGGTTCGTTACGCTATCATCAGGGGAATGCTGTCGGAAAAGTCAAAACCTGGAGAAGCAGACCGATCTGGGGGGAAACACTTCCTAGATCATTTCCGTTTAAGGATCTAAGGTAGTAGATGTAGGTATCTGAGTGCCATGGTTTTTAACCCTGAAGACGCTGATTTCATTGGCATGTCTACGGACAGTGACCAAACCAATCAGCTGCTGAAGTACCTTCAGCATCAGCCCCCTGAGGTACTGACCCGCGTTGCTCAATCTGTGAGTGGTGAGATCAAGCAGATTATTGCTCAAAATGTACAAGGTTTGATTGGTGTGCTGCCTGCTGATGGCTTTACAGTTCAAGTCACCACCGACCGAGAAAACCTTGCAGGTCTGCTGGCCTCAGCGATGATGACTGGCTACTTCTTGCGGCAAATGGAGCAGCGCATGGAGCTAGACCACCAAGTTACAGGTTCCCTGTTCGGTGGCGATGCCGATAGTGATCTCAGCTTCTAATGCCTAAGCCCATCAAGCCTGAATAAATGGACTCTGCACCCGCTTTAAGAGGGCATAAAAGGGCTGCCAATCATCTCCAACCGTGATCGGTTCCCAAATCGCTTCAATTTCAGGCCGCAGCAGCACAATTTCTGGATTCGTTTGACGTAAACATTCGGACACAGCGTTCATTGCCTCATTGGGCAACTCATTCAGACAGCGGTGATAAGTTAGCTGCCACTGCGTTAGTAAATCTGCGGCAGCCTGATCAGATGCTTCTAGGGTGCTTGCAAAGACGTTGTTAGCATCAGAACGCCACTCAGGAGAAAACTGGCGGGTCAGTTCACGGAAGAAGTCGTGATAACCCACCTCGACTCCAGCTAACAGTTCCAGTGTCTGTGTCAGCAACGCTTCTGCAACTGCTGAGGGCAACTGCATTTCAAAGCCAAGCTTCTTGAGCATACGCTTGTGGTACTCGGCAGAGTAGCGATCGCGAAACTGCGCCAACGCTGCATCCATTTCGGCCTGAGGCATTACCAGCGCCAGAGGTTTTTGCAGCGCCTTCAAATTTCCCTGGCAAATAATGGGCTGGTTGCCGTAGCTATAGCGTCCTAGGTAGTCAAAGTAAGCTGCGGTGAACTTCGGATCGTACTGATCCATGAAGGCATAGGGGCCGTAGTCAAAACTTTCCCCTGTAATAGACATATTGTCGGTATTCAACACTGCATGGCAGAATCCAACCGACATCCACTGGGCTACCAATTCTGCAACCCGCTGCACCAGTTCATCGTAAAACCGGACAAACCGCTCCTCCTGCTCCGTAAACAGGCGCACGGCGGGGTAATACACATCAATCACGTGCTCCAGCAGTTTGCTGATCAAGTCGGGGCGCTGCAAATACTCTAGCCGCTCAAAGGTGCCAAAGCGAATGTGGGAGCGGTTAAAGCGCACCATGACTGAGGCCCTCGTTGGTGAGGGTTCATCCCCTCGCCACAGAGCCTCCCCGGTTTCAATCATGCTTAGCGTGCGAGAGGTCCGTACGCCCAAAGCATGCAACGCCTCTGCTGCGAGCACTTCCCGAACGCCGCCCTTCAGCGTTAGTCGGCCATCTCCTCCCCGAGAGTAGGGTGTTGTGCCCGACCCCTTGGTGCCAAAGTCGTAGATCCCACCGTCTATACCCCGAACTTGACCGTAGAGAAAGCCGCGTCCATCGCCTAAAAAGGGGTTGTACTCGCCAAACTGATAGCCATGGTACCGCAGTGCCAGAAACGGCTCCCGTCCTTGAAATTTGCCGAAGGCTTCAATAAAGTGGTCGTCGCTAACAGTTGCCGGATCTAACCCAATCTGATGCAGAATGTCATCGTTACGGAAGCGAAGAATCTGCTGGGGAAAGTTTGCCGCTGTGACCACGTCATAATATTCGTCTCCCAAAGCTTCTAGTGCCGGAACATATTCTAGAGACAGCAAAGGATTGGTTGTTTGGGCAGCAGAAACAGACATAGCCGGACAACTTTAGCAACAAAAAACTTCCTAAAGTTATCTTAGTCGTAGACCTCCTGCTTTAGGGAGTCTCCCTAAGGATGAAGTGATTGAGCAGAGTTGATAGGGAGCGCATGGGTTAGACTGCACCCCTTGTAGGTGAGCCGCTGATTCTGTGGTTTGGGGATGTGGTTTGGGGCAGAATCTAGTGCAAATCCGATGCATAGGTGTGAACACAGCCCACAGACCCTCATACAAAATTGGCATGACTTGATCGAAGCCATGCCAAGGTGAAGGTAACCCAATTAAGCACTTAGACTAATTCAGTTGGTTTGCGCCGGAGTAAGGTGAGACCTCCACCAGCAACGACGAAGAGGGCAAGCGATCCTGTGGGTTCAGGGATATCTCTAGGTTTTTCTTTGCCGGGTACGCTGCCGCTCAGTTTGCTGCTGCCACTGCGATTGCTGCCTACAGGACCAACGCTGGTTGCTCTAACTCCCCAAGACATGCCCTCAAAATCTTCGAGGGTTAAAGGCGCACCATCTGTACGGGTAAAGGTCCAGGCCACGTTTTGGAAGTCGTCTTTGCCGCCCTTTAAACCATTTTCTCCAATTTCTATGCCCCCATCACAGCCGTTAGTGCAGGGATTAAGCCCTGGTTCACCTTGAAACTTGACTTTGCCAATCTCGCTCACGCTATTAGCCGCGAATTTAAAGGTGCCAACTCCAGCGCTGGAATTAGTTAGCGTCAGCTTAGGCAGAATAGATTCGTTTTTAATGTTGAAAAAGACGGCTCTTAAATCTGCGATCGCAACTGACTTATCAACGTCTACCTTGACGCCAATGTTGCCATTAACCAGCTCGTTCAAGGTGATATCGACTTTGGCAGAGCTACCTGTAAAGGGTGAGAGAGAAAAGGTGGCAGCTTGGGCTGAGGCCAGGAAAGAAGATCCGAAGACGAATCCGCAGGCTGCTAAGGTTGCCGGGAGTAAAGCTCTCGCTTTTATCATGTCGATTAGTGTTGACACGGCCATTGGTGAAACACCCTACTACTTATTTAAAGAGGTATGCTTACCGATACTGATACGGTATCAATCTATGCCTTAAAAAAGCTCCTAGAGGTTACGGATTAAAGTGCCTGGAACTATGAAGTTTGTATGTAGAGACTGTGTCTGCTGAATACGTGTTTTCACGGAGGCTTTGTGCTTATTTTGCTCTGTTCCTAAAAAGTGCTCAACTTAGCGAATCTGAAAGGAAGCATAAACACCCCACAACGGGCTCCTTAAGCATGATGAGCCTGATAGGCAATCGGAAATTCCATCGTTATGACTCAACGATGGAACTATGTTGCTTGCTTAAGTAGACGTGGGGCTACTTAATCTACTTGACTGACTCGACGCAACTTAAGAACATCGGTCATCTTGCGAATTTGATTAAAGGTTTGCTCTAGGTGGGCATGATCCCGTACATCTAAACCCAAATCAATTTCGGCGGTTTGGCCGGGAAAGGTTTTGACCTGGGCTTTGTGTACGTTGATTTGCAAGTCGGACAGGTGGGAGAGAATGTCCTTGAGAACACCTACGCGGTCAATGACCTCGATTCTCACGTGCACTGGGTAAGTCTGACGATTGCCGTTAAGTTCTGAGGGATTCCAACTGAGAGGAATGAGGCGGTCACCGGGAATCTCCTCGACGTTGGAACACCCCTGACGGTGAATAGCAATGCCCCGGCTTCCCAAAGAGACGATGCCAATGATGGGCTCACCCGGTAGGGGATTGCAACAACCCGCAATGTGATGGAGAAGTCCTTCGACCCCAAAGATAGGAGAGGCTGAGGAAATAGGCTTGACCTTCGGTGAGGGGGTTACCGCACTTGCCAGTAAAGCCTCAGCGGCATTGGCAGCTTTTTGATCAGTGGGCGCGATGGGCTGTTGGGCTTTCACCGCTTCTCGTAGGCGGTTGACGACTAGGTTTAGGGTGACTTCGCCGTAGCCTAAGCCCGCTAGCAAGTCTTCAACATTTTGGTAATTACAGCGTTCTGCGGCAGCTTGGGCAGGGGCAGATTTGAGCAAAGATTCAAAACCGTTTTTGCCCAATTCCTTTTCCAACATGTCGCGGGCGCGAGCAATGTTTTCGTCACGGTGCGATCGCTTATACCACTGGCGAATTCGGTTGCGGGCTCCGGCGGTGACCACAAAGTTGAGCCAGTCGAGACTAGGGTGACTGTTTTTATGGGTAATGATCTCAACGATGTCGCCGTTTTGCAAAAGGGTGTCAAGGGTGACAATGCGGCCATTAACCTTGGCTCCAGCACAGTGGTTCCCGACCTCAGTGTGAATCCGGTAAGCAAAATCTACAGGAGTCGCCCCCCGAGCTAAGGGAATAACGTCGCCATCTGGTGTGAAGACATAGACATCTTCGTCAAAGAGATTGCCTTTGACGTTCTCTAAGAATTCCTGAGCATCCTTAAGGTCGTTTTGCCAGTCCAGCAGTTGCCGCAGCCAAGTAAATTTCTCATCGTCAGCGGTGACCTTGGTGTTGTTGGAGGTGCCTGTTTCCTTATATTTCCAATGGGCGGCAATGCCGTACTCGGCGACGTGGTGCATTTCCAGAGTCCGGATTTGTACTTCGATGGGCTTACCTTTAGTGCCAATCACAACTGTGTGTAGCGACTGGTAGCGGTTAGGTTTGGGCAAGCCGATATAGTCTTTGAAGCGGCCCGGAATCGGACGGAAGGCATCATGTGCGATCGCAAGCGCTCGGTAACATTCCTCGTTGGTGTTAACAATCAGGCGAACGGCAGCAATGTCATATATCTCGTGGAAGTCCTTATTTTGCATCTCCATTTTGTGGTAGATGCTGTAGAGA
>DATNQF010000091.1:0-18326 GCA_036702855.1 Trichocoleus sp. | reverse complement strand
ACTGGTGTCGCCGCTTGAACGTAGACTATGAGCGCTTACCTGCTTCTTCGGAGTCTTTCATCTACATTGCGATGATTCGCCTGATGTTGCGGAGATTAGCTTGAGCCATTTTCCACTCCTCCGTATTCTCAAATATCCTCTAAATGCTCAAGTGCTAATAAGAATAAATCTACGCACGTCTATTTTGTCTCTAGGATGAAGGAAATTAATCAGGATTTAGCATCGCAGCGTTCCTTAGATCTGATTGCTAATCGGGTTACTCAAGAACTGCTGCAATGGTTTGTTAATCATATTCGGGGTATTGATGTTCAACTGGGAAGATGCGTTAGCAAGTCCTAATCTAAAAAAGCGTTTTCCAGCGCTGAACTACATGAAGAAGTAGTGTTTTTTTACTCACTCCGCATGAAAAATCGCTACTTCTCTTGATGGATTAGCACCTTAAAGAGAGAGGATCGCTCTTTTTCTGAAGTTTTGTAATATTTGCCAAATTTATCTAGATGTCTTGGCAACTCTAAGCAAAGAAGTTAGAGATATTGATTTGTCAACTATTGAAAGCAGGTGTTGAAATCATTTGGGAAGAGATCCGTGGAGTTGCCACGGCTCCTGTTGCCTGGGCTAATTGTGGGTCTGTCTCTAGCTATGGTGCCTTTGGTTCCTCGGTTAGTCAGTCCTGCCCCACGTTCGCTGATGCTTCTGCCAATGGATTGGCCTGGAGACCAAGGATTTATCGCGATTCAGGAATTGGGCTTGGACAAAGCAAACGGCCTTGACCTAAGCCTGCCTCGTATTCAAACGTCGGACGATATCATCCAAGCGTTTCGCAATGGCACTACTGATATATTGAACTTCACGCTTGATGTGGTGATTAATCTGACAGCCACGGATCCTGACCTAGCCGTCATCTATGCCTATAACGAATCGAACGGGGCCGATGGCATGGTTGCCCGAAAAGAAATTAAAACTTTGGCTGACTTAAAGGGCAAACGGATTGGGGCAGAAACGGGTGCAACCAGTCATTATCTTTTGCAGGCCATTCTCAAGAAAGCAAAACTTAGTCCGAAGGACATTATCTATGTTGATGTGCAGACGGATGAGGTTAATCGGGCACTGCAAACAGGTCAGGTGGATGCAGTTGTGACTTGGGAGCCTTATTTAAGTGAGGCAGCGGACCTGCCTAATATGCAGGTTCTGACTACATCAAAGGAGTTTCCGAACCTCATTCTGAACGTGATTGCCGTTCGCAAATCTAAGCTGAAAACCCATAAAGATGCATATGTTCAGTTGGTTGAGGCCTGGGACCAGATGCGGGGGGTGTGCGAGGCAGACCCTGAACGTTGCTGGAGTCTGCTCTCCACGGCTCAAAACCGCTCTGCTGAAGCAATGAAGGCAGAGGCAGAGGGAATCCACTTTTTGCGGCTTGAAGATAATCGCCATCTGTTTTCACCTCATGGGGGGGCACAGTCTCTTGAGGCCCAATTGCAATCAACTTACGAGTTCTTAAGGAGTACCAACCCAAATCTGCCAGAGTTTGATCCTCAATCTCTCTACGAGCCGTCTGTTGTAGAGGCGGCTAAGCCATGATATGAGATTGTTCCTGCAGGGCTTGAAGCTGAAATCGTTTGTTCTGGCTATCTATGGTGTTCTCTTGGGTAGCTGGAGCGTTACTGTGGTTGTCCATTCTCTCCACGATGCGGCAGCCAATGCTAAAACCTGGCAGGAGGTTGGGCTTCAGGAAACCGTTCTAGCCGGGTTGGTGTTGGATCGGGCTTTTAAGACAGGTGACAAGGCGGCTCTTGATGCGGCGGTTTCGCGACTATCCGCGATTGGGGGACGAGTAGACGTCCTGGTTGTGGGGCATGATGGCAGAGTTCTGGCCCGTGGAGGCGGCAATCGCTGGCCCTACACGCTCCAGTTGCAGGCGTTGGCCGATCAGGCAGTGCGATCGCACCGCTTAGTCTCTACCCCTGGCCAAAAGCCGTATTACTACGACTATGCTCTGCCGCTGAGCAATCATCAGGGACAAATTACGGCAGCTTTGGTCGCCCGAGTGAGCTGGGAGCGGGAGCATCAGGAACTTTGGCAGGCACTCAAAGTGAGATTGCTTCAGCAAAGTCTGATCGGGATTGCGTTGGTTGTTCTGCTTGAAACTCTGGTGCAAATGGGGTTGCTAACTCCGGTGCAACGGCTAATCCAACTCAGTCAGCTAGTTACCCACGGCAATTTGCAGGCTCGTTTCCAGGCTTCTGGTGGGGTTTCAGAGCTAACGGTTCTGGGCGAGACCTTTAACCACATGCTAGAAGCGCTCAGCGCTCAGCAGATTCAGTTGCAGCATTTGAATGAAGATTTAGAAAACAGGGTTCGCCATAGAACGGATGAATTGCAGTGTCAGAAAGAACTTGCCCAAACTACGCTGCAGTCAATTGAAGATGCGGTAATTACTACCAATGCGGCGGGCCAAATTCAGGCAATGAACCCAGCGGCAGAGCGATTGACTGGCTGGCAAGAGGCTGCTGCTCTGGGGCGGATGTTACCCCAGGTTTTGCAGCTTAGAAGCCCTGAGGGAGTGGCGCTTGTCCCGTCTTGCGTGCGTCAGGTGCTTAACGGCCAGCCAGTGATGAGCTTGACTGACCACAATACCTTGCATTCCCGCAACGGCCAATCCTTAGCAGTACACTACTCGGCTGCTCCGATTCGCTTAGGCAAGGGCGAAATTATTGGAGCGGTGCTGGTCTTACGGGACATGACCGAGGCGCTTACTCTGTCGCAGCAGCTTTCTTGGCAAGCTAGTCACGATGCTCTGACTGGGCTGATCAACCGCCGTGAATTTGAAACTCGTTTGCAGCAGGCTGTTGCCGTTGCCCAAGAAGGGAGGCAAAATCACGTCTTTTGTTATCTTGATCTCGATCAATTCAAGATTGTCAATGATACCTGTGGTCATTCAGCGGGGGATGAACTGCTGGTGCTGGTGGCACAACTCATGCAGGATCAGGTGCGCAGGACCGATGTGTTGGCTCGTTTAGGCGGTGATGAGTTTGGCTTGTTGCTGTGGAATTGCTCACCCGAGACAGCCATGGAAATTGCTCAGATCTTACGCGATCGCATTCAGAGTTTCCGATTCTCCTGGCAGGAAAAGGTTTTTGTCATTGGGGTCAGCATTGGCTTGGTTGTGGTCGATGACGCCTTCCAAAATCATACTCAGGTTCTTAGTGCTGCTGACTCGGCTTGCTATGCGGCCAAGGCTGGCGGACGCAATCGGGTGCATGTGTACCGCCAAGATGATGAAGACTTGATGCGGCAGCGCAATGAGCGCCAATGGGTATCGCAAATTACCCGTGCTCTAGAGGAGGAGCGGTTTCAACTCTACTACCAACAGGTGCAGCCAATTCAATCGGAGCCGCCTTTTACGACTCGGCCCTATGTTGAGATTTTGCTGCGTATGCTGGATTCGGAGGGACAGCCTGTACCGCCAATGGCCTTTATTCCGGCAGCCGAACGCTATGACCTGATGCCCAAGCTGGATCGCTGGGTCATCGAGAATTTGTTTGCCACGCTGCACACCTATAGGCAACAGATACAAGCTGAGTTGACTGGCCCATGCTCAAGGCCGGGATGCTGTGAGTTGGGGGGAGTTTATGCCGTTAACTTATCGGGGGCTAGCCTTAGTGATGAACAGTTGGTGCATTTTATTCGGGAACGGCTGAATCACTACCAAATTCCACCGAGCATGATCTGCTTTGAGGTGACTGAAACCGCTGCGATCGCAAATTTGAAAAAGGCTGTTTCCCTCATACAAGACCTAAAAACCCTGGGGTGTTCTTTTGCCCTGGATGACTTTGGCAGTGGTATGTCTTCGTTTGCCTATCTAAAGGCACTGCCCGTAGACTATCTCAAGATCGACGGGATGTTTGTCAAAGACATTCTTACAGACGTACTGGATCTGGCTATGGTGCAGGCAATTAATCAGGTCGGCCACACCATGAACCTACTGACTATCGCGGAGTTTGTCGAAAACGACGGCATTAAACAAAAACTGGAGGAAGTTGGCGTAGACTACGCCCAAGGCTACGGTATTGCTTATCCTCAGCCCTTTTGGGTCTTTGATCCAGGAGATGTGCAAGCGAAACCAAGTCCCAGAAAGGATGCTGCGATCGCACAGCGCCTTGCCATTGCTCCTGTCCAAATCAAGGGCTAGTCCGATACCTGTAGCTCATCACAAGGCTTGCTTTTCTCAGCAGACGATCTTGCTTAAGCTCAAACGTTGGCAAAGATGCTGCTAATCTGGCCGCCAATTTTCTCGATGGGCAGAACGTATTGTGCAGCTCCTAGTGCGATCGCTTCTTTGGGCATACCAAACACGACACTGCTAGCTTCATCTTGGGCAATGGTCACACCACCAGCTTGAGCAATTGTCAGAAGGCCATCGGCCCCATCTCGCCCCATGCCTGTCAGCAAAGCTGCTACCACCGAGCGGCGGTAATAGGCAGCAACACTTTTAAAGAGAACCGTTGCAGAGGGGCAATGACCCGACACCGGAGGAGAAGCAGTACACAACAGCTTGCCATATCCATCCAACTCTAGGTGCTGATTCTCCGGAGCGAAGTAGACTGTGCCTGCCTGGGGCGTTTGGCCCGTTTGGGCAATGGCAATGCTGAGTCGGCATTCCCGTCGTAGCCAATCCACTAGACCTTGTAAAAAGCCTTCACTGATGTGTTGCACGCAAAGGATCGGGACAGGCAGGGTCGGTGGTAATGCTTGAAATAGGGTATGAAGTGCATTAGGGCCGCCTGTAGAAGCGCCAATGGCGATGATGCGAGGGGAACGAATATCGAGGGAGCGGCGGGAAGCAGGTGCAGAGAGGAGAGAGGCGGAAGAAGAGGCAGAGTCACCTGAGGAAAAGGAGCCAGGTTTGAAGGTGTCTGGCTTGAGGGTTGGAGATACAGTTCCTAGGGAGCGGCGGTGCTGGGTAAAGACTTTCACCCCAGAGAGGACTCGAATTTTGTTGATTAGCTCGTGCTTGGTGCGCTCGTAGTCTTCGGAAAGGCCACTTTGAGGTTTGGGGAAGACATCAACAGCACCTGCTTCCAACAGTTGAAATACCTTGGAGGCGTCGTCCTTCTGCACAGAGGCACTGATTACCAGGATGGGGCAGGGAAACTCAGCCATGATATGACGGGTGAGTTCCAACCCGCCCATCTGAGGCATGTGCAGATCGGTGCAGACTACGTCGGGCTTGGCCCTAGGGATCAGCGTTAAGGCTTCTACACCAGTACGGGCAGTGCCCACAACTTCGATTGCGGGGCTGCTGCTGAGAATGCGCTTGAGAATTGCGATCGCAATCGGTGAATCTTCAACCAGCAGCACCCTAATCGGCTTTTGACTCGGTGGGCTGGCCCCCAATGAGTTAGACATCTAGATCAATCGCTCCAGGGTATCGAGCAGCATGTCTTGATTAAAGCTACTCTTCGTGATGTAGGCATTAGCCCCGGCGTCGGCCCCGCGTTTACGATCGTCATCGCTGGCTAGGGTCGTCACCAAAATGACTGGAAGTTCAGTGTACTCTTGATGCTGCCGAATGCGGGCAGTTAGACCTAACCCATCTAAATGGGGCATCTGTACATCGGAAACGACAGCATCAAAGTGCTGGGTTTGCAGCTTGTTGAAGCCGTCTAGCCCATCAACAGCGGTCACGACCTCATAACCTGCTGCTTCGAGAATTCGTTTTTCCTGGGTACGGGTAGCGATAGAGTCTTCTACTAGCAAGACAGACCGCTTAGTCAGAACTGGTTTTTCCGTCATGACCGCACGGCTTAGAGTGACTGTAGAAGCACCCCGCCGAGTGGATTGAATCAGGTCTTGAGGATTGAGCACCATGCAGACTTCGCCTGTGCCCAAAATGGTTGCCCCTGAGACGTTGCGAATCCGCTGTAAAAGCTGGCTCTGAGGCTTGAGCACGACATCTTGCTCATCTACCAGAGCATCGACAAAGACACCTAGCCGCTCGCTGCCTACCTTTAGAACAATGCAGGACAAGTGGCGATTTTCCTCAGTGCGCTTGATGGTCGCTTCTGTTCCGGGGAACTCCAGCAGCTTCGCGAGTGGCATGACCGAAATGGGCTGGCCATTATGCATTAAAGAAGGTTGATTCTTGACGGTAAAAATGTCGTTAGGATCTACTAGACGAGCTGTATCTACAAACTCAACTGGTAGGGCATAAGCCACCCCGTCTACCGAGACAATCAGTACATGGGCAGTAGCCAGAGTTGTGCCTAGCCGTACTCGAATGGTGCAGCCCTGCCCCTTTTGTGACTCGATCTCAATGTGGCCTTTCAACCGTTCCACATTGGTTCGCAGCACGTCTAGTCCCACACCGCGCCCCGATACCTCGGTCACCATCATCCGAGTCGAAAATCCGGGAGTGAGGATTAACGCTTGAATTTGCTCAGAGCTTAGGGCATCGAGTTCCTCAGTACGGTACAGTCCTTTGCGCATTGCCATCTCTTTGATGGTGTCGGTGTCAAGCCCCCGTCCGTCGTCGCTAACCTCTAGCACGATGGTGTTGCCTGTTTGGTAGCCCCGCAAGCGCAGCGTCGCCTCTTCGGGCTTACCTGCCCGAACCCGCTCCTCTGGAGTTTCAATGCCGTGGTCAATAGCATTGCGCAGCATGTGCAACAGCGGATCTTTCATTTCCTCCAAAATCCGCTTGTCAGCCTTGGTATTGCCACCCTCAATCACCAGGTTGACGGCCTTGCCTTCCTGCCGGGCTAGGTCGCGCACCATGCGTGGAAACAGGTTAAAGATGGTAGACAGGGGCAGCAGCCGCAGCGTGCGAATGCCTTCCTCTAGTTCGTCGCTGATTAGCTCTAACCGAGTAATGTCTTCGTAGAGGGCATCCCGTAGGCGGTTTGCGAGGCCTCCCAACTGCTCAACGTGAGCCTCTGCCCGGCTGAAGAAGCCCTGGAACTGCCGTGCATTGCCTGTATTGGAGTGAAATTCGTCAAACAGGAAACGGTTGACGAAGACATCCCGATTCCAGTCTTCCCAGAGATTGGTGATGGCTTCGATTTCCGAGAGGCGATGGGCGACGCGAATTTTGGTGACTGTGAGTTCGCCCGCTTGAGTCATCAAGCTATCGAGGTTGTGGGTCGGTACGCGCACCGTTTCAATCCGGTAGCCCGTCTGGGTGGTTTCATGGGATGAGCGTTTGGGTGACGGGCTCTCTTCAACGGTGACTTCCGCCACTGACTCATTCGGGGTTTCCTGTTCCCCAGGAAGGCTAAGTCTTGCTTCCTCCTGGGCTTCTATTGGAGCACCGGAGGGATCCGAACCGTTTGCGTTACTCGTCTGGGCACTGCTCCCCCCCATCAACTCAGCTAGAACGTAGAAGGGGTTGATCCCAGCGGGTTCTCCAGTCACAGCCTGCTGCACTAGCTTACGGATGGCTGTCATACTGTGGGAGAGGCGATCGCACATTTCCGAGGTGAAAGGCTGCTCACCCCGCTTCACTGCACCCAAAATGTGTTCGATTTGGTGCGCCAAGGTGCCCAAATCTTCTTGACCCAGCATGTTGCTGTCACCTTTGAGGGAATGGGCTTCCCGCAGAATCGCCTCAATAGTTGCCCAGTCGTCGGGGTGCTGTTCTAGGTGCAGTAGCCCACTGTCGATGGCCTGAAGGCGCTCCTCACTGGTGGTTTTGAAAAGTTCGCGGAGTTCGTCGTCTTCGATTCTCATGGCTAGACGGGGGGTGAGGTGAGGGAGGAAAAGTCGGGTGAGCATTGCCCACCGAAGCAAAAGATGAAGGGATGGGAAGCAACCGGGCTGTTCTTGTTCTAAACAAGGGCTTTCAAGTTGTGGGCCGCTTCATTCAGTTGGTGAGTACCCACTTTGATCTGGCTGATGCCGCTGGCAGTTTCTTGAGCTGCGCCATTGAGGCTGCTCATAGCACCCACGACTTGCTGAATAGCAACGGCCTGTTGCTGTACGTTGAGGGAGATTTGTTGGCTGTTGAGAACGACGTTGTTCATTGCGTCGGTGACGCCAGCAAAGGCTTCGGCGGTCTGATTTGCGATCGCAACACTGGCCTCCACCGTCTTAGTCCCCTCGTCGGTGACCATTACAGTGGAATTAATCGCATTTTGAATATCGTTGACCAGGGTATTGATCTTGTCTGCCGACTGCTTGCTCTTATCGGCGAGCTTGCGAATCTCCCCAGAAACAACCGCGAATCCCTTGCCATATTCCCCAGCGCGTACAGCTTCTACGGCTGCATTGAGAGCCAGCATGTTGGTCTGGTTAGCTAGGTCACTGACAAGTCCTGAAATGCTCCCGATCTGACTGGTTTGCTCACTCAAGCGAAGAATCTGATCTGCGATCGCACTGACTTTACCTCGCAGCACGTCCATCTCCTCCAGCGTCCGATCTACGGCACGGGCACCACTCTCCGCTAGACTGAGCGCCTGCTGGGCACCCGAAGCAGCAGAGCTGGCTTGTTCTGCCGACTGCCGGGATGACACGCCCAATTCATCCATAGTGGTGGTGGTCTGGTTTACCGAGGCAGCCTGCTGATTAGTGACCTTTTCCTGCTGCTCAATTGTGGCGGCAATCTCCGAGGCAGAACTGACCACAGACTGAATAACGCTCGATACCTTACGACCAAACGGCTTGGCAATCGCAATACTGAGAATGAAACCTAGGCCAACGGCAGAGCCAAAGCCCACAACGGTTCCTGTCCCTGTCCAAAACAGGGTGGTGGTTGCTGTTTGTCTAGCATTCTCTGTAGCAGATTGACCAATCCCCTCATTAATCTCGATCAACTCAACGAGGTCGTTGGTCGCAGCATCAAATGTTGCTTTGCTGGTATCAGCTTGAGCTTCCAATGACTGGATGGCGGCGTCAATTGCATTGGCACTGGCCTTTTGCGCTTTTAGAGAGGTCAACTGCTCATAGCGCTCCATATACACCTTATGAGCTTGCTCCCATGCCTTCCAAGTTTCTAGTAGGGCTTGATAGCGCTCCTCTTCCTCCTCAGTGCGATCAGTTGCTTGGTATCGCTCAAAGCCCTCATCAATCTGCTTCCAAGCATCATTAATGCGGGCTTCTGCTTCCTGCTGACCCGCTGCACTTATTTTGGGATTAAGCAGCTTGAGTTCAGAGGATTCAATCTGGGTCTGACCCTCATTGATGGCCCAAAGCCCAGAAATGCTGGGCAATGTATTGTCACTGAGGGTGCTAACTTCATTAGAAAGTTTAGTAGTGCCACGCCAACTAGTGCTGCCGACAGCCGCAACAATGAAACCCATCAGCAGAAAAGCACTTACCAGTTGGCTTTGTAGAGATACTCGTTTCATAAAAAACCTTTGTACTTTGAGGGCATTTTGTGTTCAGCACCAAGCCTTGAAGGGGGCGGGGCACTGGTAAACTAAGCGCTAGACCAGCGCTTTGAGACTGATGGCAGCTTCGTTGAGTCGATGAGTGCCGACTTTGATTTGACTGATGCCGTTTGCAGTTTCCTTGGCTGCACTATTTAGGCTACCCATTGCACCGACGACTTGTTGAATGGCAACGGCCTGCTGTTGCACATTGAGAGAAATTTGTTGACTGTTGAGGACAACGTTGTTCATCGCATCAGTAACGCCAGCAAAGGCATCAGCAGTCTGATTTGCGATCGCAACGCTGGTTTCCACCGTCTTAGTTCCCTCGTCGGTCACCATCACAGTGGAATTAATCGCGTTTTGAATATCGCTGACCAAGGTATTGATTTTGTCTGCCGACTTTTTGCTCTGGTCGGCCAATTTACGGATTTCTCCGGAGACAACCGCAAACCCCTTGCCATGTTCCCCTGCCCGTACGGCTTCAACAGCGGCATTGAGGGCCAGCATGTTGGTCTGGTTAGCCAAGTCACTGACTAAGCCAGAGATACTGCCAATTTGGCTAGTCTGCTCGCTCAGACGCAAAATTTGATCTGCGATCGCACCAACCTTCTGCCGCAGCAGATCCATCTCAGCGAGAGTCTTGTCTACAGCGCGAGTACCACTCTCGGCTAGGTCTAGAGCCTGCTGTGCCCCCGAAAAGGATGCTCCAGCCTGCTCGGAGGACTGGCGGGAGGACACGCCTAGTTCATCCATTGTGGTAGTGGTCTGGTTTACTGAAGTAGCCTGCTGGTTAGTGACGCGCTCTTGCTGCTCAATACTGGCCGCAATCTCAGCCGTTGAGCTCGCAATAATGTTGGCGGCCTCAGTCATTTGGTCGGCAGTGCGTTTAATGATCCAAGTGCCAATTGCAATAGAGAGGGCTAGGGACGTAATGGTGGCTATTGCAGTTGCAAGCTTCAAGTGCACCAAGGCTTTCTTCTGGCTAGCTGTAGCTTGTATAGCCAGTTCTTCTTGCTGATCTGCAATCTCGTTGACAATTCTGGTCGTCTCGACCGCCATGTCACGTCCGCCACTTCCGGCCCATTGTTTTCTGGCCTCGTCAATCTTGCCTTGGCGAGCGATATCTAGCAGCCTGAGATTCGTTGCTTCCCACCTATCAACGGCTGCTCTTAACTGATCAACGACTGCCTGCTGGCTCTCCTCACTGACTAGGTCGTCTAACTGATCTAAGTTCTTGCGGTAGGCAGCCTGAGCTTCTTTGAAGACATCTAGAGAAATTTGGTTTTGATCGAGTAAATAGCCTCGCGTTACCCGTGACATGATCTGCAAATTCACAGCAATGTCACCGGTGCGTTCAGAAATTTGGTTATACTGGCTCAGCTCTTCAGCTTTACGTTGAGCGTAGTCAGCATTTGAGATCGCAACCCCACCAGAAATAATCAGCGCGACTACTGGAATGGCATAACCACTAATAATCCAGTGTCTCAGTCTCCAAGATGTTAAGTTTCCCACAATCTGCTTCCTTTCCCACCCCTGGCGGGAATGAGGAAGACGGTGTTCCAAGTAGGAACTTAATTAGAACACCACTTCCAATAGATAAATCAATGGCTAGACAAGCACCTTCAGTTCATTGGCTGCATCGTTGAGCCGCTGAGTTCCAACTCTGATCTGCCCGATGCCGCTGGCGGTTTCTCTGGCAGCCGTATTGAGTCCATTCATAGCTCCCGCTACCTGTTGAATGGCAACCGCCTGCTGTTGCACGTTCAGCGAAATTTGTTGACTGTTGAGCACAACGTTATTCATCGCGTCGGTGACACCAGCAAAGGCTTGGGCCGTTTGGTTGGCGATCAACACACTTGTTTCTACCGTCTTGGTTCCCTCGTCGGTCACCATCACCGTAGAGTTAATCGCGTTTTGGATATCGTTGACCAAAGCATTGATTTTCTCGGCAGACTTCTTGCTCTGTTCAGCGAGCTTGCGAATTTCACCCGAAACGACCGCAAAGCCTTTGCCGTGTTCCCCTGCTCGCACTGCTTCTACAGCCGCATTCAGGGCTAGCATGTTGGTCTGATTGGCCAAGTCACTCACTAGGCCAGAGATACTACCAATCTGGCTGGTTTGTTCGCTTAAGCGCAGAATTTGATCTGCGATCGCACCGACCTTCTGCCGCAGCAGATCCATGCCTTGCAAGCTCTGATCAACGGCTTGGGCTCCCCCCTCCGCCAAATCAAGTGCTTGCTTAGCTCCAGCCGCTGCCGCTTCAGCTTGCTCGGCTGACTGCCGTGACGATGCCCCTAATTCATCAATGGTCGTAGTAGTTTCATTCACCGAAGCGGCTTGCTGGCTGGCAATTCGCTCTTGCTGCTCAACGCTGGCAGCAATCTCAGCGGTTGAGCTAGCAATATTGTTGGCCGAGCCGTTCATCTGAGAGGCTGTCTTAAGAATGATCCAGGTACCAATCACAAGAGAGAATAGAACCGAGGTTAGGGTCGCTAGAATCAGGGTTGTCTGTAAGCTCTGGAGTGCTTCCTCCTGCTTCAGATCCCGATCCTTCAAAATCTCCTGTTCCAGGTCATCCATTACAACCAACATGTCATCAACGGTCTGGGCCTGCTGTCGCCCACCATCGGCCTTCCAAGCTTCAACCGCCTCATTGACCTGACCTGATTTCACCATTGAAATCAAAGTGCCGTTGATCGCCTCCAAGGCATTGACCCGTTTCTTCAACTCCTCCAAGTTTTGTTGTTGCTCTTCGCTACGAATTTTCTCTTCCAGTTCTGTGATGTGGTTCAGGTAATCTGTTTTGGCGTTCTCGTAGTTCTTTACCGAAACATCTTCTTGCCCTAGGAGATAACCACGAGTAGCGCGAGACATAACTTGAGCCTTGACATTAACCTCATTGATCAATCGGCTGATTTCATTGGTTTCCTTCACGTCTGCGGCAGTCGTTCTCAATTGCTTGACTCGAACAACTGTGACTCCTGCTGACAGTATTAGGGCTACTACGGGAATCGCATACCCAGCGACGATCCAGTACCGCAGCTTCCAAAATTTCTTATTTACTTCCATCATGATTCTGTCTCCATACCTGAGGGTGAGAGTCACACCTAGGCGTTTATAAAGGGCTAAGCCGCCTCGTTAACTAACAGTTCATCCCCAGTGAGTAGTTTGTTGAGATCCAAAAGGCTAACCTGGTACTTCTGGAAAGTTACAACCCCTCGCAGATATTCCTCATAGACACTGTGGGTTGCAACCGGGATGGGGGCAATACTGGCAGGCCGGACGTACATCACGTCAAAAACTGTATCTACAGTGATTCCTGCAATTAGTTCGTTAATTTGCACCACGACGGCTTGCGAAGGCGTCCCTTGGACGTTGGCCTCAAGCTGGAGGACTCGACGAATATCAACCAGGGTGAGAATTTCACCCCGCAGGTTCATGTTGCCTACGATGTGAGATGGGCAACAGGGAATGGGCGTAACCCCTCGAATGGGCGTAAACTCTCGAATGTACTCAACAGGGAAGGCGAATCGTTCACCTTGCATTCCCACTACGGCTAGGGGAATCTGTTCATGGAAACGGTCCTCGGCTTCGGCGTGGCGCAGGCTCTCGGCCCGTTCTTGCAAGCGAAGGCGTTCCTCGGAGGTTGCTTGGGGGAAAAAACGCTCCTGAAAACCCGTTGGGGCACCCTGAAATGCTGCGCCCTGAAGTTCTGTTGTTGGTAGATGAGCTTGAGTGGCTCTTACTAAGGCTGCCGCATCTAGCAGCGTAACCACCCGGTCTTCCCACTGAGCAAGCCCTAGGCTGTTGGGAGTCTGCCCTGAACTGTTGGGGAGATCAAAAAGATTGGCTACCGAAGTCTCAATCGTCAGTCTCACGACGTCAAAGACATGACTCACCAGGACTGCAACGTGCTGGTCGCCCTGATTCAGTACAATGATGCTGTCGTTAAGGGAGTAGTTATGGAGTCCCTGCCCCAAGTGCTGGCTCAAATCTACCACAGGCAGTAGAGTGCCTCGTAGATTGATCACCCCAACTAGGGTAGAGTGGGCTTCGGCAACGCCATAAATTTCTGGCAGAAAGAAAATTTCCCGCACGGCTTGAGCTTGGATGCCGTAGTAGCGGTTGTGCAGCGCAAATAATAGATAAGGTTGGTCTTTCATAATTGCCTTAACCCCGAATGGGTTAATTGCGGTCGAGATGAGATGGTTTTACCAATCTCCTGGCAATGGTAGGTTTCCCGTTCGGCAAGAGCAAATCGTTAAATCCCTGGGTTCCGTAATGGTTATTCAATATTTGCCCGTAGGATTGTATAGAACCCTCAAGATCTCTAATATTTCTTGAGCATTTTCATACAGTTTTCATGACAGAGCAGTCAAGAAAACGGCATTGCTGGTTGCAAACGTGAAAGCACCCTGCCCCCAACTCTGGGGAAAATTATCTTACTGAGCCCCTAGCATTTGGCGTAGGCGATCGCACAATTCCTCGGGGGTCGCACCACCGCAGGCCGACAAGGACTGCTTGGGAGGCAGTTGACTGAGAACGCTGAGTGCGCTGCGACGAGTTTTGTTGGCTCGATCTGCATCCTGAGTTTTGCTGTAGAGATCGGCCAGTTCTAAATAAGCCGGAATGGCTTGGGGATCGAGGTAAATGATCCGCTTCAAAAAGACTTTGGCTCCTTCGAGATCGCCTGTTTCCTCGGCAATGTTGGCGAGTAGGTAGCAGGGTTCGACGGCAAAGGGCCGCGTTGCGATCGCACCCTCACACGCCATCCGAGCATCTTGATAATTGCCTTTGTTGGCTAACTGACGGGCTTGTTGCAGGCTGGCTGCAAAAGGATCAGGTGTGGGGGGCTGAGAAATCGGAAGTGCCGCAGGTCGAATGGGAGAGCGTTTGATCGAGGGAGAGGAGAATGTGGGTAAAGCGGTGGTCTGAGTGCGGATTGGTTGAAGCTCACGCTGGGCTTGCTTGGGTACCGAATGGCCGTCTGCTAGCTGCCGAGGGCGTTGGTAGACGATTGATTCGGGGAAGCTATGGATGCGCAAGCCGCCGAGGGGAATGCCTTGTAGTTCAGCATGGCCTGTGACCAAGTATCCGCCAGGGTTCAGGGCTTCATGAAACTTGGTTAGAGTCGCTGCGATCGCATCTGGGGTGAAGTAGATAAAGACATTGCGGCACAAAATTAGGTCAAACTGGCCCTGCCCAAGAACCCGACTGACTGGGTCATTAACTAGGTTAAATTCACTGAAGCGGGTGATCTTTTGGATGTTGGGTTGAATCTGCCAAGTGTCATTCCGCTCTGGCAAAAAGTACTGCTGCCGCAAAGAAGGTGCCGTCTGGCGAAAAGACCAGGGATTGTAGATTCCTCGTTGAGCCTTGCCCAAGAACTCCTGGTTGACATCTGTACCGACGACTTCCAGCGACCAGCCTTCCCAGTCCAGCTTCATCTCTTGCAGTAGAATCGCCAGGGAATACACCTCTTCCCCAGTCGAGCACCCAGCGCTCCAGACTCGTATTTGGCGTTGGCCTTCGGCCTGCCGATGCTTAAGGACTTCAGGAATTAGCTTTTGGCGTAGCAAGCTAAACTGCCGCTCATCGCGAAAGAAGTAGCTCTCGCCAATGGTCAGTTGGGCCAGTAAGGTCCGCCATTCCTGCTGCCCTCGTTGGGCAAGGGCACTGCTTGTTTCCAGAGCATTACCTGCTCTTAGCAGCGTGACGTAGTCCTCCAGTGTGGAGATGCGCAGGCTTTCCATTCGTCGCTGCACGGTCTTGTGAAGACCAGATTGATCGCGAGGCCCAATTTTAAGACCTGCAAAGATTGCGACTAAATTAACCAGTGCCGTAAAGGTTGAGTCGGTGCTTGTCATTATCTCCATCAAGGCAGACCTATTTGTGGCCGGGGCAAGTCTGTTCTCAGCATTCCCAGCCTCTTGCTCTAAACCTCTCTATGTCGGGTAAATCTGTCGAGCTTTACAACTCATTAACTGCCTTCAGAGGGAGGGGGCAATTCCTTCTCTTGATGGAACGCGGAGTATCAAAAGGCACGTTAGGTTGTCACTAACCTTGAATCCAAAGCGTTAGCGGGAGATCTGCTATGCAGCACACTCAATCGGTTCGCGCCCTCTGCCCTACTTCTCTTAAGTGGGTTGCGATCGCGCTGCTGAGCGCCTTTTTCCTGCCTGCCTGCTCTACTCCCGCCCCAACAGGTCGTAGGGATGTCGAAGAAACCTACGCTCAGGAATCAATTGACCAAGAGGCCACGAATGGTAACGATGTGCCGGAGGAGTTGCCTGGCAAATACACGGCTTTGGATCAGTCGATTGCTAGCCCCGAGGATTACGTTGGGCAGCAGGTTGTGATCAGTGGTCGGGTGAGAACGGTCTATGGAGAAAGTGCTTTTCTGCTAAAGGATGAAGAGACCTCTTCACCGTTGCAAGATGAATACACAGCCTCTGCCCAAAACCAAGAGGACACTCCTCAAAAAGAGGGGATCTTGGTGCTGATGCCAGTTCCCACATCGGGCATTGTGAGGGTGCCTGAACCAGGCGACTACATGCAAATTAAGGGTGAGATTAGAAGATTTGAGCCTACAGAGCTAGAGCAGGAATACGAATTTCTCTGGGGTGACGAGATGCGATCGCAGCTAGCCACACTGTTTGCGGCAGAGCCGGTCATTATCACTCAGCAGGAATAGGGAATGCATCACTAAATTCATTTTCATTATGTTCACTGTCTTAAACCTTGTGTGGGGATAAAAACACCATGAAAACTGTTTTCAATAACCAAACCTCTTCAAAAACTGCTTTTAATCGACGAATGACCCCTGCTGTAAAACTGGGCGCATTTCTGCTGCTAGCGGTAGCGGGACTAGGGTTGCCCGCTTGTAGCACTGGAGGCACACAAACGGAGGAAACGGTTGCTCCTACCGAGACCTATGCACCACCAGAAGAGCCTGAGCAAAAGATTGCTGGAAAGCCAGTTGTAGTTGAGGACGTAAATAAGGAGCTTGATGGCTACATTGGCGAGACAGTCACTGTCAGCGGCCAAGTGGCAGAAGTTCATGGCTCCCAAGCGTTTACGGTGAGAGATGATGCAAACCTCTCCCCCAATAAACCTGTGCTGGTGGTTGTGCCCAACGCCCAAACCGTAACCATGCCGGAAGTCGGTCAGTATGTGCAGCTCATTGGCGAAGTGCAAGTTCTGATGCCGCCGACTTTGGAGGAAAAATACAATTTCAAACTCAATCAAGATACCCGCGACGATATCGAGACTCAGTACAATATGCAACCGATTGTGATTGCTAAAGATAAGTAAGCCTAACGCTTGGCTGCATCTGCCGTCTTTTATCCAGTAGGGGATGGAGGCCAAAATTGCTCCAACGTTGCTGGGTGAGGAGGGCATCAACGAGAGGCGGTCGTGACGTAGAATTGTCATTTACGCTGCGAACTGACAAGTCAGCGTAGGCTATCGCATCACCCCTCCTCACGCTATGCACTCCGACTATCTGGAAAGAATTCTGACGGCCCGCGTCTACGATGTGGCCCAAGAAACCCCATTGGAATACGCGCCTAACCTGTCTACTCGCTTGCAAAACAAGCTGCTGCTCAAGCGGGAAGATATGCAGTCAGTCTTTTCCTTCAAACTGCGGGGTGCGTATAACAAAATGGCGAAACTCCCGCCTGACCTGCTGGCGCAAGGGGTCATTGCGTCTTCGGCGGGAAACCATGCGCAGGGTGTAGCGCTAGGGGCACGACAGCTTGGCACCCGTGCCATCATCGTGATGCCGACCACAACGCCCCAAGTGAAGGTCGATGCGGTCAGAACCCGAGGCGGTGAGGTAGTGCTGCATGGGGAAACCTATGATGACGCCTACGCCTATGCTCGCCAACTGGAGGCTGAAAAGGGGCTAACCTTCGTGCATCCCTTTGATGATCCGGACGTGATTGCGGGGCAGGGCACAATTGGTATGGAGATTTTGCGCCAGTGTCAGCAGCCGATTCACGCCATTTTTGTAGCGATTGGTGGGGGCGGTTTGATTTCGGGGATTGCGGCCTACGTGAAGCGACTGCGACCCGAGATCAAGATCATTGGGGTAGAGCCGATTGATGCCGATGCAATGCGCCGTTCGCTGCTAGCCGGGGAACGGGTGCGACTTGACCAGGTAGGTCTGTTTGCCGATGGGGTGGCGGTGCGGCAGGTGGGTGAAGAGACTTTCCGGCTGTGCCAGCAGTATGTCGATGAGATCATCTTGGTCGGCACAGACGACACTTGTGCGGCAATTAAAGATGTTTTTGAGGATACGCGCTCAATTTTGGAGCCAGCGGGGGCACTTGCGATCGCAGGGGCTAAAGCCTACGTTGAGCGGGAAAACCTGCAAGGCCAAACCCTGATTGCGGTGGCCTGCGGGGCGAATATGAACTTTGATCGGCTGCGGTTTGTGGCCGAGCGGGCGGAACTGGGTGAGCGGCGAGAGGCGATCTTTGCAGTCACGATTCCAGAACAACCGGGCAGCCTCAAAAAGTTCTGTGAGTGCATTGGTAAGCGCAACCTGACTGAGTTTAACTACCGCATTGCTGACAAACAGGAGGCCCATATTTTTGTGGGGCTGCAAATTCAAAACCGCGAAGATGCCCTACGGATGGCCCAGAGTTTTGAGGCCAATGGCTTCCGTACTTTGGATCTTACGGATGATGAACTGACTAAGCTGCACTTGCGGCACATGGTGGGCGGCAAATCTCCGTTGGCTCACGATGAGCTACTTTATCGCTTTGAGTTTCCGGAGCGTCCGGGGGCGTTGATGAAGTTCGTCAACTCCATGAGCCCGGATTGGAACATCAGCTTGTTCCACTACCGCAACAACGGTTCGGATCATGGCCGAATTGTGACGGGTATTCAGGTGCCGCCCCATGAGATGGAGCAGTGGCAGGCGTTTTTGGATACCTTGGGTTATCCCTACTG
>DATNQF010000083.1:0-6022 GCA_036702855.1 Trichocoleus sp. | reverse complement strand
GCGATATCAATGGGGGACCCCAATATACCCATGTGTCGCTCGACGATTATCGGATTGTCAAAGCGAATCTGATTGATGGTGGCAACCGCAGCACACGCGATCGCTTGGTGCCATCCTGTCTGTTCATCGACCCAGAACTGGCTCATGTGGGTCTGACCGAAACCGAAGCACAGCAACAAGGGTATGCCATCCGAGTGGCGAAGCTGGATGTCTCAGACATTCTGCGAGCGGTAACAGGGGGTCAAACTGATGGACTGCTAAAGGCGATCATCGATACCGAGACAGGTCGTATTCTGGGGTGTTCACTCTTGTGTCATGAAGCGGGTGAAGTGATTTCGACGGTGCAGATGGTGATGCAGGCTCAGATGCCCTACACCGTTCTGCGCGATGGAGTTTTAGCTCATCCCACGATGACTGAAGGATTAAATATGCTGTTTTCAAAATGTAAGCAGCAAGTGCAATACCACTGGACTAATAATCATGAAAAAACTAGAAGGAAAAGTCGCTCTTGTCACCGGCGGCACCAGCGGCCTCGGTCTTGCCACTGCTAAGCGCTTTGTTGCTGAAGGTGCCTATGTCTTTATCACGGGTCGTCGTCAAACTGAACTTGATGCCGCCGTGAAAGAGATTGGTGAAAACGTCACGGGTGTTCAGAGCGATGTCTCAAATCTGGCAGACCTCTCACGCCTGTTCGCCACGATTGAGCAAGAGCAAGGACACCTCGATGTGCTCTTCGCCAATGCCGGTGGTGGAGCAATCGCCCCACTTGGAGCAATCACCGAAGAACACTTTGACAAAACGTTCAACACGAACGTCAAAGGACTGCTGTTCACCGTGCAGAAGGCACTGCCTCTATTGCCAGAGGGCGCTTCCATCATTCTAAACGCCTCGACTACTTACTACTATGGGTACCCCAGCCTTCAGCGTTTACAGCGCAACCAAAGCCGCTGTGCGCTCGTTTGCCCGCAATTGGACCCTCGATCTCAAAGAACGCCATATCCGAGTTAATGCTAAGCTGTTCCACATTTAACTTGCCATAACAGCATTTCCTTTATTCTTCAGTTTTCGCCGCCACTTAATAATCAGCTCTCCCTGATTTAATAGTCGGTCGAGTAACTGCTTCAACTCTTCTACTGATTGAAACAGCCGATGGGCTATGTATTCTTTAGCTGAATGCCATAGTTCTATTAAATTGAAGTCAGGGCTGTATGCGGGCAGAAAATATAATTGAATGTTCGGTAACTTTTTTTCAATAAGAGCTAGAGTAGTTTGCTTCTTGTGATAACTAGCATTGTCCAAAATAATTAGGATTTTAGGTCCTTTTTCTTCAAAATCTTCTCGTCTATTCCCTTGCTCCACCCATTCCTGTCTTACCCATTCATTTAACTGTTCTAATTGAACATAAAAACTTTCACCGTTTCCTTTCTCGATGAAATAGCAGACTCTTTTTCGGTCATGATATCTAACTCCTCCCATGACATTGACCCGTCCACGACGGCGTTGTCCTGTTACTTTCTGCCGCTTTCCTTTCTTTCCCCAGCCCTTGCGACGAATCACTCTTAAGCTGAAGCCACTCTCATCCCAGAACCAGACTTTAAGCTTCTGTGGTATGGCTTTTGACGCTTCCAGGTATCCTTGTAACTTTTCCTTAAACGCTTCCCTCTTGCCCTGGTCTTGCTTGTCCTCTAGGCTGTATTTTGCCCAAAGGTAAATGTCATTTTCAGAAGAGAAGTTCATCACAGCCCACGGAAAATAGAGCCTTCCACGCCGCGATGAACATAACTTTTTTACCAAAAGTGCAGTTCATTGGCTGTAAAATACCAAAAGTGCAGTTCATTGCAGGGTCGGCGTGATGCCTAAAAATGAACTCAATTTAACGAACGGTATGGAAGTATCATTCAGGGGCGATGTTTACCAGATTCGTTCCAGCCTTTCCCTGACATCATTTCTGTTGAAGCATCCTGTCTCTGGGGAGGAGAAGGTCGTTGGACTTAAAGACATAAGCCCAGTCAATACGGTTAATGATGCTCAACAAGAGAGTCAATCAGCGGTAGGGGTACGTCTATCTTCCGAACAGTGGCAGCAGGCTAAAAGGCGTGAAGCCGTAATCCGACCGCTTGCCGAGCTATTGAGAGTGCCAACCGTCAAGGCGACACAGGCAGCTAAAGAACTGAATTTATCAGTACGCCACGTTTACACCCTCGTCAGTCATTACCGTACCTCTGGTGGTCTCCTCACGTCGCTCGTGCCGACTGCCCCCAAAGGGGGTCGGGGTAATAGCCGACTGTCCCCTATTGTTGAAGAAATCATCACTCGTACCATTGATGAAGTCTATCTAACCAAGCAGAAGCGGAAGGCTTCTGACGTGATTTTTGAGATAATTAAGCGCTGTTGCTCAGCCGGATTAAAGCCACCTACGCCCAACACGATTCGCTCACGCATCAGCAAGCTACCTCAAAGAGAAAAGATTCTCCGCCGACAGGGAGCCAAATCACTGCGAAAACTCAACCCGGTTAGTGCTTCCTTTCCCGAAGCTATCTACCCACTCCAGGTTCTGCAAATCGACCACACCCCCGTCGATTTAATTATCGTGGACGAGGTAACTCGGCAGCCAATCGGGCGACCCTATCTAACAGTAGCAATTGACATTTACAGCCGCTGCATCACTGGCTTCTGTCTCACCCTTGAAGCTCCAGGAGCTGTATCAGTTGGTTTGTGCCTTGCCCATTCCATTCTCGATAAGCAAAGCTGGATGACTGATAGGAAAATTGATGGAGAATGGCCGATCTGGGGCAAGCCGGATTGCATCCACGTCGATAACGCTGCCGAGTTTCACAGCGAAGCCCTGCGCCGTGGTTGCGAGCAGCACGGCATTCAAATCAACTATAGACCGGTGGGTCATCCCCATTATGGCGGTGCCGTGGAGCGCGTCATTGGCACTCTGATGCAGCATGTCCACAAGCTGCCCGGTACTACCTTCTCAAACATCCTATGTCGAGGTGAGTACGACTCGGATGGCAAGGCAATCCTTACTCTCAGGGAGTTGGAACACTGGCTTGCTGTTGTTATTACTGGTCACTACCACAACAAGGTTCATGCCAGCTTACACGAACCGCCGATCGAGCGTTACAAGGCTGGAATACTAGGTCGTGATGGCATCTCAGGACGGGGCGTACCGCCTTTGCTCCAGAATAAGAAGGATTTCTTGATTGACTTCCTGCCAATAGAGAAACGGACGCTCCAACGTCACGGTTTCATGCTCGACCATATTGCTTATTACAGTAATGCCCTCCAACCGTGGATTGCCTCAAGACGCCCAGGTGAGAAGTATATCATCCGCCGCGATCCAAGAGACCTGAGCCGCATTTTTGTCTTACACCCAGAACGCGACGAATACCTGGAAATTCCCTATCGGACGCTCAGCCGCCCCTCAATCACTCTATGGGAACATCGCTCAAGCTTAAAGCGGTTGCGTGACGACGGTGTGAAAAGAGTTGATGAAACAGCAATCTTTCGCGCCATCGACAAGATGCGCCAAATAACAGAAGAAGCCGCTCAAAAAAGCCGTGCGGCACGGCGGAAAAGGGCACGCCTAGTCAATGCTCCTAACACCACTGCTGCCACGACACCTCTGGAAGACCTTTTTGCTAAGCCGTTTCCGGAACCCGTTACCGTCCCACAGCTTTCTCAACGGTTCGATGACATTGAGGAGTGGTGAGCGTGAAAGATTGCAACGATTTAAACCACCTAATCCCTAATGCCCAAAAGACCGCACAGCTACCCGGTGCGGAGCGCATCGCCCGCATTCGCGCTGACCGCTGGATTGGATATACTCAAGCCCAAAAAGCGCTGGCGAAGCTGGAAGACCTTTTCACACATCCGGAACGGCAGCGTATGCCGAACCTGCTCATCGTTGGTCCGACCAACAACGGCAAGACGATGCTCGTTGAGAAGTTCCGCAGACAGCATCCGGTAACAACCAGCGACGACGGTCAAACGGAGCAAATCCCAATCCTGGCAATGCAGATGCCGTCAGACCCCACAATCAGCCGCTTCTACACCATGCTTCTTTACAGCTTGAACGCGCCGAGCTTCGGAAGTAGGCGAGTGTCTGACCTCGAAGAGCTGAGTCTTCGTATCCTGCGACAGGTTGGTCTGCGGATGTTGGTCATTGACGAACTTCACAACGTTCTAGCTGGCAGTGGTCCTCAACAGCGGCAGTTCCTAAATTTGCTCCGCTTCCTCGGCAACGAACTCCGCATCCCACTCGTTTGCATCGGGACGAAGGAGGCTTACTTGGCTATTCGCAGTGACGACCAGCTTGAGAATCGTTTCGAGCCGTTCTCGTTGCCACTATGGACTTTAGACGACGAGTTCTCTTCTTTGCTGGCGAGTTTCGCTGCTGTTCTGCCTCTACGCCGTGCCTCACAGTTGCACCTACCTGATATTGCTCATTACATCCTCTCGAAAAGCGAGGGGACGATTGGGGAAATTACAACGCTACTCACCCGCTCTGCCATCCTTGCTGTAGAGACGGGTTCAGAATGTATCGATCGTCAGATTCTGGGATTGGTTGATTACTCCTCACCCACAGAGCGCCGACGCACCTTTGAGAGAGAACTAACATGACAGCGCTGGCTTCAACAAGATGGCCGCTTCATCCTCAACCTTTTCCAGATGAGTGCCTCTCATCATGGTTGCAACGCCTCGCTGCGGCTTATGACCGCTCACACGACGATTTATGCCGTTATGCCTTGGGGTTGGAGAAGTTCGACGCCTATGCCTTGGACTTTTCCCCACCCGATGACCTTGTTACCGAATTGTCGGCGCGAACAGGCATTCCAAAAGTCCGAATCAGGGCGATGACGCTACAAAGCTACGTGCCGCTCGTGGTCGATACACTCGACTCGACAGCATTAGACTTCGCTCATGATTATGTAACACAGTTCCGGGTGCTGCTGCCAAAGAAGCTCAGTCCCAGCTATCCCAGAATCCGAAAATCAAAGAAGCAGAAGAGTACACTCATACCCTGGCAACCGTGGGAGAACAAGGAGCATCTCCACGCCTGTCCTAAGTGCTTGACTCATGACAGCCAACCCTACTTCAGGCTGCACTGGCGCATGGCTTTTGTCACAACCTGTCCGGCGCACCGCTTGTTCCTGATGGACGTTGGGCGGGGTTCTCTCAAGACGGCTCAGTTCCTGATCAAAGCCACTGAACCTGACAAGACACCTCCCCCGGATGACCTGACTTTATGGCTCGATACCAAAACACTTGAAGCCTTGCAGACGGGGTACGTCAGGATTGGTGAGGCACCACCGACGAACGCCGCTACCTACTTCCGCATGGTTCGGACGATGATCGAGGAAATGAACTCACGGAAGTTCACAAACCCTACCCAGTCGGAGGCGATGAAAAATCTTTGGCGTAGGAACGGTCTTGAACCCTACGGAGGCACCAGCGTATCAACTCCCTTCGAGTATCTGGATTTATTAAGGCGATCGCAAATAACTAAGGTCGTTGGGTATCTTCTTGCTGGCTTCCCGGAAACCCTAATCGACTTCCATCGCTCTCAGCATGTACTCCGGGAATGGGACCCCCATCTTCCCGGTGCCCTTCAGGATGCTTATTTATGTGTAGCACGACCTAGTGAACCCTATCCATCAGGTGTCCCCAAGCTCGAATCGCGACTACCAACACCTAGCACAAGTCCCTGTTGGTTACGTGTCCACAAAGCTATTAATGATTTAATATCCGATATCAAGGTAGACCCAACGGCTGCCGAACCGCTAGTCGCCTTTCTCAAGACCTATGGACGACCATCAAGGGGTAAAACTAGGGTTCGTGCGACCAAGGGCAAGGTAGAAGAATTAGCAAAAAGTGTCAGTGGAACGATAACTTTGCCGCTATGGCAAGCTTATGCTTCTAGTTTGATACGGCAAAGTTATGCTTCCAATGAAGGGAGTTCTACCTGAGCTGCCTCCAGCAGGCTGTCTTCATGAATCATAGCCAAGAGAACGTT
>DATNQF010000013.1:0-21412 GCA_036702855.1 Trichocoleus sp. | reverse complement strand
TAACCGAAGAATATATTTGGTCACTAGCGGTGGTGGTGTTAATGCGAAACTCGCTGCTGCCTACGACGGGATTTCCGGCAGCGTTGTAACGTTGCCCATAGATGCCCCATCCACTGCCATCCTGCCCGAAGGACGACCAGGTGACGACAAAGCCCCCATCTGACAAAGCCGTAACCGAAGAATATATTTGGTCACTAGCGGTGGTGGTGTTAATGCGAAACTCGCTGCTGCCTACGACGGGATTTCCGGCAGCGTTGTAACGTTGCCCATAGATGCCCCATCCACTGCCATCCTGCCCAAAGGACAACCAGGTGACGACAAAGCCCCCATCTGACAAAGCCGTAACCGAAGAAGACTGTTGGGTATTTAAGGTGGTGGTGTTAATGCGAAACTCGTTGCCTAGGGTGTTTCCGGCGGCATTGTAGCGTTGCCCATAGATGCCCAATCCACTACCATCCTGTTCCGAGGACGACCAAGTGACGACAAAACCCCCATTCGACAAAGCGGCTACAGAGGAATAGGCTTGATAGTTACCGATACTAGAGGTCGAATTAACCCGAAACTGATTTGTGGTGGCTGTTTCAATGGTGACTGAATTGTCATCAACAGAAATCACTCCACCGTCGTTTTCTGTTTGAATTCTGAGTAGTTCACTATCTGTCAGGGCTACTCCTAACACGCGGTTGGCAAACAACTCGCCTTCATCACCCAAGGTATCAGTGGTGTTAATTCGGCTATCTAGTGAGTGACCGATCTCCTCTAGAAGTACCGCAGCAATCTGATCTGTTGTGGCTGTTGCCAGGAAATCAGCGTTGATGTAGATTTTGCCTGTTTCTGCCGAGAAGCCTCCTAGTATTCCTGGCATGGAAGCACTGTCTAATACTTGGATCTCGGGCAATAGGGAAAAGTCGCCAGTTTGCCACGCTAGCTGAATTGCTTCGGCTTGAGCGCGATCGTATGCTGTGCCAAAAACGCTTTCGAAGATTGACCAGAAGTTTTCGCTTTGAGCAAAGCTTTGAAGCTGCTGCTGAGCCAAAAGCATAGAGTCGGTCAAAATAGCTTCGTTTAGGCTAGTCATAAAGTTTTTTCCCTAAGTGAAAATGGAGGTTGGTGCTTAGTATTTGAAGGACAGCGTGGGGCTGGGAGCAGTAGGAGGCATGAGTTGGTTTAGGCTGCTCAAGCCGGAAGCGGCAGCCGCTACATGAACGGTCTTTGATCTTGTCCAATTCGGACTCGCTAGATGGGCCTGATTGATAAATGGGCACATGACGTGGAGTACATCACATGAAGTAGTAGAGAAGGTGCGATCGCACTTCTCCTAGCAGATACCTATTAGCAACGGTGATAAGTTCAACTGGAGTAGCCAGCTAACCTGAGCGGTGTTGAAATAGCTTTAAAGCCTTGGTAGGGGCGCTAAGAGGTAAGTATTAACCCTGTACTCCTTGGTATTGCCCTGTACCGCAATAAGTATGAATACCCCTAAAATAATCAACCCTTACGTGAATTCCTATGGAGAGTGCAGAGAAGGAAACAAAGACGCGATGTGATACAGACATTGAGACGCTCTATACATAACCAGTTTGGGGAAGATGGGGAGATGAACACATAGGCCACCTCAGAGTTGAAAGCTGACCATTGCCCACCTGACTGGTTGTTTTTGATACAGATTATTTTGAGCGATACAGAGGGCAACCCCTGTAATCTCTGGGAACCTTAACCCAAACTTCACAGTAAATCCGCAGAAATGCGAAGCTTCTTTTGAATGCTTAAAAATAGATTAAGTATAAACTGGTGTTTTGCCGAGCCACTTCACAGGGAAGAACACTCTAGACGAGCAGGGATGAGGGAATATGCTGAGAAGCTGCGATCGCAACTTGAAACCCCAGGCAAGCTTGCCTGGGGTTTCAAGTTGCGGCTGCTATCAATGTTCACAGCCCCGTTTAGACTAATTCACGAGAAACATTACGACAAAGCCGTCACTTTGATCTCGCTGGGGTAGCCCGGATCGCCTAGAACGCAGAGGCTACGCCGATTGGCATTAAGATGCCGGACGATTTTGTAAATGGTCTCGATATCGTCAGAGGCTCCAACTTTTGAGGCTAAGTCAGTCAGTGAGAGGGGTTGACCACTCTCTTGAACCACTTTAACCACTTCAGTTTGCAGCTTAAGGATGCTAGCGGCTGCTTTTTTGCCCGCCTCAACGCCGGGCTGGTGATAGGCGTTGATATTGACCAAGGAAGCATAGAATCCGACTGCCCGCTCATAGAGGGCAATCAAGGCTCCGATGGTATGAGCATTTACATCGGGGATAGTGACTGTAATGGAATCCCGATAGTTCTCAAAAAGTGCCTGACGGGTGCCTTGCAGCAGCCCAGACAGATAATCTCCTGAGGTCACCTCAGGCTCAACCTCAACCGAGCTTCCATCTCGATCTTTGAGCACTTCAATGAAGGTGACAAAGAAAGTGGGTACCCCTTCCCGCAGCTGCTGAACATAAGCGTGCTGGTCGGTGCTGCCCTTGTTGCCATACACGGCAATACCCTGATAGACCACGTTGCCATCGAGGTCTTTCTCTTTACCCAGTGACTCCATCACAAGCTGCTGTAGATAACGGCTAAACAGCAGCAGACTGTCTTTGTAGGGGAGAATGACCATGTCTTTCTCACCCTTGCCGTTACCTGCGTAGTACCAGGCCAGAGCCAGTAGGGCCGCCGGATTCTTGTGTAAGTCAGGAACGCGGGTTGCTGCGTCCATTTCTTTCGCACCGCCCAGAATAGAGCGGATATCGATGCCTTGCAGGGCCGCGGGCAAAAGTCCCACGGCTGACAGCTCAGAGGTACGGCCCCCTACCCAGTCATGCATGGGGAAGGTCGCTAGCCAACCTTCGCTTTTAGCCTGCTGGTCTAGCTTGCTATCAACGCCCGTGATCGCAACTGCGTGGCGAGGGAAATGCAGTCCTCGTTGGTCAAATTGCTGACGGACTTCGATCATGCCGTTGCGAGTTTCGGGAGTGCCACCAGACTTAGAAATGACAATGACTAGGGTCGTTGCTAGTCGATCTTCAAGCCGAGCCAGAATGCGATCGATGCCTTCAGGATCAGTGTTGTCAATAAAATGAATGTCTAAAGGCGGAAAATCAGGACCCAACGCCTGAGCCACAAATTGGGGACCTAGGGCAGACCCGCCAATACCAATCGAGAGAACATCCGTGAACCGTTCTTTACCAGGGGGATAGAGCACTCCCGTACGCACTTGGCTGGCAAACTGTTCAATGTCAACTAAGGTGTTGATGATTTCTTCTCGAAGCTCTGGGGTAGGGGCTAGGTCTGGGTCTCGTAGCCAATAGTGACCCACCATGCGGCCTTCATCGGGGTTTGCGATCGCACCCCCCTCCAAAGCCGCCATATCCTCAAAAGCCTTCTGGAATCGAGGCTTCATTTGTTCGACGAAACCTTCGTCAAATCGCATGCGGCTCACGTCTAGATAGAAACCTAGACCTTCGTTGTAATAGAGCCAATCCTGATAGCGTTGCCAGAGGGCCGCAGCATTCATGACCGTTACTCCTCTTCCTTCCTGCTTTATCCAACTCTATGGGTGCAGTGTAGGACACAATGGCCGGAATACCCTTGCACTAGCGATGAATTTAAACTCCAAAAAGAATTGATTAACCGCAACACTTACCAGTTAGCAGGATCAATACTTTACTGCTACAAGGCTTTCCTAGCACCTTCAAAATGCCTTAGAACCCTTGCCCAGCTAGCCTTAGACAGATTAGAGAAGCCTAGAATAGACGGGCTATAAAAAGAAACGCAACAGCGTAGCAGCGGGGGATATTGAAGGGTTAGACCCATTGTCAGGAACTTATGTCTTTTGGGCAAGCTTGTGAATATCCCGGTTTCACGAAATTTGAGGGTAAGCAGAGTTTTCCAATTCCGTCATATTCCTCAGTTTCCTCAGTAGGAAGGCGAACTCAGCTCTAGTAGAGCTTGCTGTAGACAGCCCCAAGCTACAGCAAGGAGTAAAGACGATCCCCTTATTGATAATTCATTGCAACTTTATTGACATGCTATTGCAATAAGCTGGGCTTCTGGGGTATCCTTAAAAACAAGAAACTACAGCAAAGGTTTTCATGTCGCTGAAGTGGTAGCTTCTGAATTCCCTGTAAAGCGCTTTGAGTTTTGCATAAGCGAAGGTCAAGGCTTACAGCAATTACTCTGAGTTAACTGCCAGTTCCGATTTGTAGAATCATTCCTAATTTTCAGTTGGGAGACACGGTCATTCTGCAACGAAATCCCTTGGCTCGCTTCTGCCTAGCTTCCTTGTCGCTATCCTTATTGGCGCGAGTAGGATTATTCGCACTCCGCAATAAGTATTGGAGATTGATATGACTATCACTCAAATTCCAACTCAAGCCTGGGGAGAAGTTAAGGACAACCCGGTTCTGCTGGAGCACTCTGTCACCTCGGCAGTGTGCGAAGGAATGAACATTGCCTTAGCTAGTTTTCAAGCTCTGTACATTCAGTACCAAAAACATCATTTTGTGACTGAAGGCAGTGAATTCTACATGATTCACGATTGGTTCAATGAAAGCGCTGGGGCTGTCCGTGACCACGTACATGCTTTGGGTGAACGGCTCAACGGATTAGGCGGTGTGCCGGTCGCAAGTTTCAGTCGTTTGGCTGAGCTGTGCTGCTTTGAATCTGAACCCGATGGTGTTTTCAACTGTCGCCAAATGCTGGAGCACGACATGGCAGCCGAGCAAGCGGTAATTGAAGTTTTGCGGCGATTGGCTGCTCAGGCTGAAAGTTTAGGCGACAGGGCCACTCGTTATCTGTACGAAACCATTCTTTTAGCGACGGAAGATCGGGCGATTCACGCTAGTCATTTCCTAGCTAAGGACAGCTTGACCTTGGCTTTTGTGGCTACTGTTAACAACTAATTGCCGAACTGTAGCTTGAGCCATCCCAGGGGATGCAGACGTATACATCCCGTATGCATCCCCCAGACCTGCATCCAACGCTTTATCTATAAATTCTTACGCAAGTAGCTGCCGTTAACTCCCTCTTTCAACTCTGTTTTAAAGCCCCCTTAAGAATATGCAATTCGTAGACCCCAACGACCAACTCAGCGCTGTTCTTCAAGTAGATCGAATTGATTCTTGGGGAATTTATGAGCGGCTACAACAATTATCTATTCCTTGTAAGTTAACCAGCGGTCAGCCTCTGCAAGTCCAGGTGAACACAGCAGCAGCAGCGGTTCAAGTCTGGAGTGTTATTCAACAATTTAAAGCTTCTCGTCAAGCCTCCGCAGAGCGGCTTGAACGGTGCTGGAAGCAGTGTTAAGCGCGATTCAAGTCCGATTTTTGTACATCTATTTAGTTAGGAGATAAAAAATGATCGCAATAGGTGACGCAGAACCTCAGTTTCGTGTTCTAGAGGGTCAATTCGTTCGCGAATTGAGATCGTCTAAGGGCAAGTTGAAGGGGATTTGTCTGCAAACCGTAGATCGGGAGTATTCGATCAAGCTGCCCAAATATCTTAGACCCATGCTTGCCCGTGAGTTAGAACAAGGCGGCATTGTGCGAGTTTGGGTAAGCCCTAAAAAAGAGGATTGGGTTGCCCTCAACGTTATTCCCCTTACTCCCAAAGGACTCAATTCCCTAGAGCCTGTTTCTGAAACGCTGGAGGCTTCTCGCCGGGTTCATGCTCACTCTACTAAAACGCGTGAACCAGAATTTTGTGTGCAGGTCTGTCGGAAGGGAAGCTGTTGCAAGCGAGGCAGTCGCGAGATCTATGACCAGATTGAAACTGCGATCGCAACTAACCCTGCTTTAGAAAATGTTCGTCTCGAATCGACTGGTTGTTTGAAGGAATGTAAGAAAGGGCCAGCTATTCGCATTTCGCCCACTAAAGAAACCTTGACTCACGTCACTCCTCAAACGGTAGAAGCTATTTTAGAAGAGCATTGCTCTCAGCTCGTGCGAGTTACCGTGTAGTACACCTGTCAGGCTAGGATCTGCCAGGGCAAATGTATAGATCGCCCTGGCCTTCAAGGGTGTAGCGTTTACGGCTTAACCTTCGCCGCCCTCGCCACCTTCACCACCTTCGCCGCCTTCACCACCCTCAGACTCAGTAGGAGTGCTTGCGGGGTCAGCAGGTGTGCTTTCGTCCTCAGCTCCATCTTCGCCTCCCTCAGGCTCATTAGGGGTTACTTCAGTGGGGGCAGCTTGATCAGTCGCAGGAGCTTCCTCAGCTTCATTTGCAGGGCCACCACAAGCTCCCAGTGTTGCTGCTAGACCTACAGCCAAGAAAAGCTCAATCGGTTTGCGTTGTTTCATGATTAAGATTGGGAACTAGCTTAACTAAAATTGTGCTCTTCGAGACTATCGGGAGACGCCGTTCCAGTCAACACCCAAAACGATATAAAATTCTCGCGAAATGGGTTAAGCAATGCCTGATGATCTTGTTCCCTTCCTGATAGGGGTTGCTGTCTTGGTGCTTTATCTGGTAGTTTCAGCGGCCACTGAAATGGGCACTCGCTGGCCTTGGCGAAAATAGACTTTTCAATGCGTCTGATTCAAGCTCCAGTCGTAGGGCAAATACTGAATGCTTGCAGATTTATCTAGAGGCGTGTTAGGAGCAAGATAGTTGCCAATATAGGCAGGAACCGAAGGAGCAACTTTGAGAAAATCTTTGCCGTACCACTTAAAAATTCGGCTACAGTAGAGAACGTTGCTTGTTGCGTCGTAATGCACCTTGTTGGGGTTTTGGATAAAGCGTTGTGCATCTTCTTCGAGCTTGTCGTATACCGTTTCTAATCGGTAGGCTTGAGGCCGCAAAAGAGGGCAACCAATAGACGCGCAAACCAAAGCAAAATGAATGCGAGGTTCTACAAACTGTTTGCGCAAGATGCCGTGCTCAATCCCATTAAGGCTAACCGATTTCTCATTGACCTGATAAACAGATTTGGTGAAAAATCTCAAGAACGCTAACCAATTTGAAACGCCTAAAATTTTGGGACGAATAGACGCGATGGGATACTGGCGTAGAACCTGTTGAATGGTCAACGCATTATAAAGATTCAACAACAGGGCCAGCGCTTCCGCCTGGCTTAAATTCTCTAAATATAACGGTGCTAAAGATGCTAGCCAGGTATCTAGTACCTCTGTGGCTTCAGCCTTCCAGCGCTGATAATCAACTTGTCCCCGGTCATTAACATAGGTTCGTAGCAGCGTATCCCAAAGCGAAACATCTATCATTTCGGTCTATTTATTCAACTTAAATTGGTCGATATTGGGTAGGATATACGCGCTGCCTCTAGAGGCAGATTCTCAATGATTGCGTCCATCAAACCCTTGTTATTGAGAACTTTAACGCATCCTTGGCGTGCGTTGGTCTGGAGATACCTTAAGGCCAAGATTCGCAAGCAGTTTCCCACAGCTGAGCCAATCTCAACTCAGGAATTGGCAGATTGGCTGCGGCAAAAAAATAGACCCCAGCCAGTCTTGTTGGATGTGCGGCGAGCCGAGGAGTTTGCTGTCAGTCATCTGCCCCAAGCGCAGGCCATCTCGACAGTGGAAGAGGTCCTCAAGGCAGGCCTGACTCCTGATAGCCCATTGGTGACCTATTGCTCCATTGGCTACCGATCAGCTCGTCTGGCTGCCCAGCTTCAAGCGGCGGGATTCACTCAGGTCTACAACTTAGAGGGATCAATTTTTCAGTGGTTCAATGAGGGACGTCAGGTGGTCACTAACGGTGAACCCACAGATCGGGTGCATCCTTACAGCAAAGCGTGGGGTCTTTTGCTAGAACCCCACACCCTTCTCAAAAGGGATCAACCTCAGTTGCAATAATCTAGCTATGGACTGGCACGGCTAAAAGAGGCATTAAGTCTGTGTCATTGCGAGCTTGCGAAGCAATCCCCCTTGCCAGTCCACTAGAGCAGAGATAGAAGGGTAAGTTCGATATCAGGATTTCTATAAAATTTGATGCCGCTGACTAAAAGGTCAGAGCAATAACATCGGTCGAATCAAGGTGAGCAAACACGTTTAGCAGGGTTAAAACCAGTCCAATGCCAAGGATCATGAAGATAGCGATAAGCACTCGCCCTACAAGTGGTCTCATAGCTGAAACGGCTCACATAGAGTTGGAAACTACGCTTAGAGTAGGGGGTTTTCTGAAACTGTTCTTCAGCCTTGAGACAGAAAAGTGGTTGGCTCTTAAACTAACTTCATACTTCTCGAACATGGCTTGCTTTTTATTGATAAGGAACACAATTTTTGGGGGAGTTACCTCGATAATACGTTTACTTCTAGGCAGGGTTGCCATAGTGATAAACTGCTTTGACTAAATTTTCGGGAGTGCCAATATCTAAATAGTGTCCGGTTTCAAAGACTTCTGCTTCAACCTTAAACCCGGCCTTAATAGCAGAGTGAATAACGTCTCCAATGGGCGTTTCTTGGTACACAGGCAGCTCTTTAAGGCTTTGAGGATCACGATTGCCGATGAGTGTATGCAGGTGGGTTTCGACAAACTGGTGCAGAAATTCAGTGAAGCTGGGCTGCCAAACTGCGATTGCCCACATATATTTCAAATGGGTCAATTGAGATTTCTCAAAAATGCCTGAGACTCGTCCAGCGGTATCAAACTCGACTAGCCCTACCTTTTGAGGTTGATCAGTGGGAAAAAGGCCCAAGACGACATCAGCTTCGCTGCTCGAAAGTCGATGCAAGAGTTTAGCAAAAGCATCGTCTGGCTGAAACAGAATGTCGGGAAAGCCCATGACGACAATTGCATCTCGGACAAAAGGGTAAGCCTGATTCAAGCTAAAGGGAACGCCAAAGGGCACGTGAACCGTAAGATAGGCTAGCCGCATGCCTAATGAGGATCCATCGCCGAGATAGGCGGGAATGTCCCATTTCCCAGGCCGTAGAATAACCATTGCTTCGGTGACCCCTGCCCACCGCATTTTTTCGAGCAGGTAATGACAGCTAACCTTTGGGCGTAGGTCCGAGCCATTTTCAACGGACCGAAAGCCAATGGGAAAGAGTTCTTTGCTCATTGGCAGTGGAGAAATGCGGGTGCCTTGACCGGCGGCAGGCATCAGCCCCACAAGTCGCGTTGGTTGTGGCATAGTTGCCCTCCGTCAAAGTTCGGTGTGTTGGATAACCTCTCTACCAACTTACCCAACTTTGTGACCTAGCCGTTATCGACTGCTAATGGGCTTTACTGTCCCGAACCATTTGCACATCGTGAATGGGGCAGCGGGGAATTGCGGCTGCGTGGTCGCGGCGGTACCACTCTTGGTGACAGCTGGCCACTGTGCAGATATAGCGGGGGCTTTCGATCGAGTTGTCGCTGCCAGAGAGCGGGTGATAGGTTCGGAGGGTTTTGAAGATCGTCTCGACAGAGTAATGCTCGTCGAGGGAAAGCCGCATCCATTCGCGTGTGGGTTCGCGTTGGGTCAAAAGTTCAACAATTTGTTGGGTCGCGGGGGCGTCTTGCGATCGCACCAACAACTGAGCCAGCTGACTGTCTACCTGCTGAGCGCTGGGGGCATCGAGCAGTTTGGGCAGATAAGGCCGAATTTCTTGGGCCGTTTTGACAATCTCGTCGGCAGAATACATATAAACACCCCTACTAAGGTGGGTTGTTCCTCTATAATGCCCCATTCTTCTCTGGAGCCAATGCTGATGGAACAGCAGCTTAACCAAACCTGGAATACCGACCTCTATCAAGACAGCCACAGCTTTGTTTGGCAATATGGAGAAGCCTTGCTAGATTTGCTCAATCCTAAGGCGGGAGAGCGAATTTTGGACTTGGGCTGTGGAACTGGGCAGTTGACTCATGCGATCGCAACTCGGGGGGCAACCGTGATGGGGATAGATGCCGATCCTGAGATGATTGTCCAAGCGCAGAAAAACTTTCCCGATCTGCAATTTCAGGTAGCCGATGCCCGAAACTTTGAGTTGGAAGCTCCGGTTGATGCTGTCTTTTCTAACGCAGTGTTGCACTGGATTCCGGAGCAGAACCAGGTGACGGCTGCCCTTTGGCAAGCCTTGAAAGCAGGAGGACGCTTGATCGCTGAATTCGGCGGTAAAGGCTGTGTGCAATCCTTGCTAGATGGCATTCACATCGCCCGTAGTAACTTGGGTTACGGAGCGCCGACGGCAGCCCCTTGGTACTTTCCCAGCGTTGGCGAACATGCTGCACTGTTAGAAAGACAAGGGTTTGAGGTCAGCTTTGCCGCCTTATTTGATCGACCTACACCGCTCGAGGGCGAGGACGGGTTAGCCAATTGGGTTGCGATGTTTGCCGGACGGTTCTTAGCTGACTTGACACCCGATCAACAGGCAGAAACGATCCGAGCAGTCGAGGAGTGGTTGCGGCCCTCACTGTACCGCGATGGTCAATGGATGGCCGATTACCGCCGCCTGCGTATTGTTGCTCTGAAAAAAGCGTTGGTCGTTTAAATTGTTGGACCTAACTGACAGGATCTAGACAGGCAGGGGAGTCATTTTTAGGACTGTTGACCGCTTTGCTCACGGCGTAGCTTTGCATTGCATCAGGGTTGTAAGGTTGCAACAGCGCTTGTAGCACTTTGGCATCGTAAAAATCAGGGTCAAGCCAGGCCTCATAGTGCTCTGGAGGCAGGATAACGGGCATGCGATCGTGAATTGGCTCTAGCACTGTATTTGCAGCCGTGGTCAAAATGGTGCAGGTTTCTAGCTCACCCCCACTTTGAGGGTCAGTCCACTGCTCCCACAGCCCAGCAAAAGCAAAGAGATCGTGCTCCTGCAACTGGAAATAGTATGGCTGCTTAGCTTTGCTGTCTGGATCCGTCTTCCACTCGTAGAATCCATCGGCCACAATTAGGCAGCGTCGCCGCTTGAACGCATTGCGAAAGGAGGGCTTTTCGGCAACAGTTTCGGCGCGGGCATTGATTAAGCGGTTGCCAATGGTAGGGTCTTTGGACCAGCCGGGAATTAGCCCCCACCGCAGCAGGTGATGTTGCGGCTCTGGCTTCTCAGAAGTCGCCAGGATAGCTGATACGGGCTGAGTTGGGGCAATGTTGTACCGAGGCTCAAGACTAGGCGGGGAGGGTAGATGAAACGCTTCTGCAACAGCTTCTCCCGTCTGACTCTGGCTGTAGCGTCCACACATAGCGTCCCTTAGGATTGAGTATGAAGCCTACTTTAGCGAGGTCAGATTTGCCTGACAACTCTCTTGGGCAGTAGGGTTAAGCCGCTGAGCGCCGTTCCATCTCGTCGCGAATTGCTGCCATTGTTTCAATTAAGCTGGCTTCAAATAGGGTATAAAACAATTTTTTAAAAGGGCCAAAATCGGCCTCTGCTCTGACCCATTGGGAAATTAGTAGACTATCTGACAAATTGGGCACCCAATCCACCGGGTCCAATCGCCAGTGACCGTACATATATTTGAGATTGCCTTCAATCAATCGAAAGCTAATTTGCCGTTCGTCTATCTCCAAATTTTCTGTGCGAACGGTAGATTCAATGGTTGTCATCAGGACACGACGACGGTCTATCTGCTCAACAACGCTGCGAGAGCCATCAGTTTCAACCACACGACTGGCGGCAACCGTAGGCAAGAAGCGATAGAAATTGTTGTAGTCGGTCAGGGTAGACCAGGCAACTTCGTGCCTGACACAAACCAGTGCCGTAACCGCATACTGCCCCTTTTCTCCCGTTAGGAGAACTTCTCGCTGTTTGAGCTTTTGCCAGTCAGAATCGGAGGGAAGAGACACAGCCGTCGCAGACGAAGATCCGGAACCAGACGCAAATGTCATGAAGGGAGAGGAGGGGAGAAGGGTTAAATTTACTGGGACTTTACGCTACTTTAGCTGAACTCTACGTTTAATAGAGTTCATTGCTTAACATACCCGTAACGTTGCTGAAATCCCCATGCCGCAATTTGAAGAGGTTCTTGCCGCCTACCAGGCTTTTCCCGCCCAAAAGCAAAGCCTGATGCTGAGTACTGTAAACCCTGATGGCACACCCAACGCCAGCTACACGCCCTTTGTAATGGACGAAGCGCGTAGTTTCTATGTCTATGTTAGTGGCCTTTCGGCGCATACTCAAAATTTGCACACCACGGGTAAAGTCAGCGTGCTGTTGATCGACGACGAGAGCGAAACCCCACAAATCTTTGCTCGGCGGCGGTTGACTTACGATTGCAATGCTCAATCACTAGAAGCGGGAAGCGCGGAGTGCGATCGCATCGCTGATCTATTTGAAGATCGCTTTGGCAACATCATCCAAATGTTTCGCCAGTTGGCTGACTTCCAAATTTTTAAACTCACCCCCTATGGCGGGCGCTTTGTGGTTGGCTTTGGATCTGCCTATGACATTAACCCAGACGACCCAAGCCAACTGATTCACGTTAAAGGAGGATAGAAGTACTGCTTCGGGCGTAAAACAAAACCTGCCTGAGAGAATCTAGCTCTCTTTGACCAAGACCCCGTTTAGAAAAATGTCGGTCAACCCTTCTGCCAGTTCTTGCATTGCCTGCATTGATCCAGCAGTGTCGCCCAATGTAGCTTGACTAAAGCCTGCTACGGTAAACATTCCTAGAAAGATTTGAGCAACCACCCGTGGGTTCATGGGGCGATAGATGCCCTTGTCCATTGCCGTTTGAAAAAAAGCTTCGGCAACATCAGTCATCTTGCCAATGACTTGAGTCTGAATTTGCTCTCGCAGCTCAGGATGAAACTGAGCTTCCATAAAGCAAACCCGCATCATGTCTGTGTTCTTGCGCAGGTTTAGCATTCGCCGCCGCATCACCTGACCAATGGCCTTGTAGCTGCCCATTTCGCTGAGCTCGGTGAGGAGATCCGTCAGAAGTTCTACCCAGCCCTGAGTAGCCACTTCAACCAAAATGGCTTTTTTGTTCTCAAAATGCCGAAACAGGGTTCCCTCTGCAACGCCTGCTGCCTGAGCCAAGTCTCGTGTTGTTGTTCCCCCGTACCCCCGCTGAGAAAAGAGGCGCAGGGCTGCATCTAAGATCTTGGTCTGTGTATCGGCTTCTGTCGGCGTTAGCTTGAAGAAGGAAGCCATAGATTGACTCCATAAAGAATTAGGGATCATTCCTCTGTAGGGTCATTGTGGACTAACTCTTTATGCAGTAAAGACGCAGATTTACATAACCTCACAAAAACGAGGGTATCTGTCACATAAACATGTCGAATTAAGACATATTGTTCTGCCTGCTTTTATAGGATGTTTGCAAAGTCCTTTTCAACACACTTAGCTTGTGGAGATTCCCCCTGCCCCCCTTTTTAAGGGGGATTAGGGGCATCCCAGTCAGCGATGGCGCTTCTCAAACAGCCTTTTAGGGCAACAGGGTGTTGAGTTCAGCATTTAATGATAGAAAGTAGTTCGGTTTTCCGAACCTTAAGGATGTTCGGAAATCTTGATTGGGAAACGGCAGAAAACCGAAATTCCTCACTTAAATCAACTTGTTATTCTGAATTCATGCGAGAGAGAAAAGAAGACTTTAAGCCTTTAGGATCTCTTACTAAAACATTGTTTTAGGGCATTCTTCTAGCCGGAGTAAGACCCTAAATACTCTCAAACTTGACACACCTTAGATTGACAAGAAAGGGAGGCTATTTATTATGGCACTCGTTCGTTGGGAACCGTTCCGTGAGATCGATGGACTGCAAAAAGAAATGAACCGTCTATTCGATCGTTTTGTTCCTGAAACCTACGGCCACCTTGCTAACGGTCACTTTATGCCTGCCGCTGAACTGAGCGAGACAGAGGAGGCCATTGACCTGAAAGTTGAAATTCCAGGAATGTCACCTGAAGACATTGATGTTCAGGTGACGGCTGACTCGGTTGCCATTAGCGGTGAGCGCAAGTCTGAAACCAAGACTGAGAAGGATGGCGTAACCCGTAGCGAATTCCGCTATGGTCGCTTCCAAAGGGTGATTCCTCTTCCCAGCCGTATTCAAAACACACAAGTTGGGGCTGAGTACAAGGATGGCGTTTTGACGCTCCATCTCCCAAAGATGGAAGAGGAACGCAACAAGGTTGTTAAGGTTAACCTTGGCTAATCACTCGGCTGACCTGAAGGCATCGGGCCGCTGAGCTAGTTTGAAAGGGGGCACTTCTTAGTTAAAGAGGTGCCCCCTTTATTCTTTGATAAGGTAATAACCCACGGGCTGAAAGCCAGTACTTAAAAAGGCGCATCTCTACTACCGAGAGGAGGGGATTTGCCCTTTCTCGCCTCCAAAAACTTATCCCTTCTGTTAGAGGTAGAGCTTACCCGCTATCGTTATTCTGGTAAGCGTTGAGAGTTTCTAAACAACTCAATCCCATAAAAACCTTGATCAAAGCCGATTATGAATGCCCTAAAAGGCTGAAGTAATCTTTAAAGCCTTGTTTAAAAAACTGAAATTTGGTATCTAAAAAAGAAACCCGTGGAGCCTATCTATGATGACTTTAATCACTGGCGCATTTGCTCGTGTTAGCTCACTGCTTAAGACGCTTCAAGTCAAGCAATTTTTATCCGTAGTGCTGGTTGGATTTATTTTCTTGAGCACAAGCGTTGGTTCTGAGCCTGTGGGCAAAAACACCATCAAGAAAATTGACAAAATTGTTCACCAAGATGACTCAAATCGACCCAAAACCACTCGCGAGTGGAAGAAGGAAGCTCGTCAAGTGAAAGGCGACCCCGGCGAGCGCGCTAAGCGCATTGGTGAAGAGTCTGCTGATGCTGTAAAGGATTGGGCTGAACTCTATCCTCAAGTGGCTAAAGACACCGTCCCTGGCATCGGCGACAAGTAGAGCGGTTCTAGTCTCTAATTAACTGTTTATGTAGAGAGCGATCTTTAGAGGCGGACCCATAGGTCCGCCTCTAAACGTTTAATACGCTATTTAATGGCGTAAGCTCGGCACCAACCGACAAAACTACACAGGTTTGCAATGACTCAAGCCCAATGACTGTTTAAGGTGTGCCAAACCGTTACTGGGTTGATAGTTTCAGGTCAGCATTGAGAAAATCGATAAATTGTCTTGCAGTGCGTCCTGATCTGCCGTTATGACGGGTGGCCCATTGCAAAGCCTGGTAGGTTAGGTCTTCTTCGGCAAGGTGGATTCCGGCTTGCTGGGCTAGGTGATGAACGATCGCAAGGTAGGTCTTTTGGTCGGCGGGTTCAAAGGTGAGGGTAAGACCAAAGCGATCGCTAAAAGATAGCTTCTCCTGCAAGGTATCCCAGGCTTGAATTTCGTCCTGATCATTAGGGCGAGGACGTTCGCTAAAATACTCGCGCACCAGGTGACGACGGTTAGAAGTGGCATAAACCACCACGTTTTGCGGACGAGCTGTGACGCTGCCCTCTAACACCACTTTCAGAGCTTTAAAGGCTTCGTCGTCTTCTTCAAAGGACAAGTCATCGACGAAGAGAATAAACTTTAGCGGCACAGCCCGCAGTGTATCTACGATTTGCGGCAGGTCTCGCAGCTCTGATTTAGCGACTTCGACCAAGCGTAAGCCGCGATCGCAATATTCATTCAGCAGCGCTTTCACGAGTGAAGACTTGCCCGACCCTCGGCTGCCGTAGAGCAGCACGTGCAAAGCAGGGTAACCTGCCAGCAAAAACTGAGTGTTTTTGATGAGGTCTGCTCTGGGGCCATCGTAAGCGGCTAATTGCGCCAATTGAATGGGGTCGGGGGTTGCGATGCCGACTAATTCACCCTGCTGCCAGCGAAAAGCGCGGTACTGGGCAAAAATTCCGGTGCCGTGACGATGATAGTGATTTGCCAGTTCTGTGAGTCCTTCGCCCCAGTCCGCCAGACTGGGAAACTTGAGGGAGGAGGGCAGCTCGCTAATCTGCCAAGTAATCGGCGCTTTGGGCAGTTGGCAAACGGTTTGTACCCAGCGGCTCAGGTGATCGCTGGGAAATTCGTAGAGTGCCTGAAGTGTCTGGAGATCTTGACGAGCCGCTGCAATCAGCGCGTTGGGCAATTCCAAGGGATTGTATTGTTGCGCTTGAAGACTAAAAGGATTCTCAGCCTGAAGAATCTGCTGAAGCAGGTGGGAGCGCCAGCTCTGTTGACTGGTTGCCAAGGCTTGAAACCACTCTGCATAGGCTTTTAAGCAACTATCGGAGTCGCCCCCGCAAATCGCATTGAGCAACTTTAGCAGCGCCTGCCCAACCGAGCTATCAAAGACACTGCGGTAGAGCAACAGGGATGTGATGTATTGGCGGTAGCGCTGCACCTCTGCAACAACCTGGGAGGCAAGTCCACTCATAACCGTTCGTTGAGCTGTTGATGGTATGTAACAATTCCCCGCTGTCGGGGTGCATTCCTGCTGAAAGCTGGCAGGATTAGAGCGAGTCTTTAAACACAATAAGCTTAGACACAATAACCAGATTTTGAGTAGGTGGCGTCAATGGGTGCTTTGGCTGCGATCGCATATGGTGTGTTGGCCGTTGTTGGTGGAATCATGGGCTATCTTCAAGTCCAGAGCAAAGCGTCTCTAATTTCGGGCTTGGTCAGTGGAGCGCTGCTGCTGTTGGGCGGAATCCTTTGGAGCCGAGGCATTGGCGCTGGGATTCCCCTCAGTCTGGTGGTGACTGCGGCACTGGTGGTTGTGTTCATTGGGCGCTTTCGCAAGACGGGCAAGTTTATGCCAGCAGGTCTGATGATTGGCCTGGGAGCAGTAGCGCTGATTCTGATGGGCGTTTCCCTGGTTGCCGTCTAAGTTCTAGAACTCAAGGATGGCTTAGGCGCTGGGATCTGCGTGAGCCAACGGCTAGCAATCGGCATTCGCCAGCCCATGCCGAAGGCGCGGTCGGTAATCTTGAGGACTGGCGGAGCCTGCCGCCGCTTAAACTCAGCCCGTGAAACCAGCCGCAAGACTTTCTCGACAACCTTAGGATTGTGCCCCGACTCCACAATCTCGACTAAAGACTCCTGCCGTTGAATCAGCCGCTCCAGAATGTCGTCTAGCACTTCGTAGGGCGGCAAAGAGTCCTGATCTACCTGCCCTGGTTTAAGCTCGGCACTGGGAGGCTTAGTGATCACATTGGAAGGAATTAAGGGAGAGGTGGAAGGTGGGAGGAGAGAGGAACCTTCTGTCCCTTGTCCTCTGCGTTCCACTCCCTCATTCAACCAGCGACACAGCGAGTAGACCCGCGTCTTTGGCACATCTGCAATCACTGCCAATCCCCCATTCATATCGCCATAAAGGGTGCAGTAGCCCACGGCCATTTCAGATTTGTTGCCTGTAGAGAGCAGCAAATAGCCGAATTTATTGGCGACTGCCATGAGCAGGTTGCCCCGGATGCGAGACTGAATGTTTTCCTCCGCAATACCAAATTCGGTGCCTGCAAACAGATCCTCTAGCGTCCGGTCGTAGCCTTGCATCAGATCGCCAATGGGCAGGGTTTCAGAGCGAATATCCAGGTTGTTGGCTAAAGCGAGAGCATCGGCGACGGAATGGTCGGAGCTGTAGGGTGAGGGCATCAGCACGCCGAGTACGTTGTCTGAGCCGAGAGCCGTCGTTGCGATCGCAGCTACCAAAGCCGAATCAATTCCACCGCTAAGACCAATTACTGCCTTGGAAAAGCCGCACTTCTGGGCATAGTCGCGCACACCGAGCACTAGGGCTGACCAGATTTCAGCATCTTCGCTGTCGAACTGAGGGGAAATGCTGCCCTGCTTGAGATTACGGCGGTCTGGATCGTAGTCCACCACAATCAGATCGCTCTGAAAGGAAACGGCACGGGCAACTACCTGACCTCGGCTGTTAAAGGCGACGCTAGAGCCATCAAAAATCAAATCGTCATTGGCCCCAACCTGGTTGGCGTAGAGAATGGGGCAGCGGAAGCGAGCAGCACTGTGGCCCAGCATCGATTCCCGTAGCTTCTGCTTATTCAACGAGTAGGGCGAAGCCGACAGGTTCACAACCAGATCCACGCCTGAATCTGCCAAGTCAGCGACCGGGTTGCGGGGGTAGCTGCGACCCCCCCAAAACTCTTCGTCGTTCCACAGGTCTTCGCAAATGGTGACGCCAAAGCGCACAGTAGATCCCCCGCGTCCACGCAGGTCAAACTGACAACTTCCCTGCCCTTCGGCAAAGTAGCGGGCCTCATCAAACACGTCATAGGTGGGCAGCAGTTGCTTATGAAAGACTTGGCGAATTTCCCCTTGGTGCAGCAGGGCCGTGCTGTTGTAAAGCACTTTGCCGCCCCGCTCCCGCGCTTGAGGATTGGGCATTGCCAGCCCCACTAGCACCGCCAAATCCTTGGGCAAGTCCTGGGCTAGTTGAGTGACAACGTGTTGCATCTCCTGAACAAAGCTGGGTCGCAGCAGCAGGTCGCGCGGGGGGTAGCCGCACAACACTAGCTCCGTTGTGACTAGCAAATCGGCTCCCAGTTGATCTGCCTGCCGAGCCGCATCTAGTACCTGCTGAGCATTTCCGGTCAGATCACCGATGGTGGGATTGAGTTGTGCGATCGCAATTTTCATGGGAGTAAGGAGGGAAGAGAGAAAAGGAAACTAACGTATTTAGATAAAAACCATTGGCTTATCCTTCAAGGGTTCAAAGGCGGCAGCATTAAAGCGGTAGAGACTGGCCGGACGACCAGCACCCCGCGAGGTTTTGACCCCTGTATCTTGGAGAAAGCCTAACTTCAGCAAGCGCGCACGGAAATTGGAATAGTCAGAGAAATCGGGGTTCAGGACGGTGACATACAGTTGATACAAGTCGCCCAGAGTAAAAACCTCTGGCAACACATCAAAAGCGATGGGGCTGTACTCTAACTTATTTCTTAACCGTCGGTAGCCGTAGTTCAGAATCTCATTGTGGTCAAAGGCCAACTTGGGCACTTGCTTGAGTGGGTACCAGGCGATACCGCTGACCCCATCGGCAATCAGTTCGGCTTCGGCAAAGCGCACCAGGGCAAAGTAGCTGACCGAAAGATAGCGCGTGTCATAACTATCTCTAGCTTCGCGGGGGTCGCGGTGCGGGCCGCCAAAGGTGTAGAGCTGTTCTAGATAAAGGTTGTTGACCCGGATTTTTTCGGACAGTACCCGATAAGCAGCATCCTCCAGCGATTCGCCTTGGCGTACCAGAGTTCCTGGCAAACTCCAAGAGCCCGCAAAAGGTTTATCCTGGCGCATGACTAGGAGTACCAACAGCCGATTTTGGTCGGTATCTACGGAAAAAATGACGTTATCGACGCCAACTTTAAAGTCCGCAAGGTTTACATCGTCCTGGACACTGATAGCTTTTCTCTGGAGTCTTCCGGGCATGAGTAGAGATGGTTTTGCTCAATGTAAGCTTTAACGGCGGGGGGCAACTCGGCAGTTTCGTCGTCTCGGTACTGAGAGGAAGACACATCGTACTGCTTTGGCATCGTGGCTATGGCAACTCTGGCTCCCTGCTGCCGCAGTTCGCTCAAATCTTCCTCGCTTAGGTGATAGCCAGGGCGAGGCACCACCAGTAAATTGACGGCTGCAAAAATGTCGGCTGCTTGATACCAGTGGGGCAGTTGATGGACTAGATCGGCCCCAATGACCAGCGTAAATTCAGCCTCGGGCCATTTCTGCTTGGCCCGCTCAATGCTGATGATTGATCGCATGTGGCTTAGCTCTGGGTGGAGCTGCACCGTCCCTGGCGGCACATCAAGATCTTCAATCAACAGCTCCAGCATGCGGAAACGATCTGCTAACGCAGTCTGATGTGCTTTGAAAGGATTGTTTGCAGTCCACACGGCTACGTGATCAAAGCGGGTTGCCAGCCAGCAAAGAATAGCGCAGTGGCCCTGATGCGGAGGATCGGCACTGGTACCAAAAAGGGCAATCGTTTTCATGGGTACTTTACCAAAGACGCCATTAGGCTAAACGAGAACGTTGGCCGAAACCCGATGCTGAGTTGCTGCGGTTAAGCGCTGGAGCGGCTGAGAGATTTCAACCGTTAGCGTGTCGGGTTGTTCGATTTGCCGCACCGCACTGGGCAGGCTGGCAACAGATGCCGCCGTGGTCTGAGCAATCTGATCCAGAGAGATGGGTTCTCGTAATACCTGACCATTCTGCATTACTAGGTGTAAGAGTGGTTGCTCTAGACCGAAACCATTGCTTTCAGGAAGTTCGTCCATCAGTCCAAGGCGATCGCTCACCACTTGCCCATTCTGCACCTGCCGGAAAATTTGCTTGCGTCCGGGGTAAGTGGCTTTGTTGTCGGACTGTTTCATGACTGGAATACCGTCAATTTCGACCAGCTTATACACGCCATTGACAGGCTTGCCCGTTACTAGGCGAGTGCCCAAGCCATAGCCATCAATTTCGGCTCCTGCTTGCTTGAAGCGGGCAATTTCGTACTCGTCGAGATCGCCACTGGCAAAGATTTTGGTGTCGGGTAGGTGCGATCGCACCTGCTTCGACAGGTTTACCAAGTCGCCTGAATCAATCCGAACCGCTGTCACCTCGGTTTCGCCCCGCTTCACCTTTTGGGCCAGTCGCTTGGCAGCATCCACCGTGTCATAGGTGTCTATTAATAGGGAGGCTTTGGGAAAGTAGCGTTGGAAAGCCGTAAACGCTTCGTCTTCGCTCCCCTCCACAGCGGTCAATGCCATGACCAACGCGTGGGCCATCGTGCCTGTCGGTTTTCGCCCCAGCTTAATGGCTGCTAGAACGTTTGAGGTCGCGTTTAAGCCTGCCGCCAGCGCTGCCCGTGCTGCCCATACCGATCCTTGGGGGCTAAAGGCGCGACGAGTGCCAAATTCTAATAGAGCTGCCTCTGGGCCAGCCACATCCCGCATCCGAGCAGCCCGCGTGGCGATTAGCGTTTGGTAGTTGAGCGTATTGAGCAGATAGGTCTCGGCAATCTGGGCCTGCCAAAGGGGAGCTTCTATCCGCAGGAGCGGTTCGTTTGCAAAGATAGCGGTTCCTTCGGGAACGGCCCAAACATCTCCAGTAAAGCGAGCCTCAGCAAGGAGTTGCCAAAACGACTCAGGCGCATGTTCAAATAGCCCCGTCGCCCGGAGTGCTTCAAGGTGAGCTTCGGGAAAGCGAAAGTGGTTCAGGTATTCCAACGCCTGGGTCAGCCCCATTGCAATGAGATAGCCGAGGTCTTCTGGCAGCTTACGGGTAAACAGTTCAAAGCTAGCCCGCCGCTGATCTAGCCCCTCGCCTACGTAGCAAGCCGCCATCGTAAGCTGATATAGGTCGGTCAATAGGCCGTAGTCATCTTGGTTGATGAGCAGTGCCTGTTCCATGAATGCTAAACTCCACGACCAATTATGGTTATTTTAACCATAAATAGAGCGAGTTAGTGTAAAACCCATTACCTTTTAGGGCAGGAGTTTTCGGCCTTCGTGCGCCAGGTACCCAAAAAAGCGCTATTTCGCCCGATGCCGTTGGTCAAAAATGTCGCAAAAA
>DATNQF010000078.1:0-8265 GCA_036702855.1 Trichocoleus sp. | reverse complement strand
GATCACCAATACATCAAAATATTTATTTTTTATTCATCATGCCCTGAAATAGGACATCCTCGTGGGCCCTCTTACGGTCATTATTTCAGAGGGATCAAGAGACGACATGGCTTATTTATGAGTCGCCACACCTCTTTCAGGTGGGGTCACGCGGCTGAAAAGGTTGATTTATATGGCTTTCGCTACTTTGAAAGGGAGAAAATATCTCCATGCTGGGTTGTTAATGTCAGCCAGCGTTAACAATTAATCGCACAATTCTATCAGTTTGGTTTGCTCGTTGTCCTGGGGAAATTTGCTCAAGGGCTACTTTAGAAGCAATCATTTTGGGAGAAACTGTCTAGCACCTTTTCTACCTGAGTCTGAAGGAACTGACCTGCGGTAAGAGAAACAGATTGGGAGAAGAGGGTTGGTTCTTGGGTAACGGCCCCTGGGACGGAAAACCGTGAACGGTGAAGGGGAGACGCTTGCTCTCGGCCCTCAACCTTGCAACCGGGCACTTGCTGGCCTTGTACTTGGCTGAACTGGCTCCAAAGCTCTAGGTGGGAAACGGCAGGGTCAGCATAGAAGTCGATATGGTCGCTCCCCAGGAGAATTGAGGTGTCGTGGGTGAAGCGATCGTGACTGAGACGGTGAACTGGAAATGGAGCGACTAAGGGCACTCCCCAACCATCAACCGCAAAAAAGGCACCGACAGTTCCTCCTATGGAATGCCAGTGGTGAGCAGTTGCGATCGCACCAACGCAGCCTGCACTAAACGCTAGGAAAAAAACAGGCTGGGGAGGAACTCGGCTGATATCTGCGGTCGTCCAGCCCAATTGCGTCAGAAGAAATTGTCGAATTCCATACCCTGATAACGCTGCACCAGGAATTGTCTCAGCCGGATAGATCAGCAAGGAAAGGTCCGACAGGGTAGGTAGTGTCTTCAGCCCCTGCACTAGATGCTGAGTCAGTTCAACGCGATGAAAGCCAGGACAAATCAGCAGACAGGGAGTATCCATTTCAGGTAGGTACTCCGTTTAAATCTTTACAGTTCATTAGAGCAGATGAAAAGACGTTCATTAAATTGATTTGCAGGAAATTTACTTTTACGTATATAAGAATTTTTGTCGATACAAAAAAATGGTTTTTCCCTAAAACTTAGATAGGGCAAAGCGTCCTTGAGGTGAGGGATTTCTTTAATTAACGAAAGAAATAAATAGATGACTTTCGGCTAGTTGTCAACTAGCCTGCCAGATGCCCAACAACTAAGTGTGCTTTTCTTTTAACACTGGTTCAGGTATTGCCAAATTGTTTGCGTGAACCCTTTTTAGTACCGACTGGTCTAGTTATGATGCCAGCTTCTGCTGATCCCTTCTAGTTTTTCTCAATTTGTTTCCTCTAAGTAGTCTGACAATACTTCATTCGTGTGTATTTTGATCGGCTCAGTGTATCCTATGCTACCAGCTCAATATCATTGGCCAATCGAGTTCACTCTTATCATCCTTCAACCTTCTCTTTAGAACTGCTCTATAGCCTGACCTATCCGGAGATTTAAAATGTCACAAACCATTGTTAACCTTGCCCTTCCTGTAGTGACAGAGAAAATCAATACAATTCTCCAAACTTATCCCTGGTACTCGCATCAACAAGCCTTTATTTCCCCAGACTTACGCCAGAAGTTAACGGCGTATGTATTGAGCCGCATGCCAGGACTTTATGTGTCAATGGATAACTCATCGGCCTGCTCACTAGAGTCTCCTGTCAACTGCTATTCGCAGGAGCAACATCGCGAAATTGATCAGCTTATTCACCAAGGAATTGAGCATCTGCTCAGTCATGCGCTTCAGCAAAACTATCAGACCCAAAGCGGACGAACCGAAACGTTGTTTACCCCATCCTCCTGGTTCGGCTGAGGAACCCTATCCTCAAACGTTCGGTTCTACCCATAGCTCAATTTCTGGTTAGGACGTAGGCTCGTAATAGAGCAGACTTTTGAGTCTGTAATCTATTGCAGCAAGGGTCAAAGGACTCTAGTCCTAAGCGAACGAGTGTGCCATGTTGGAAGCGGGTAGACCTGTGGGCAATCACCATTTCTCCCTCACTGAACTGTTGGCGGGAGATGAGCTGGGTTCTGGAGAGAGCTGGGGCAAGAGTCAAGCCGATGGGCGCTTGACTTGGGAGAAGACTGACAATGGGGTGCTAGGGCAGCGGGTACGTCAAGATAGTGTTGGCGTTGCTCCCACGGTAGCCAATCGGTCTCAACAACGCCTTCACGCCGAAGCAGAATGGTGGGCTGGCATTGCAGCGCTGACCCAGCTTTTACAGATGGGTTTAGCCTCGCAGTTTCCCGAGGCATCAGGGGGACTGGCAAATTGGGACGGACTGCTATTGTCTGGGCCGTTGCCAGTCATTTGGCATCCGACAATAGCCCAGCGGCTGTCTACCTGGGTGTTAATCCCCGAACCCCTAGAAGGGCTGTTGGCGGTCGCTCGCCCGCTGCTGCCTGGGGATGAAAGAAGTGGCGGACACCCCTCACAAGCACTGCAAACCATTCCGTTGCCACCTGGCGACCCTTTAGCTACCGAGCGGTTTTGTCTAGTATTGACCCCAACCTTTAGCCTGTCTTTGGTATTAGGACAGACGGACCAGGGTGGGTTTCAGTTCCAGTTTTCTTTTGATCCAGAGGTCACACTTCAGGTGTGGAACCGTTTGCGATCGCGTGTTGCTCAAATTCGGCCACCATTATTAGGGAGTTTGGATGCGATCGCAAATCAGTTTCCACCCCAAGCACCGAATTACAAGATTGTCACCCAGTTTAGCCGTTCGCTAATTGATCAACTGCGGGTTCAGTCCATGACTGGGGCACCTTCTGCGCCCAATCCTGACTCTGCTGTCAAACTGCTGAATTTAGAAACACCGATTTCTGAAAGCCCGTTAGAGGCTAGATGGAACGAACCTGCTCGGCCCTTTGGTTTGTTGCAAGGAACGGTGGAGACTGCCGCTAACGGTCAAACTCAGTGCAGTGCGGATGCAGAATTGCTAAAAGCAATGGCTCATGAGATTCGCACGCCCTTAACGACTATTCGCACCTTTACCCGCTCTCTTCTCAAGCGTAAGGACATGCCAGAGGATGCGATTAAGCGGTTAAAGGTAATTGATCGAGAATGCACTCAGCAAATTGACCGATTCAACCTCATCTTCCGAGCAGTTGAACTAGAGACTGACGGCACTAAACAGCCTAAATCCCCTCTGTCGGCCATTTCCCTAAATCAGATCTTCCAAGATTCCATTCCCCTGTGGCAGCAGCAGGCCCAACGTCGGAACTTAACCCTAGAGGTTAAGGTACCGTCTCAAATGCCTATGGTCACGAGTGATCCAACGATGCTTAACCAGGTGTTGACTGGGTTGATTGATCGCTTCACTCACAGCCTGCCTCCCTACAGCCACATCAAACTGGTCGTGAGTCTAGCAGGGCACCAACTCAAGCTACAGTTTCAGTCTCAGCCAAAAGCTGAGGCAGCAACTTCTGAGGCTCCAGCCTGCCAAAAACCATCTGTATCCCCCTTCCGTTCCGTAGGTCAGTTGCTGATGTTTCAGCCAGAAACGGGTGGACTCAGTCTCAATTTAGATGCAACCAAGAACCTATTTCAGGCGTTGGGTGGCAAGCTTATTGTGCGGCAAAAACCTCAACGGGGCGAGGTCTTGACCGTCTATCTCCCGCTAGAAACCCGCACTCTCTAGAACCATAGTGCCTGCAAAAGCCTAAAGTTTTGACACTGGTGGACTAGCAAGGCTAAAGAGGTAGGTTGGGTTGAGCCTTGGCGTTCGCGAAGCGTTTCCACAGGGGAAAACCCGACAAGTCAGGCGAGCGCTGGGTTTCGCTTTGCTCAACCCAGCCTACGCAATACACACTTTTAGGCTTGTCAGTCCACTAGGGGATAACAGGCTAGCGCTGATGCAGCGGGAATCGAACCCGAAAGCTGCTACCGCTGCCCGGTTGGCTATTGACTACAATCGAGCCTCCACAGTAGGTCAGAAGTTGCTGAACAATAGACAGCCCTAGCCCTGCACCTTCGGTCTCACCTTCAGGCAAGTTTCGACCCCGGTAGAAGTGCTCAAAAATATTGGGTAGGTCAGTGGGCGCAATGCCAACTCCCGAATCCCGCACCTCAAGCTCGGCAAAGTCCTCTTGTTGCTGGGCGGTGACCCAAACCTGCCCGCCCCGCCGCGTGTATTTAATACTGTTGTTTAACAGGTTAATCACGATTTGGCGCAGCCAAGGCTCAGGGCAGGACACCATAGGTAAATCATTGGGAACAGTGTACGCCAGCATAATTCCCTTTTCCTCAGCCAGGGGCTGATAGGTGCTGACAATTGGGGGAACAGTATCTGCTAGTTGTAAGGCCTGAGGACGGATATGCCCCAAACTTGTCTCCATTTGCAACAGATCCAGTACGCCACTAATCAGCGCACTTTGGCGATCGCATTCCCGACTGATCATGTCCATGTAGCGTTGCCGCTGAGGTCCCTTAAGCGTTGGAGAACCCAGCAACGTGAGCGCTGTTTTAATCGTGGACAAGGGAGTTCGCAGTTCCTGCCCCACCGTATTGAGAAAATTGTCTTTTAACCGTAGGGTATTCAGCAGAACCTCGTTCTGGGAGGACAGGTTAGAGGCATTTAACGCTTGCTTCCGATAGGAGGAAATAGTCTGCCTCAGGTGTTCCTGTTGCTGGAACTGCCAGACCAGCCACAAATCCAACACGGATGTATCTTGGGTTTCCTCGGTGGGCAGTGCGCAGTACTGATCCCAATGAGTAACCAAGTCCTGCAGATTTGAAGCGTCCGGATAGCGATTCGCACTCTGCTCTACGGTAGGGCGCAGGGTAGCCAGCAAATCAGATACCAGGTCTGGGCTGATCGAGCAATACACCTCCAGGTAAAAGGAGCTAGTAGGTAGGGGGCTGGCCTGAAGGTCAATGAGGGGATCGCTCAATTCGACTGAGTCATCCTCTAGGGCTGGAGGATGTATCGCCGAAAGGGATCGAACTTGATGAGCTGCAATGACTCCACAGAAACTTCTAGACAGGATGATCAAGAAGTACTCTCCGCGCCAAGTATGGCCGTTCTCCAAAGGCAGCACAGCAGTCCTTTCAGCAGACAAGCCTGAAGGGGTGTCGTCAGAAGAGGTACGCGTAAAGGTGTACAGCCGACTGCGGCCCCGAAGGGTCTGGCAATAGCGAAGAACATCCTCTTCCCAAAGCGCTCCCTTGGGAAATTTAGCCAATAGGGTAGCCGCGATCTGGTGAGTTTCTAGAAAATCTACGGTCGATTGCAGAATGGCTTTGAGCCCTTTAGGCTTGACCTGAACCACATCGGGATTCGCTGCGCTGGATCGAATAATTTGATGCAGCGATCCCTCTTCATAACGATAGGACTGCATGATACTCCAAGAGACCAAGGGTGTAGGGGCTTTGGCATTCTTCTAAATTAAATTGCAGCCAGCCTATAGTTAAAGACAAGGAGCGTGAGCCCCTTGTCTGGCAGATGCAATCAGAATGCAGAATTTAGGCAGAACAGCTTACGGTTTGATCAGAGTATCCGGCAAGAATTAGGATTTTGGCTGAAATTGTTGCGGGATTTTATAGAAATCACCCCTACAGAGCAGCATAGCCACCGTTTTAGGGATGAACAAAAGCAGACCTAGGCCGACTTGTTATATCGCTGGTTTAGTGCCTCGCGGGCCTGTTCTCGGTCATCAAAGTGAATCTTTTCAGTTCCCAAAATTTGGTAATCCTCATGGCCTTTACCCGCAATCAGGATGCCGTCCCCAGGTTGGGCCTGAGAAATGGCACTGCGAATGGCTTGGGCGCGATCGCACACTACAGAGTGATCATCCAACTGAGCCGGGATGCCCTCTAGAATGTCTTGCAAAATCCGCTCTGGATCTTCTGTCCGGGGATTGTCGGAGGTGACGACCACAGCATCTGCTAGCTCGTAAGCAATGCGACCCATCTGAGGGCGCTTAGTGCGATCGCGATCTCCCCCACAGCCAAACACGCAGATCATTCGTCCTTCAATGAAGGGCCGAGCGGCTTCCAAGGAATTCTTCAAGCTATCGGGGGTGTGGGCGTAGTCCACAATCACGCTGATGTCTTGGTTAGAGCCGATCTGAACCCGCTCCATGCGACCCGGCACTCCAGGGAATTGGGGCAGGACATTAACAATGGTTTCGAGCGAAACGCCTAAGTGCAGGGCAGCTCCCACCGCTGCTAGCAGGTTCTCCAGATTAAACTGACCGACCAGAGGCGAGGTAAAGGCTACAGTGCCCATCGGCGTGTGGAGCTGACCGCTTACTCCCGTTGCCCGGTATTGCAGTTGGCTCGTGTAGAGATCAGCCTGATCATTCTCGGTGCTGTAGCTCCAAACCCGGTCGGAGCCTAGTTGCTCAATCAGCCGACGACCATAGGGATCTTTGTGGTTAACCACAGCTCGGCCTTGGAGGTAGTCGCCGCTAAACAGAAGGGCCTTAGCACTGAAGTAGTCTTCTAAGTCGCGGTGAAAGTCCAGGTGATCCTGCGTCAAGTTGGTGAAGACGGCCACTTCAAAAGGACAACCCCAAACTCGCTTCTGGGCCAGAGCGTGGGAACTCACCTCCATGACCGTCACCTCGGCTCCGGCTTCGCGAGCCGTTGCCAAATCAGCCTGTAGTTCAACAGCAAACGGGGTGGTGTGCAAAGCTGTGCGTTGATGGCCCGGCCAACGGCTGTACAGGGTTCCTAACAGGGCAGTAGCCGTCTGACCCGCCTGTAGCAGGTACTCAATGAGATGGGTTGTGGTCGTCTTGCCATTGGTGCCCGTCACCCCAACCAGCTTCATACGGCGGGCCGGATAGCCATAGAAGGCAGCAGCGACCTCGGCACAGGCAACGGCCAGGTCACTGATGGGAATCACGCAGGCAGGGGCGTCTTCGGCAGCGACAGGGCGAGCCTGAAGCGCCTGAGGGGAAACCAGAGCCGCGATCGCACCTGCTGCGATCGCACTCGGCCAAAACTCGCCCCCATCAACTCGGGTGCCCGGCATTCCAATAAAAACGTCTCCTGCCTGGCAGGCGTGGGAATTGGTGCAAAGGCCCTTGACTTCAGCCTCCAAGGCCGGATGGTCAGGCAACGCCTCCAAAGCCACCAATCCTTGAGGCAAACTCGCTAGCAGTTCACGCAGGGTCATGTCAGCAACTCCTCACATCACTGAATGGGACTATTCTGCCTTACTAGGGCCAAGGTAGGTCTGTATCAAACGCTCCACCTGAGCAACTGAAGCCCGAGGAGAAAGGCGAGGCAAAGGCTGCTCTCGCCAGCCAGCCGCTGTTTCGACCCTCTGACATAGCACTGGAATTTCATACTGATACGCCTGAAACCAGTCATCCCGCGTTGTAATATCGCGCACTTCCAGTTCAAAGGGCAGGTGACTTAGGGCCAACAGCTTTTCTTCCAAGCCCTCGCACAGGTGACAACCGGGTTTGCTGTAGAGCACTAGCTGCATTGCACAAAGCATCAGGGGTAAGCAGATTTGAACTTCCATTGTCACCTGGATAGGCCCTTTCCTTAGCCACACCCTCTAAATTGAGTCTTTGAAAGGTATTCAAGACCTTAACGGTTTATCGCGTTAGGATGCTGCTGAACTTTCTTCGGGTGGGGAATGCGATCGCATTCCCTTGTCCATAAAATTCAATCCCCTATATCCCGACCGAATTAGGGGTGTTTAAAAGCTAAGATTGGGTACGAAGTAATCATGCGCAGTTGCGCCAGTTAATTAACGGGTAAAACACTATGGCTCGATGCATAGCCGCTTCTTCGGCAGTCACCCCTTCAGAATTAGACCTGACTCAGCTCAACCGTCGGTTTGATGCAGCCAGCCCTCAGGAAATTTTGGCTTGGTGCCTTGAGAGCATCCCAGAAGGTCTCGTGCAAACTAGCGCGTTCAGTGTGTTGGCCGTGACACACATGCTGTACCGGGAACTGCGATCTACTCCCCCAGTGCCCGTTATTTTTCTAGATACCCTGCATCACTTCCCAGAAACGCTAGACACAGTGGCGCGTGCTAAAGCCTTCTATGACCTTGATTTGCGGGTTTACCGGGCAGAAGGCGTAAACAGCCGCGAGGCGTTTGCAGCCCGCTATGGAGATCACCTATGGGCACAAGATGTTAGCCAGTTTCACTACTTAACGAAAGTAGAACCCCTCCAGCGCGCGTTTCAAGAGCTAGGGGTCAATGCTTGGATTACAGGCC
>DATNQF010000051.1:0-32588 GCA_036702855.1 Trichocoleus sp. | reverse complement strand
CAATACCTTACGGCTGAGTACGCCAAAAACACGCTTGCCAGCACCAACAGTGTGTTAGAGACAACGCTGGAAACTGGGCTCTCCAGCCCAAGCAGGCTTCATGATCTGTTCGTTACGGTCGAGGCAATGTCTCCCGGCGAATACAAAGCGGCAGGAGCAGGACTCGAAATTCGCTACGGCATCCACAGCACCCCTTTCGGCAAAGCCTGGATTGCTACAACCGAGCGCGGCATTTGCAACCTTCAGTTTCTAGAAGGGGCTGGCGTTGAAGACGGAGGAGACTCTGCCGTAGAACACCATCTGCGCAAGACGTGGCCTAACGCCCGCTTGATTGAAGATGCAGCCGGAACTGAGGTTGTGTGCGATCGCATCTTCTCCTCCCGCCTCTCCTCTCCCACCTCCCCGCTCACCGTCCTCGTCAAAGGTACCAACTTTCAAATCCAAGTCTGGCGGGCTTTACTCAACATCCCCTTCGGCCATCTCACCACCTATCAGACGATTGCCACCGCGATTGGCCGCCCAACTGCCGTTCGCGCTATTGGCAGCGCCATTGGCAGCAACGCCGTCGCCTACCTGATTCCTTGCCACCGCATCATCCGAGCATCAGGCGATCTGAGTGGGTATCGCTGGGGGTGCGATCGCAAAGCCGCCATTTTGGGCTGGGAAGCCAGTCAGCTAGCAGTGAGAAAAGAGCAGGAAGAGAAGGCCAGAAACGGGGTTGTGTAAACGGTGAAAGACAGGAAGTGGCATGCAATCGCGTCCAAGCGTGACAGCATGTAGGGCTTAGGCCTACCTAAAAGTGGCTGATTCCACTGCATGCCCATCAGACCAAACTTTCTGCCCAAAGAAACAGGCAATTACTTTGCGTGCTAAGCAATCCTGGCAGGTAGACCTTTTAACGTTTAGTAATGCGTTTAGCCAACCTGCGCCAGAAGCTTGATCTGCCTGCATTGCGATCGCGCAATTACCGCTTGTTTCTCATGGGCCAAGGGCTTTCTCTAACAGGCACCTGGATGACTCAAATCGCCACCGTTTGGCTGGTGTACCAGCTCAGTCATTCGTCGTTCTTGCTCGGCGTGGTCGGCTTTGCCAGCCAAATTCCTAGCTTTGTGCTGGTGCCCTTTGGAGGAGTGCTGGTTGATCGCTGGAATCGACACCGTGCCCTCGTCGTCACTCAGGCGCTAGCGATGGTACAGTCCCTCAGTCTGGCAGCGTTGGCCCTCACCGGGACAATTCAGATCTGGCACATCATAGCGCTATCCCTTTTTCAAGGATTAATCAATGCCTTTGATGCGCCGACCCGACAAGCTTTTGTTCCGGAAATGATTGAGGATCGGAGTGCCTTGGCAAATGCGATCGCACTCAACTCTTCCATGTTCAATGGAGCACGTCTGGTAGGCCCCTCCATTGCGGGCATTCTCGTAGCAACGCTGGGAGCAGGCTCCTGCTTTCTCATCGATGGCCTGAGCTACATTGCCGTTATTGCCGCCCTTCTCGCAATGCGCATCAAGCCTGCCCAAAACCAGTTGCCTAAGCCCCCCATCTCACTTCCCATCGTTGTAAAACAGCTTCGAGAGGGCGTGCGCTACGCATACAGGTTCAAACCCATACGGGCTATTCTGCTGCTGCTGGCTCTAGTCAGCTTCATGGGGATGCCCTATACCGTGCTTCTGCCCGTGTTTGCAACGGATATTTTGAAGGGGGGAGCCAGCACCCTAGGCGTCTTATCAGCAGCAGCAGGGGTTGGGGCACTGGGGGCCGGGGTCTTTCTCAGCCTCCGCAAGAGTATTTTGGGTCTAGGCAGATGGATTGCCTTAGCACCAGCCATCATGGGTACTGGGCTAGCAATCTTTGCGCTATCCAAAACACTCTGGCTCTCAGCCCTGATGATGACGCTAGTAGGCTTTGGCTTTCTAATTCAATTTGCCTCTAGCAACACCATTATCCAAACCGTCGTGGATGACGACAAGCGAGGCCGGGTCATGAGCCTCTACATCATGGCCTTTATGGGGATGATGCCTCTAGGCAGCTTATTTTCAGGCACGCTAGCAGACTCAATTGGCGCTTCCAATACGCTGCTGTTTGGAGGAATTTGCTGTGTGGCAGGTTCGTTCTTGTTTCAGCGAGAGCTTCCTCAGTTACGACGCATCTTGCGCCCTATTTACACAAGGCTAGGGGTCATTCAGTCATCGCAAGCCTAAGCAAAACGCAAGCTCCCTTACAAAGCTCTCCTTAGGAAGCCCCGATTCATGAAGTTCTGTAACACAATGGAAGGGAGGCATTCCTGTTCGGGATCATAACTATGACAGTTACCCAAGACGTGACTACGACCCAAGCCCCTGCTGTTGTTCAAACCCTACCCGCAGGCGGTCCGGATCCTCACAAATTTGACTGGGCTGAAGCCTGGTATCCCGTTCATTATGTTGAGGATTTGGACAAAGGCAGCCTCACTCGCTTCACGCTGTTGGAGCGGGACGTGGTGATCTGGTGGGATCCCAAAGGGGAATCCTGGCGCGTCTTTGAGGATAAATGCCCCCACCGTCTTGCTCCATTGTCTGAAGGACGAGTGAATGAAGAGGGACTGTTGGAGTGCCCCTACCACGGCTGGACTTTTTCTGGCAGCGGAGCTTGCGAATCGATTCCTCAGCAGCCTATCGACGGTCAGGGAAACCGCTCTTCCCGCGCCTGTGTGGCCTCCATGCCTACCACTGTCCGACAGGGTCTGCTGTTCGTCTACCCCGGCAACGCTGAAAATGCTGCTAAGGTGACCGTCCCCATCATTGAGCCAGTCGAAGCAGAGCCTGAAGGCTGGGTGATGCTCAACACCTTCCGCGATCTGCCTTACGACGCTCTGACCCTGCTGGAAAATGTGATCGACGCTAGCCACATTCCCTACACCCATCACAAAACGGTTGGCAAGCGGGAAAATGCTGCCCCGATGGTTATGGAGGTGTTGGAGTCAAGCAAACAAGGCTTCGAGGGCATCTGGCCGGAAGGCCCGCGTAAGGGAACATTGGGTACCCAGCACACCCACTTCATTGCCCCGGCCTTGATGTACCACGACCTGACCTCAAAGCAGTTTGGTAGAACGCTCACGGTTGTCTATGCAACGCCTATCCGGAAAGGAGAGTGCCGTCTGTTTGCTCGGTTCCCCTTTAAGTTTTCCTCCAAGCTACCTGGTTTCTTCATCAAGCTCACGCCCCGCTGGTTCAGCCACATTGGCAACAATGGAGTCCTTGAAGACGACCAGATTTTCCTGCACATTCAGGAGCGCTTGCTGGAGCAGGTGGGTGACAAATCCTACGCCCAAGCTTGCTATCTACCGACTCAGGCCGATTGCTATGTGCTGGCACTGCGCAAGTGGGTAAGTAGCTTTCAGGCTGATCCTTTCCCTGGTGAGACGCTGCCTCCAGAACTTTCGAAAGAAGTGCTGCTAGACCGCTACCATTCCCATAGAAAGCACTGTGGTAGCTGTAGCCAAGCTTTGAAGCGAGTTCGACAGGTGCGCTCTGGAGCAGTAGCGGTCGGTGCAATCGCACTTGCCCTTTTCCCGTTACTCACTACCCTCGTCGGCCAACCTTCCCTACTGGCTGGGACTCTCTATACCCTGATTCCCCTCATCGCAGGGGCTTTGTGGGCTTACCTAGGCCGTCTGGAACGTCAGTTTTATGAGGGTCGCGCAATTCCCCCTCGAAACGCCCGAGCATAAGATTACCTACCCTTAAGGGTTAGAGACGCGTCAGCACAGCCAACCTTATAAGGCTATCTAATCGCGTCTCTGGCCGAATTTCTAACCCTTTTTTGTAGGAAAAATTCCAAACGGTACCGATACAAGGCAACAGGCTTATTAATCGCCTTGAAGTAGTCTGGGTCCTGCGGCGAAAGATAAATGGCTGTTACCTGGTCTGCTTCAATGGCTGGACCATCCCCTTCTAAGCGATGGTAAGCCGTTGTGGTTTCAACTTCATTGAAATAGGGCTGGGCCACCCCTCTAAAAATTTGCTGGAAAACTTCGCTGGTTACAAACGTATCTTCTGCCGGAGCTTCAGTTGCTCGCTCTGTCACGATCGACTCCAGTTGGCGCTCACTGCTTAAGATCGTTACCTGTCGATTTGGGTTCTCAGGATCGACCTTAACTGCCTTAACCACATTGTCTCCCAGGTACGTTTTAGCCAAATTCAAGCCGTTAAACGCGCGATCAGCAACAATCTGAGCAGCTTCAGCGGTAGAAGACCGCTTGAAGAAAGACAACGGTCCTTTAGCAGGTTCCTGGTCAGGCACAAAGCGCACTTGGCTCTCCATGACCTGGTTCAAAAACTCACGATTTCCCTCAAAGCCGGGGGTAACAATGTCGGGTGCAAGGGGAGATGCCAGATCAACCAGCGTCGTGGTCATCCGCCAGCTACCTGCCATCCATGCCGGATACGCTAAATCTCCTTGTGCGTGTTGCAGAGGGGGTTTGCCCGACCAGTCCGGAAATTGCTGTAACCGATCAGTCAAAGGCCCAGCCTGAGCCTGCCCTCCACTGCACAGTAGCCACACCATCAGCAACAGGGAGAGCCAGAAAAGGCGGCGTTGAAGAAGTTTAAAGAGCGATCGCATCATAAACCGGAGAGTGGGCACTGCCCACCAAGTTCATTTTTGGGAAAGCCAAGTTTACTGTTGAAAGATCCAGTTTGTCGAAGACTAGAGCAAGGTGGGCAGTGCCCACCCTACCCCTCAATCCCCTGCTTAGAACAGGTTCATATCTGTCACGGCACCCTGACTGCTAGACGACACCAGCTTCGCATACTTGCCTAAAATACCGCGAGTATAGTTGGGCTTTCGTGGCGTCCACACAGCGCGGCGCTGCTCTAGCTCGTCTGCTGGAACGTTAAGTTGTAGCAGGTTAGCATCAGCATCAATGGTGATAGAATCACCTTCCTGCACTAAGGCAATGGTACCGCCAACGGCTGCTTCCGGTGCGACGTGACCAACGACCATGCCGTAGGTGCCGCCGGAGAAGCGACCATCGGTAATCAGACCCACTGAATCCCCTAGCCCCGCACCAATGATCGCCGAGGTGGGCGCGAGCATTTCCCGCATTCCAGGGCCGCCCTTTGGCCCCTCGTAGCGCACCACGACCATATCACCTGCCACAACTTTGTTCGCCAAAATCGCATCTAGACACTCTTCTTCGGACTCAAACACACGGGCAGGTCCGGTAATGCGGCGATTCTTCACGCCCGTCAGCTTAGCGACTGCCCCTTCTTCCGCTAGGTTGCCTTTGAGAATGCCCAAGTGCCCTTGTGGGTACATTGGCTGATCAAAGGGTCGAATCACGTCCTGATCAGCCCGAGGCTCTGCCGGAATATCAGCCAGCAGTTCTTCGACGGTTTGCCCCGTGATCGTTAAAGCATCGCCATGCAGCAATCCCTTGACCAACAGCATCTTCATCACTTGGGGAATGCCACCCGCCCTGTGTAGGTCGGTTGCGACATAGCGGCCAGAGGGCTTCAGGTCACAAAGTACTGGCACACGACGACGAATGATTTCAAAATCGTCGATAGTCAGAGACACGCCGATGGCATTGGCAATCGCCAGCATGTGCAGCACTGAGTTGGTAGAGCCGCCGACCGCCATGATCACTGCGATCGCATTTTCAAAAGCCTTGCGCGTCAGAATCTGGCTCGGCAAAATCTGCTTACGAATCGCCTCCACTAGCACAGCCGCCGACCTCTCAGCACTGTCAGCCTTCTCGGCATCCTCTGCCGCCATGGTGGAGGAGTACATTAGGCTCATGCCCATCGCCTCAAAAGCCGAAGACATGGTATTGGCCGTGAACATACCGCCGCAAGAACCTGCACCCGGGCAAGCATGGCGCTCAACACCCATCAGTTCTTCATCACCGATTCTGCCAGCGCTATACTGCCCCACCGCCTCAAAGGCTGAAACTACGGTCAAGTCCTTACCGTTGTAGTGTCCTGGCTTAATGGTGCCGCCATAAACAAAAATGGCCGGGATATTTAGGCGGGCAAAGGCAATCATGGCACCGGGCATGTTCTTATCACAGCCGCCAATCGCCACCACGCCATCCAAGCTCTGACCGTTGCAGACCGTCTCAATGGAGTCTGCAATCACTTCACGGGAGACCAAGGAGTACTTCATGCCCTCCGTCCCCATCGAAATCCCATCGCTGATGGTGATGGTGCCAAAAAGTTGGGGCATACCACCTGCCTGCCGCACACCCGCTTCGGCCCGCTTGGCAAGATTATCAATCCCCATGTTGCAGGGCGTGATGGTACTGAACCCATTGGCTACCCCTACAATAGGCTTGGTAAAATCGCTGTCACTAAAACCAACAGCGCGGAGCATGGCGCGGTTGGGCGTACGTTGAACCCCCTGAGTTACGACCTGGCTTCTACGGTTATCCGGCATGGTAAATCCTTAGCATTGAGAAATACGGGGCAGTCCAAGGCCGGAGACGCTATCCTTCGACAACGCGACTGAAATGAACATTACCCATCATGGATGAAGTCATTAACAGCTAGCAGACTCTGAATTGGTGCATTCTTTCGATGAGAACTGCTCCACTCCACGCTCAAGCACCTGGGTTGTGCATCCCTGCTTCCAAAACCTCTTTCCGCTCTATAAACTTAACTGAAGTGGGTAGGACTATTAGGCTTTGATGTCTGCTGGGTGCGTCTTGCTACATCCCTGCCCGGATAGACGAGTATCACAGACTCTTGGATAGCCTTCGTCCAGCAAAAATTTTCCTAGCCCCATAACGTTTCCATAGACTTCGGGTTGGTTGTATGTTGGGTGACGACTGAAACCAATGGTCAAGGGTTGGGCAAATTAAGAGAAAGCAGTTCCTAAGCGGTTTTCTGTTGGCAACTGTGGCGCTTTGAACACCTTCCTGCCAACCAGCCAAACTCTTGTGGGGCAGAGTTAATCAGTCGTTGAGGACAAGGTATTTCATTGGAAAGCTACCAGCCAGACGATCGCACCTCCCCCAGCATTGTCACAATGACGGAGGAGGAACTCTTACGGCGCTATGCTGCCGGGGAAAGAGATTTTCGTAGAGTTCAAATTACGGGTGCTAATTTTTCCCATCAAAATCTTAGCGAGGCTAATTTTCGTCATGCCAAGCTCAGCAAAGTTCAATTTACGGGGGCAACCTTAGTCGGCGTCAACTTACGGGAAGCCGTTCTAATCGGGGCCAACTTTAATAGGGCTGTGCTACGGTTAGCCAATTTAATTGGGTCCAATTTAACGGATGCTCAGCTAATCGAAGCTGATCTCACCGAAGCGGGAATGCGCGGCGCAACCTTATTGCGAACGGACCTTAGCCGAGCCATTTTACGGGACGTAAACTTAAACGAAGCAACGCTGGACAGCACGCTGCTGAGAAATGCAGTCATGGCGGAAGCAGGTCTTAGCCGGGCAAAGATGGTGCGTGCTGACCTAAGCTTTGCCAATCTAGAGCACGCTAACTTGACCAGTGCCCTAATGAATGGGGCTGTTCTACAAGGCGCTAACTTGTCCGGGGCCTTTCTGAATGGGGCGACTTTAGAGGGAGCTGATCTTAGAGAAGTTGATTTAAGCCGGGCCAAACTTACAGGCACCAGCCTAGTCAACGCTAACTTAACCCGAGCAAATTTACGCGGTGCCAATTTGAGTTGGAGTTCCTTACGAGGAGCCTGTTTACGAGGTGCAACACTCTACCGCACCAAGGTAAGTTGGTCCAATCTCAGCGGCGCAGACCTAAGCGAAGCCGTCCTGATCAATGCTGCTGTGGATTATGTAAACCTGAAGCATGCTGACTTAACCGGAGCCGTCTTACCCGAGGGCTTTACTGCCGACTAGTTGCATGGAAATTGGGTCGAAATAGAGTGGTGGGCAAATAAACTGCGGTCAAGGAAGGGGGACTGGTCCGCAGGTAAGCTATCATCTGCTGTTGCAATGTGCGAAAACGATGCTGCACTTCAATCGCTTCTAGATGAAGCAATGAGGGCATGTAGTCCAAGGCCCGGTTGCGCTGATGAACTTTCTGCCCTGTGAGATTTAACCATCGTTGAACACTTGCGGGAATTTCTTGGCTCAGGCGGATGGGTAGGACTGCAGTGGAATAAGTTTGGGCGTACTCTGGGCTCAAAAACGCCTTATACTGCTCTGCCTGAGGCGTCTGCTGCAGCGTAAAGCTAAGGCTGAGACCCTGAATAAAATCACGCAACTGACCTGTAGCAGTACCTGGAAGCTCGGGCATGAAGGGAATACGGCTCAAGGCAGGGTTCAGGTTACTGGGATCGCCTACGCTTAAATGAGTTCCCCCGATAACGGTAACCAAATACTTTGACCCCGCTAGTTGATCAAAAAGGCGCAACTGCTGACTGGCAATGGGCGTCACCCCATCATGGCTGCTGGTCAATACTAAAGTGGGAATTTTGACCTGGTTGAGACCTTCCTTGCTAAAGAGCTGCCCTGTCAGCGGATTCATCACCATGAGTTGGGTCACGCGCCGATCACTGAGATCAAAGGTTTGGCTAGGTAAATCTAAGGCCGTGCATTGGAGCCAGTCAGCGGGGGATAGGGCAGACGGTAAAATGTTTTCACAGAAGTCTTTGAGTGTGCGGGTATCTAGGGGGGCACCTGCTAAAGCTAATCCCGTATAGCCCCCTAGGGAATGACCAATTAAAGTCACGTTGTGAGTATTGAGGCGACCCCGTAGGCTAAAGGAGCTTTCGTTCAGACGGGCTAGGCGGTCTAGCACAAAGCTAATATCTTTGGGGCGATCAAGAAACTCTGTAGCCGGAAGTAAACGATTGGTCTTTTCTGTGGTGGGGGTAGTGGGACTAGCCAGCAGGGCAGCGACATTACTACCAGGATGCTCAACAGCGGCTACCGCCAATCCATAGGAGGCAAGGTGCTGGGCCAGATAGGCAAAAAAACGGCGATCAGCACCAAACCCGTGGGAGATGACTACTAGGGGACCACGGGTATTGTGGCTCCAATAGAGGTCAACTGGAATACTGCGCTTGCGGCTGCGATCACGCAGGGTTAACTGCCACAATTCAACCGATTCTGGTCCTGATTTAGTGGGGTCAAGAATCGGTTGAGGCTGAGGTTGAGTACCTTGGGGAACCAGAAGTTCTTGCCCTAGTACATGACCTAGAGAGGCGTTTTCTACCTGTCCCAAACTAAGCTGGGAGACCAGGGTCAGCAGGGCCGAAACATTGACATCAAGAGTCTCTTGCGGAATCGCCTGCACAACTCCTAAAAAGCTCAGTCCCTCAGGTGAGGCTGCAGCCCTGTCAATAGCCATCTGGAGATCAGCGGGGGAAAGACTAGGTGCAACCTTCTCCAACACCTGGATCACAGGTTTACCGTTAGCAGATTGCAGCACCTCCTTAAGCACCAGAGTGCTCAGAGCCGGATCCAGAGCCATACGGCTTTGTAGAAACTCTTTGAGCTGGGGAGTCAGCAGAGGGGTGTAAAGCGACAGGCTGCCAGGAATCTCCCCGGTCGCAGCAAAGTGCTCTAGGTCAGCCAATTGCACTGTCTGGGTTAGAGGCCCAATTTTTAATCGTAGGGTTTCAGCCGCCTGCGCTGGGGCTGTCTGGCTTACACCCCAAGCAAAAAAAAGACCTGTTATGAATGCTTTAATCGGTTGCCACCGGGGAGGCTGAAGTTGGGAGTTGGAATTCACTGGAACCACGGGGAGAGGCCTTCCAATCATCGAACAGTCGCTTGAATCCACAATGCCCAATTCCCTCCGCCAGTTCATCACAACTAAACAGGAGGTAACTCTTTAGACTCTAAACGACAAAAAAAGCTTTGACGACGGGTAATTCGTCACGTTTTCTTGCAATCTTTAACGTCTGATAAGGTATGCACAAAATTTTGATTGGAGTGATGGGACCAGGCGAACAGGCCACCCTAGACCAAATTAACATGGCTTATACCCTGGGATATGCACTGGCGCAGCAAGGCTGGATAGTGCTTACAGGGGGCCGCTCTGCTGGGGTTATGGATGCGGCCTGCCGAGGAGCTAAAGCTGCGGGAGGTCTTACCGTTGGTATTTTGCCAACAGCAGAGGCCATTGCCATATCCGAGGCGGTAGACATTCCGATTTTGACAGGCATGGGTAGCGCCCGAAACAATGTGAATATTTTGACGAGTCAGGTCGTTGTTGCCTGTGGCTTGGGAGCAGGCACCGTTTCTGAGATTGCCTTGGCGCTAAAAGCAGGAAAGCCCGTCATCCTAATGCAAGTAGAGCCTGAAGTACGGGACTTTTTTCAGCAGCTCTCGGCTAAGCCCATTGTGCTGGCAGAAACGGTTGCGATCGCAATTGAACAGATCCATCGGTTACTGCCCGCCAACTGAAGGATACAGCGCCGATTAGAACTTGTTTATGCTAGTAATACATCCTCTAAGCGGGCAGGTTCTATGGCAGACAGTGACAACAAGAACTCTTTTTTCTACCCTCACAGCAAATTTTGGGGTGAGTTCTCTCCCCAAAATTTGGCTTTTAACTCCAATCTCCAAGAATTTGCCCAACGTGTATCTCTCATTTGCAACTTGGAAACGGGTGGTAAGCTCACGGCCCAGGAGGCCTATCAGGAAATACGAGGACTGTGGAAAGAACTGAAGCAGTCCAAGAAGAACCTACTGGATGAGCCGCTGCCCCCTCTTGATGACGTTGATGTTGCCGATGATTAGATGTCGCTAGCCCATCGAGCTACAGTTGCCCCAGTTCTGTCTCATTAAAAAAGGCTATAGCCGTACGCCAGACCATGTAGCCCTGCCAGTTAAGGTGCAAACCATCTGTTGAGAGGTCTGAGCGCAGACTACCTTCGCCATTCGCAAAGAGAGGATAGAGATCGAGGTAATAGACCCCAGCCTCTTCGGCAATTTGCTTGAACTTACCATTCATGGTCTGGATTTTTTTATTTGGCAGTGCCAACAGCCGTTCTCGACCCTCCCAAGTTGCTTGCTCTGAACCATGCGGCAGGATTGACTGGACAACAATCTTGGCATCGGGATGAGTCTCCTGCAAATAGGCCACCATCTCACGGACGTTGTCCACCATCTGGTCTTCCGACTTGCCCCAGATCAGGTCATTAATACCGATCATGATAAAGACCACTTCGGGATTGGTCTTATCTAGGATGTACAGGCGTTGGCGCAGACCCTCAGAGTTTTCTCCTGATATGGCCTGATTAACCCAGGTTCTGCGACCTGGCAGCAAATCGGATGGAAACCAAAGGGTCAGCGAGTCTCCTAACAAAATGGTTTGCCGAGGGGCATTGCGAGTTGCGATCGCAGTGGCCTCCTGTTCTAGCAGCGATACCCACTGCTGGTAATCCAGAGAATGCCGTTCGCCAAATTGAGGCACCAAAGTCGCCTCCGTTTTGCCCTCTGCCGCGAAAGCATTGGCTTGAGGAATCACCGAGGCAGTGGTGTCTGACAACGTCGACATTTGGCGCAACATAACCAGCACTGTTATGAACAGCAGGCCATTCATAACCAGGGATAGCAAGGCCCAAGGTGGCACTCGCTGTAGGCTCTGGATCAGCGAGGTGAGCTGAAGCTTTTCTCGAAGGGGCACAGCCACGGCGTTAGCGTCTGACAAGTACGGGACAGCCCTAGGGCCTGCTCACAGATCAGTTTGAACTTACTGGTCTGCTGATTTCTCCCAATAGGGATGGCTCAAATTCTAGATAGATTCTCCGCTACAAGCCAGCCCTTTCTCAAAAAACTTGGGAAAGCCTAAACATTGAACCGGAAAAGCATGACATCTCCTTCCTGCACCGTGTAGTCCTTGCCTTCGCTGCGGACCAAGCCCTTTTCCTTAGCTGCTGCCATTGATCCTTGCGCCACTAAGTCGTCATAAGCCACGGTTTCAGCCCGGATGAAGCCTCGCTCAAAATCACTGTGAATCACACCCGCCGCTTGGGGTGCCAGCATCCCAGCCTGAATTGTCCAAGCCCGTGTCTCTTTTGGCCCCGTGGTGAAATAGGTTCGCAGCCCCAACAGTTCATAGGTCGCTCGAATCAGGGATTGCAGACCCCCTTCCTCAACCCCCAGCGCTGCTAGAAAATCGACCCGCTCTTCCTGGGAAAGATCTACCAACTCCGACTCAACCTGAGCCGAAACGACGACCACTTGAGCGGACTCCTGAGCTGCAACCGACCGCACCTGCTCTACCCAATCATTTCCGCTCGCCAAGTCATCCTCTGAGACGTTTGCCGCGTAAATTATAGGCTTACGAGTTAGCAGTCCCAGCGGCTTGATGATGGCCTCTTCTTCGTCAGTCAGTGTGACCTGACGCGCCGTTTTGCCTTCATTGAGAGCAGGCAGAATTTTTTCGAGAGCCGCCAGCTCAGCTTGAGCATCCTTACTGGTACGGGCCTGTTTCCTAACTCGGTCCGCGCGGCGCTCCAACTGCTCTAGATCAGAGAGGGTCAACTCCAGATTGATCACCTCAATATCCCTAACCGGATCAACGGAGCCAGAAACGTGGATGATGTCATCGTCTTCAAAGCAACGCACTACGTGCACGATGGCATCCACTTCTCGAATGTTGGCTAGGAACTTGTTGCCCAATCCCTCACCCTGGCTGGCTCCCTTAACCAAACCCGCAATGTCTACAAACTCCACCCGTGCTGGGATAACCTCAGCTGACTCAGAAATGTTGGCTAATACACCCAGTCGAGGGTCAGGGACGGCCACTACGCCGACATTGGGCTCAATTGTGCAGAACGGAAAGTTCGCAGCTTGGGCCTTGGCATTGGCCACCACAGCATTAAACAGAGTAGATTTTCCAACGTTGGGAAGGCCAACAATTCCAGCTCTCAGCATACGCGTTGCCTAGTAAAGGCAGAATGGTTCAATAGACACTTTTACCAGGATAGGAGAGGTGAGCCGCAAATTACACCTCAAGCCTGTACGACAAAACAAAATTTCCGTTCTTGAGCGGCAGTGCTAGGCTTTCAGCAGAGATCGCTGTTGATCTTCGAATTTGAAGTCTAATGGGCATGTTTTAAGAGGGTGTCATGATCAAACCCCTGGGATCGATCCCATTCATCGCGCTAGCCTTATTACTGCTGAGCTTAACCAGTTGTCTTTCCCCGCCAGACACGAGTACTCGGGAATTGTCTGATAATGCAGCGGCTGAACCCCAGATCAGAAGTACCTGGCGCGGTCGTGTTTTGGAAAATCCAGAGGAAGGTGTGCAAGTGCGGCTGCCCCGAGACTGGCAAGTGTCTCCATCCGGAACTTTGAACCAAAATGCAGAGCTGTACGCCTACAATCCGAGAAAGCAAATTTACTTGGTAGTTGTAGGTGAAAATAGCAGTTCCTTGGGCTACAACAGCCTACAGGATAATGCCAGGGCCTATCGCCAGCTTCTCAGCAGCCGACTTGGTGGAACGACCCAGCAGGAGCCGACTCAGTTGACGGCATTGGGAGCCTACCCAGCCGAGCAATACCTGGTTCGAGGCAGCGTTGAGGGTACTCCGGTTGCTTACCTACACACCACCGTTGCCGCTAAAGACAAGTACTACCAAGTCGTTACTTGGACGACAGAGCAGCTTTACAACGAGAACCGCAGCGAGATGCAGGACGTGATTGCGAGCTTCGAGGAAGGGTAGCGATCGCACAGGAAAGAGCCGTTCTGTGGCCTAATAGATATCGAGATAGGATTTACACAGAACAAGCGATTGGTGGTAAATGAATCGGCTAAAACGTAACGCAATCCGGTGTCTTGTGCTCCCTCAGAGCCTTTTTCAACGCATGGGATTGCTTCTGGGAGCAGTCCTTTTGTTTGTCACCAGTTGGATGGGATGGGGTGGAGTGCCGTCTGCCCTGGCTGGCCTTACCGATGACCATTACGACGGCAATATCTTTGCCCTGTACGCAGGCAATGGCTCCCTAGTGCCACCCCGGCAAAGCTTGGAGCTGTCAATCAAGCAAGGAAGACCGGCGCTACTGGTGATTTACGTCGATGACAGTGCGGAGTGCAAGCAGTACTCTTCAGTGATTTCCCAGCTGCAAGCGCCCTATGGCAGAGTCACCAGCTTCATCCCCATCATGGCGGACTCAATTCCCATTCAGGATCGCTATGAACCCACTGAACCGGGTTACTACCTAAAAGGAGCAGTTCCCCAAACAGTTGTGTTTGACAGTAAGGGAAAAGTCGTTTTGAACGAAACTGGCGTTCTGAGCTACGAGCGCGTTGACGACGTCCTACGAGAAGTGTTTGACCTGCTGCCTCGAACTGAGTCTGAGGAACTAGTTCGTCGTCCGATCAACGAAGTTAACACTGAGTTAGTGCCAAATTAACAGATCTTGCATGAGGCGCAGGGCTCTGCGCCTCACCAGAATTATCTTTAGCTGGACATTGGGCCTTTGTATACCGCTTCAAGCTCCGGATCTTTTTGAGCCCCAGTCCTTTCTGAATTGTTTGCCTAAAACACGATATTCCGAATGAACTCGATGCCTGTTTTTACAGCTTCGTAGCCAAATATCAAAATTAGGGTGGAGAGCGTACCGCCCATCACACAGACGACTAACCCTGCCAGGCTGATGAAGCCATCATCATCCAACAGGCCAAAGCCAGTCACAAAAATACCCATGGCAGGCAAGGTATTGGTGCCGGGAATTGGGATCATCATGGAGATCGACATCAGTGCGATCGCAACTCCCATCACAACCCGACCTGGCAAACTCGTACAAACATGGGTCAAGCGAGGCCGTGATAACGCCTCAAGCCGACGCAGCCAGGGCAATCCAGATTTCATCACTCCTTGAACTTGAGTCCGCTCGAAAGCATGACCCTGCCATTTTTCGGGTAGCCAAGGGCGACGACGACCCACAATTAGCTGCACCGCTAGCAACAGCATCACAAGGCCAAAGGGTGTGGAGTATCCAGGCGCAGGAATGGGTAGCGCCGAGGGAAAAGACAGCAGGACAAAGAGAAAACCGAAGGTACGCTCTCCCGCCAAGTTCAAAATGTCGGAAAGCGTCACTTTAGAAGAATCGGTCTCTTCAAAAAAGTAGCGTTCTAGTTCTAAGGAAAGAGGTGCCATAGGAGTATCTGGAGAATTAACCTTAGAAATTACAAATAAAGAAACAAGAATTGGCTCAATGGGCAATCAGCTCAATGTAACAAGCCCTTATTGAAGACAATAGGGTTAAGATCGCGCTTCACAAGGAATTTGCACTTCAGCTAGCCAGACTGTTCTCTTTCCGCAAGATGGGTTAGAAACTGTAAAATGCGGCGATCGTACTCTGTCCCTGCTACCTCTGCCACGTTGTTGTGTTCTCCCTGGGCAACAGTCCAAATCCACTTGGGCTCAGACGCAGCTTCATAGAGGCGTCCACTCATTTCAGGTGGCACCGTTCGATCTGCTAGTCCTTGAATAAACAGAACTGGCAGTTTTAGATTGGGCACTTTTTGGAGCGAGTCAAACCGCTGAGTCAGTAGCCACTGAACGGGTACCCAGTTCCCGTAGCCCAGCCAGGTTGCCATGTCCCCCATAGAGGTAAAGGTGTTCTCAACAATCAAGCCAGCTGCTTCCGGCACTTGGCTAGCTAGATCAATTGCAACCGCACCGCCAATAGAATGACCAAAAATCAGGACTTTTGATGGAGGAAGATGCCGTTCATTAGTGAGGTAGTGCCACGCTGCCAAAGCGTCTTCGTACAGTCGAGCCTCACTGGGAAAAGGACCAGAGCTAAGGCCATACCCTCGGTAATCGACCAAAAGCACTGGCAAGCCCAACCGCTGAAAGCGGCTCGCCAAGCTTAGGTGATGGCCGACATTTCCGGCATTGCCATGGAGGTAGAGCACCGTGAGATCTGACGCAGATCCCTCGGCAGGAAGCCACCAGCCGTGTAGTCGATCTGTCCGAGATCGATCTACCGGAACCCAAACCTCCTGGTAACTCAAGCCCAGCGCAGACGGATTCAGGGTCAGCAGGCGGTCGGGCACAAAAATCAATCGCCGCTGCCCTACCCAAAGCAAAGCACAGAGAGCAAGATATGCGATCGCACTGATCCCAACGAGCCAAAGGGATCCTTTTAGCATCATCGAGATCAGCACCACTGTCCGTTACTCCAGCGTTGGGGTTTTCTTATGCCATTCAGTAGCCTGCTCGTAGGCATAGCCGACTTCAAATAGCAGGTCTTCCCGCAGGGCATTAGCAATTAGCTGCATCCCAATCGGCATCCCTTTGCTGTCAAACCCACAAGGGATGCTCATGCCTGGCAATCCTGCCAAGTTAACCGGAATAGTCATTAGGTCAGACAGGTACATGCTGAGGGGGTCATCTACCTTCTCCCCTGCCTTAAAGGCTGTACTGGGAGCGGTGGGGCACACGAGCACATCCACTTGAGCAAAGGCTTGCTCAAAGTCTTGCTTGATCAGGGTACGCACCTTTTGAGCCTTGAGGTAATAGGCATCGTAGTAGCCAGCGGAAAGGGCGTAAGTGCCGATCATGATACGGCGCTTAACTTCTTCGCCAAACCCTTCTGCCCGCGTCTTGGTATACATCGACATCAAGCTGGCGTCGTCTTTGCGAACACCATACTTCACGCCATCGTAGCGGGCCAGGTTAGAAGAGGCCTCAGACGGTGCAATGATGTAATAAGTGGGTACCCCATAGCGGAACTGGGGACAAGAGATAACCTGAATTTCTGCCCCTAAGTCTTGAAGCTGCTGAATCGCTTTCTCTACAGCGGCTTCTACTTCAGGATCTAGGCCTTCTCCAAAGGTTTCCTTGATGACACCGATTCGCCGCTTACTGCGTCGATCCAGGCTGGGAAGTAAGTTTTTGGAGTAGTCGGGAATTTCCACATTGAGGCTGGTGGAATCTCTAGGGTCGTAGCCTGCCATCGCTTGCAGAAAGATGGCTGCATCTTCCACAGTGGGAGCCAGCGGGCCAATCTGATCTAGAGAAGAAGCGTAAGCTACCAGACCATAACGAGAAACCAAGCCATAAGTAGGCTTTAGCCCCACTACCCCACAGAAAGCAGCAGGCTGACGAATCGAGCCGCCCGTGTCGGAACCCAGTGCAACGACACATTCGTTGGCTGCCACCGCTGCCGCCGAGCCACCCGAAGACCCTCCTGGCACCCGCTCTAGATCCCAGGGATTAGCTGTGAGCTGGTAGGCTGAGTTTTCGGTGGAGCTACCCATCGCAAACTCGTCTAAATTGGTTTTTCCCAGTGCGATCGCACCTGCCTCAGCCAATCGCTGAGTCACCGTTGATTCGTAAGGAGGGACGAAGTTTTCCAACACCTTAGAAGCGCAAGTAGTACGAACACCCTTGGTGCACATATTGTCTTTAATTGCAATTGGAATCCCAGTCAAAGGTCCAATGCTTGCTCCGGCAGCTATCTGCTGATCGACGGCTCTTGCCTGATCCAGCGCTTGTTCTGCGGTAACAGTCAAATAACTTTTGAGCCTTGGCTCTAAGGCTTCAATACGATCTAAATACTCTTGGGTTATTTCAACAGCCGTCCGTTCTTTGCTGACGAGTTGTTGATGCAGTTCGCGGATCGATGACATGAGACTCCTCGACGACTGAGCGGCGGTTTCGCACCAATGTACCAGTATAGAAAGGATAGATCCCGAAATGGACAAGAGAACTGCGCATCCTAGCGGACTCTCTTGCCAGGAGCGATAGTATTAGTGTTTAACTTTTAGTGTTTAACTTTGGTTAACACATCTGTGTTCTCTGGTCTTTGTGTGGTGAGTGAGAACAATGCGCTGGATTAAGTACCCTTTAGCAATCGCAGGCGCGACAGGTGGCATTACTTTGGGGTTAGCAACTCTGCGTCCCATGCTGGCGGTCGCTCCCAATCTGACTGAAGCCCATCCCCTACTCACTGAGCTAAATAGGGTCAACTCCTTAATGGGGTTATACCAACTGCGCGATCGCATTCAGAGTGATCTAGAAACCCTTCCCCAAACGGCTCAGGCTCAAGGCGACAGCCGATTAGATATCTACTACACTCTGACCCAGCTCACGGAGAAAGTTAGCCAGCGTATTCAGGGGGAGCAACAATCTGAAGCTGCCTTCAAACGAGCAACCGAATTAGCTATTCAGGCAATGGCAACGCGAGAATCAGGCGAAAAGTCCCTACAAGCGTTGCAGCAAGAAGAATTTTTGTGGAACGCTGCCATTAAGCAACTCCAAACTATTCCCGAAAATGCCCTCCAAGCTCAACAGGCTCAGGAAAAGATTGAGCAATATTCGCGCATTGTTGAACCCGTTGCCAAGCAAGTTGATCAGGCCCAGTCAGTTTTTTTGAAAGACATTGCTGAGGCGACCGGACAGTCCACGGCCATCCGTATTTCTCTTTGCCATCTTTCTGGCGAATGTCGCAACTATCAGGGCGATGTACCGCCTGCGAGTCCTGCCAGCTTGATCAAACTGCCCATGGCGGTTGCGCTCATGCATAAAGTGACAGCAGAAAGCATTGACTTAAACCAGAAGATTCGTATCGATTCCCATAACTACACTGAGAATGCAGACGGGGCCAAAATCTTTGTTGACCATGAGTATCCGCTTGGAGAAGTCATGGCACGCATGATCAACGAGAGCAACAATATTGCGACCAATCAGCTAATAGACTACCTGGGCTGGGACTACATCAACACCACGCTAAAAGAACTCGGCTTTCCCCAAACCACCGTCAGCACAAAGCTCGTGGGCGAGAGCACCTACCCTACTAAAAATATGGGGTCTGCTCCCAACGCGACTACCGTTAACGAGCTGACCGAGATGATGCGTCAGATCTACACCTTCCAGCATCCTGGTGACGAAACAATCCTCGATGCTCTGGTCGAACAGACAGATTGGGAGTTTGGTCACAAAGCCCTCAAGGATCTAGACCGGAAGCGAGTTAGTTGGATTGGTGAGAAGACAGGTCAAAACTCAAAGGTAATCGGTAGCACCTTAGCGGTGAAGGTAGATGAGGAGCGCTATGTTCTGACAGTCACCATCGACCAGAGCGCCAACCAATTAATGCTGCGCCAGATCATCCGCGACGTGGTGCAGCATCTTTTGGACAATGGACATTTAGTCGAAACACCTCGTTAGCAGAATGAGGGAAGACCGTTAATCAGAATTTGCCTCTGGAGGTTCTGCTTGTTCCCCAGCAAGTGCGATCGCAATGGCATCCACCACTCGGGACACTGGAATAATTTCCATGCCAGGGAAGTTTGTCATTTGTCCCTTTGGCACAATCGCTCGCTTAAAGCCCAGTTTGGCCGCTTCCTTCAGGCGCAACTCAAGCTGAGAAATGGGGCGTACTTGACCGCCCAAGCCCACCTCACCAATCAACACCAGCCCTGGATCAACAATGCGATCGCGAAAACTAGCAGCTACCGCAATCGCCATGCCCAGGTCAGCCGCGGGTTCAGCTACGCTCAGCCCCCCGGACGAAGCCACATAGGCGTCCAGCTTGGACAGCGGAATGCCCACTCGTTTCTCTAGCACCGCCAAAATTTGCAGCAGACGGTTGAACTCAATGCCCGTCGTGGAGCGGCGAGGAGAACTGTAGCTAGTGGGGCTGACCAAGGATTGCAGTTCTACGACCAAAGGCCGCGTGCCTTCACAGGCCACAATCGTCGCGATTCCAGGCACGCGCTCATCCCGATTACCCAGAAATAGCTCAGATGGGTTGCGAATCTCTTCCAACCCGCGATCCACCATTTCAAAGACTCCCAGTTCGTGGGTTGCTCCAAAACGGTTTTTGACAGAACGCAGCAGACGATGGCTGGCAAAGCGATCGCCCTCGAAGTACAGCACCGTATCAACTAGGTGTTCAAGCACTTTAGGACCTGCGATCGCACCCTCCTTCGTCACATGCCCCACAATAAACAGAGTAATGTTGGCCCGTTTGGCAAGCTGCATCAACGCAGAAGTACACTCCCGCACCTGAGACACAGACCCCGGCGCTGACGTGAGCGCCCCGTAGTACAACGCCTGAATACTGTCGATAATGGCAACGGTCGGCTGCAGCGCCTCTAGCTCTGTCAAGATCGTTTCCAGGTCAATCTCTGGCAGAAGATACAGTTGAGAATTGAGTGCAGTCGCTCCGCTCCTGTCTTCACCATTAGTTGCAGGGCTCGTTTCTGAAGAGCTCGACCGCTGAGAGCGCTTGCCTCCTCCATTGGCAGTTATAGCTGGAACCGCTTGTTTCGCTTCCAGTTGATTCACGGCTAGCCTTTGCCAGCGCAGCTTCACCTGTTGCCCCGACTCCTCAGCGCAGACATAGAGAACGCGGGTTGAGCGTCCCATCTGACTTGCGACTTGGAGCAACAGCGTCGATTTGCCAATGCCCGGATCCCCGCCGACAAGCACTAGAGATCCTGGCACGATTCCCCCACCCAAAACTCGATCCAGCTCTCGATACCCTGAGGGAAAACGCGCTTGAGGATGATCCTGAATCTGGTTCAGGGTCATCGATAACCGAGGGGTTCCCCCATTCGTTTCGAGACTTCTTTTACCCGAAACACGGCTGGCAGGCAAACGCGACGGCACTGCTGCGGCAGGGGCTACAATCTGCTCTACAAGAGAATTCCAACTTCCACAAACCGGACATTTACCAAAGTACTGAGGCGATTCTGCCCCGCATTCGTTGCAGACGTAGATAGAACGTGATTTGGGCATAATCAATAGTGCAAAGTGCCCACTTAATGATTAACTTTGTTGCTTTAAGTGAAGAAAGCGACGTATCTGTAACCAGCGATGCAATCCTTAAAAAACCCTGAAAAGAAAGCGTTCTGGGGATCCCCGCTGGTTCAATCGCAAGTAGAATGGCTTACGATCCTAAATATCTGGCTCTCAAAAGTTAATCTTTAAAGTTGGGTTTATTTATAAAGTATGGCGTTGATAGGGAGCTTTGGGACCATTGGAAAGCAATAAAGAGAAGATTCTAGTTGTTGATGACGAAGCCAGCATCCGCCGAATCCTAGAAACCCGTCTTTCTATGATTGGATATGACGTTGTCACAGCGGCAGATGGCGAAGAAGCGATTGAAACCTTCCGCTCTACCCACCCCGATCTTGTGGTGCTAGACGTCATGATGCCTAAGCTAGACGGCTATGGGGTTTGCCAAGAACTGCGCAAAGAGTCTGACATCCCTATTATTATGCTCACAGCCCTAGGAGATGTGGCAGACCGGATTACCGGCTTGGAATTGGGAGCCGATGACTATGTCGTCAAGCCCTTCTCACCAAAAGAACTTGAGGCCCGCATTCGCTCGGTTCTCCGCCGAGTTGAAAAAACGGGCACCTCTGGTATTCCTAGCTCTGGCGTCATCTCTGTCAATACCATTCGCATCGACACCAATAAGCGGCAAGTCTACAAGGGTGACGAGCGTATTCGCTTGACAGGTATGGAGTTTAGCCTGCTAGAACTGCTGGTCAGCCGCTCTGGCGAACCCTTCTCCCGCTCCGAAATTTTGCAGGAAGTTTGGGGCTACACACCAGAACGCCACGTTGATACTCGGGTGGTAGATGTTCATATTTCCCGGTTAAGAGCGAAATTGGAAGATGACCCCAGCAATCCTGAGTTAATTCTGACCGCTCGGGGGACTGGCTACCTGTTCCAACGAATCGTGGAACCTGGTGAAGAGTAGTCTGCTAGAATTTCTTAAGGTTTTTACAGATTTTATCGATGGGATCAACTCGGGCGCGAATCGCGGTTGATGCGATGGGTGGGGACTTTGCTCCCGCTGAAATCGTCGCAGGTGCCATCCGAGCGAAGGCAGAGTTAGGGGTCGATATTCTTCTGGTTGGCGATCCAGAGCAGATCAAGGCTTCTACCCCTCAACCAGTGAATTTAGAGGGTATCGAGATCGTCGCTTCCGAAGGCACGATTGAGATGCACGAAGAACCTCTAGGTGCCCTTCGCCGGAAACCTCAGGCATCTATTAATGTAGCGATGGATTTGGTCAAGCAGAAGCGGGCCGATGCCGTTGTTTCTGCGGGTCATTCTGGCGCTGCAATGGCCGCGGCACTGTTGCGGTTAGGCCGTCTTAAAGGAATTGATCGGCCAGCCATTGGGGCTGTCTTTCCGACCGTAGTTGCAGGCAAATCAGTGTTGATCCTAGATGTTGGGGCCAATGTCGATTGCCGTCCTAAATTTTTAGAGCAATTTGCGGTGATGGGCACTATCTATTCCCGTTACGTACTGGGCGTAGAAACCCCTCAAGTTGGGCTGCTCAATATTGGTGAAGAACCTAGCAAAGGCAACGATCTAGCAGTTCGAGCCTACCAGCTTCTTGAAGAAAACCCCATTGTTCCCTTTCGAGGCAATGCTGAGGGACGGGATGTACTAACTGGCGATTTTGATGTAGTTGTTTGCGACGGTTTCGTTGGCAACGTGCTGCTCAAGTTTGCTGAAGCGGTGGGAGAAGCTATTCTTCAAATTCTGAAGGAGGAATTGCCCCAGGGGGTTCGAGGTAAGGTAGGAGCCTCTATTCTCAAGCCCAACTTACGCCGCATTAAGCAGCGGGTTGACCATGCTGAACATGGTGGAGCTTTGTTGCTTGGGGTTGCAGGGATCGCGGTGATCAGCCACGGCAGTTCCCATGCGCCTTCGATTTTTAATGCCATTCGGCTGGCTAAAGAAGCGGTAGATAATCAGGTACTGGATCGAATTAAAACCCAGTATCAGAAAGTAGCCATGCCAGCAGTGGATGGGGAGTAAATGCTAAATCAACTTAAGACCGGAGTTTCGATCGTCGGTAGTGGATCTGCCCATTTGTCACGCCCTTTGACTAACGACGACCTGAGTCGTTTGGTAGACACAGACGACGAGTGGATTGCTAGCCGTACCGGTATTCGCAGTCGAAACGTCGTAGGTTCGGGGGGTTCTTTGAGAACCCTGGCAGCAGAAGCAGCAGCAAATGCGATCGCAATGGCCGGTCTTGAGCCGACTGATATTCACCTCATCCTGCTGGCTACCTCCACCCCAGATGATCTATTTGGGACGGCGTGTCGGGTGCAAGCAGAGCTGGGGGCGACCCATGCCGTGGCCTTTGACCTAACCGCTGCCTGCTCCGGATTCGTCTTTGCGCTGACAACAGCGGCCCAGTTCATTCGCACAGGTGTTTACCAAAACATCGTTGTCATTGGAGCTGATGTGCTTTCCCGTTGGACGGATTGGAGTGATCGGCGCACCTGCGTTTTGTTTGGCGATGGGGCCGGGGCTGTAGTCATGCGGGGGTGCGATCGCGACAAACTTCTGGGCTTTGAGCTGTGCAGCGATGGCACAATGAACGCCTGCCTGAACCTTGCGTACGCCCCCGAAATGCAAGAGCTAACTGCGGGAGTCAGCGTTCAAAAGGGCACTTTCTCACCCATTACGATGAACGGGCGAGAAGTGTATAAGTTTGCCGTTAGCCGTGTTCCTGAGGTGCTTGAAAAAGCCCTTTTCCGAGCTGGGCTAACCCCAGAAGATATCAACTGGTTGGTACTGCATCAAGCCAACCAACGAATTCTTGATGCTGTCGCACAGCGGCTTAATTTGCCTGCCGAACGCGTTGTCAGCAACATGGCACATCATGGCAACACCTCGGCGGCCTCCATTCCCCTAGCGCTGGATGAAACCGTGCGGGCTGGCAAGATTAAGCCTGGAGACATTATTGCCACCTCTGGGTTTGGAGCAGGTCTCACTTGGGGCGCTGCTGTTTTTGAGTGGGGCTAAGGGATGCTGACCTTCAAAGTCGGTTTCCGCCCTTTCCACCTCATCTAATCCAAGTGACCGCTTTGTGAGAAAGTGGATTATTGGAATCGCTGAGGATGGATTCTCAATGACAAAGACAGCATGGGTATTTCCGGGACAGGGATCACAGGCCATTGGCATGGGAACCGATTTACTCGATCTGCCGACGGCTAAAGCTAAATTTGAAGCTGCGGATGCACTGCTCGGATGGTCGGTTTTAGAGACAATTCGGAATGAAGAAGACAAGGTTTCCAATACGCTCTATACCCAGCCCTGTCTCTATGTCGTTGAGAGCCTTTTAGCGGATCTTCTTAAAGATCAGGGTCATAAGCCTGATTTGGTTGCGGGTCACAGTTTGGGGGAATACGTCGCACTCTACGCAGCAGGGGTCTTTGATTTTGAGACAGGGCTAGGCCTGGTTAAACGACGGGCTGAGCTGATGTCTCAAGCTTCAGACGGAACGATGGCAGCGCTCATTGGCTTTAATTGGGACGAACTTACAGCCAAACTGGAAGCAACGCCCGATGTGGTTCTAGCGAATGACAATAATTCTGGACAAGTGGTTATTTCAGGACCTCCCGCAGCAGTTGATACGGTGCTTGGAGGCGTTAAAGCAAAGCGAGCAGTGAAGCTGAATGTAAGTGGGGCTTTTCACTCTCCCTTGATGGCTGAGGCAGCGGCTGAATTTCAAACGGTGTTAGATCCTGTGAATTTCCAGGATGCGATCGTTCCTGTTTTATCCAATGTGGATCCGACACCTGCAACAACAGGAGCGGTTCTTAAAGAGCGGCTTTCCCAGCAGATGACGGGCTCCGTGCGGTGGCGAGAAATTTCGTTGCAGCTACCCGAAGAAGGCATTCAGCGGGTGGTTGAAGTCGGTCCTGGTGCCGTGCTCACGGGCTTGATCAAGCGCACTTGTAAAAACTTGGAATTGGTTAATGTCGGAGACCTGTCCCAGTTAGAAGCCCTTGCTGGATAGGGTTCAAGTCAATCTTACAAACCCGTTAGGCTGTGTTCTAGCGGGTTTGTAAAGTGCTCCAAGACAAATAAACGGTTGGCATAACAGTTGGCGTAACGGTGTATGGTGCGATCGCGTGAACCTTTGAGCAGTTTGCTGTTGTACCACCTGTTTAAGTGGTCAGTGGTAAACCCCATGCTGCGCGGCTATTTTCGTGGGCGCATTTACGGGGCTAATCATGTGCCAATGCGGGGCAAGCTGGTGGTGGTGGCCAACCATGCCAGCGATTTCGACCCCCCCATTGTTTCAAGCTGTGTGCGTCGCCCCGTAGCGTATATGGCCAAGGAGGAACTTTTCCGAGTGCCGATCCTCAGTCCAGCGATTCGGCTTTATGGGGCTTATCCCGTCAAGCGGGGAAGCGCTGACCGAAGCGCCTTGCGGGAAGCCATGAAGCAGCTTGAGCAAGGCTGGGCTGTTGGCATCTTTTTGGAGGGTACTCGCACGAAAGATGGCCGCATTCCTTCACCCAAACTAGGGGCGGCTCTCATTGCAGCTAAGACGCAAACCCCAATACTGCCAATCAGCATTTGGGGGACTCATTTGATTTTTAAAGAGTCAAAGTTGCCTCGCCCAGTACCCCTGACAATTCGCATTGGTCAGCCAATTCCACCGCCCTCATCAACAGATCGGGAAGCCCTTCAAGCCGCCACACAATATTGCACGGATGTCATTCACCAAATGCATGATTTGGGGCGTTAGTCAGTAGCTTCGGCCCCCATCAATCTTCGAGAATTCCCACTAAAATGCCAGAAGTTTGGGGGTGAGCGTCAGTTGGGCAGCTCCGGCTCATCTGGTAGCCTAAATAGACTTGGAATTTTTCAAGATATGGAGGGGTATGACACAGGATTTACGCTCAGAACTGTCGGAAATGATGGGGCCTGCCGAATGGCGTTGGCTCAGCCCCCATGCGGATAAGGGAGCTGTGATCCTAGTAGATCCAGGGCTCGACTTAGTCGAGGTTGGGGTGGCGATCGCAAATGACGATGTTTCTGTCGTCAACCGCTGGATTGCAGAAGAACTGCTCACTAAGCCAACGCCTGATCAAATTGCGGATTGGAGCCAGGCTCAAAGTAAGCAATTCAACTCCTTGATTGTTCAGCCCTTTGTGCTTGTGCAAGATATCGCGTCTTCATGAGGCAGGAGATCTCTGAGTTCGATCCGCAAAAGCCGACTGAAGCAGACCATCACCGCGTGGCACTGCCTCAACCTTCCCTGTGGGAGCAGTTGAGCCATACTGTGCTGGTTAAATTTCTGCTGCTCTTCGCCTGTGGTTGGGCATTTGTAGAAATTTTGGCCTACTTTCAGGTTGTAGTGGTTATTTTTGTCACTGCTACTATTTTGGCCTTTCTCCTAAGCCACCCTGTGGGCTGGTTGAGCCGATGGATACCTAGGGGAATGGCTGCTGCCGTTGTCTTTGTTTGTAGCTTGCTGGTGATCGTTGCGATCGCAATTACCGTGGGACTGGCCTTGTTAACTCAGGGACCCCGCTTAGCGGACAGCTTGGGGGAATTTATCAATTCCTTGCAACCTAAAACTGAACAGTTAGAAGCTGCATTACAAGCCCAGAATATTACGGTAGACCTACAGGGGTTAGAAGCCCAGTTTCGGGAAAGAGCCTTGGGTCTCATTGGAACAGGCTTAAGCCTAATACAGACCATGCTAGCCAACGTCGTCATGGGATTGTTGATTGCGGTCGTCACCCTGTTTATGCTGCTGGATGGACACCGAATCTGGTGGTGGCTTCTGAAAAGGCTGCCTGCCGATCGGCGCGATCGCTTTAACGAAGTTGTTCAGCGTAATTTACTGGGCTTTTTTTGGGGCAGGCTGCTGCTCTCTCTATTTTTGGGTAGCTCCGTTTTCATTAGCTTCCTGGTGCTAAAAGTGCCCTTTGCTCTAGTTTTAGGTGTCTTTGTTGGGCTCTTTGACTTGATCCCAGGCATTGGTTCTTTTACGGGAATTGGTTTAGTCTTCCTTTTTCTGCTGTCCCAAAACTTTTGGTTAGCGCTCAAAGCGCTGTTCATCTGCATTGTCTTTGAACAAATTGAGGAAAATATCCTACTGCCTCATGTCATGCGGGACTCTTTAGATATCAATCCTGTGGTCATGTTTTTTGCCCTTGTTGTTGGGGCTAGAATCGCCGGATTATTAGGCGTTTTCCTAGCGGTCCCGATAGCAGGGGTGATTGTCAGTTGGTTAGGCATTGAGGAGATGAAGGGCCGAGCACCGTTGGCCATAGCAGAAGGGATTTCTTCGGATGAGGTCTCCCGATAAGCTTAAGAATGGGAAAAACCAGAAACGCCAACTCATGAGCCATTTTGTAACGCCTGAATCTTCCAAGCTTCCTGCCCGTCGGCTTAGTTTCATCAAAACTCCACGTTCATGGCTCTATGCATTCTGGAAGTTTTCACGCCCACACACCATTATTGGAACCAGTCTGAGTGTTCTAGGGCTGTTCAGCATTGTCCTAGCAACATCTGATCAGCTAGAAAGCACTGTCAACGTCTCTTCCCTGGCGACTCTGGTTACTGCTTGGCTAGCCTGCTTGGCTGGAAACGTCTACATCGTAGGTCTAAACCAGATTGAGGACGTCGAAATCGACCGGATTAATAAGCCCCACCTGCCCCTAGCCTCGGGTGAGTTTTCGCACCGGGATGGTCGTTGGCTAGTTGCCATCATGGGCTTTTTGGGACTGCTGCTGGCAACACTTGGAGGTCCCTGGCTCATTTTTACGCTAGTTACCAGCTTAATTATTGGCACCGCCTATTCACTCCCGCCTATTCGGCTGAAGCGATTTCCCTTTTGGGCTTCGTTCTGCATCTTGGCAGTGCGGGGGGCAATCGTCAACTTGGGCTTGTTCTTGCATTTCAGCGAACGATTTGGCTTGCCGCTGCTGGTTCCACCTCGTATCTGGACGCTGACTGGTTTTGTGCTGGTCTTTAGCATTGCGATCGCAATCTTCAAAGACATCCCCGACTTAGAGGGCGATCGCCGCTACAACATCCGCACCTTCACCGTCCAACTTGGACAGCAGACGGTCTTCAATCTAGCTCGCGCTATTCTGACCCTCTGCTACGTTGGCGTTATCTTGGCCGCTCTCTGGCTACCAGATGTTAATCGCCCTTTTCTCGCTATCACTCACCTGCTGGTACTGGTGACCTTCTGGACGCTGAGTTTTCGAGTGGCTGGGTTTGAGCGCTGGGGCAAATCCAGCCAGCCCATGACCTATCCAGCGTTCTACCAATTCATCTGGAAAATGTTTTTCCTGGAATACCTAATTTTTCCTATAGCCTGCTGGTTAGCTTCACCTCTGCTCGCGTCATGACTGTCGTTACACCTAGAGCAGAGGTAAGCCCGTAGCTTCAGAAATCACCGCTGAAGAGCCGGTTTGGGTGCAGGTGGATAAAGCTCACGTCTAAATCATCGGTGGCACGGTTAGCCCTTTTAGAGGCATCTGTGCTTCTTCCTCGGTCAGCCCCTTGCTTTGAATGAGTACACCAAAGTTGCCCAAACCCATTGGGTTGATCAGCTGATGTAGAACATCCCGGCGCTGAATAATGGTCTGTAAAGCGTCGGGTCTTTCCTGAATGTCGGATAAGGCTTGTAAGCGATCCCCTAATCCCAACGCCATTAGAAACATGGCCTGCTGAGTTGCACCTACAGTCGTTAGGCCGTAGCGTTCACCCTGGCGCTCCAAGGCAGTGAAGTCTACGTGAGCTGTGATGTCTTGGTGGCCAACATGGCTGTAGGGATCGTTGTGGTGAGCGTGCTGGTAATAGCACTGAAGGGTTCCTTGCGATCGCGTCCGGCTGTAGTAGCGAGACGCCGGATATCCATAATCAATTGTCAGTACAAATCCTCGCTGGAGGGCAGCAGCCACAGCTCTCACCAAATTCAGTGCGGCCAAATTCACCTCCGTCCGATAGCCCGCCTCATATTGCTCCAGGCTCAAATTAATGCCCACCTGCTCGAAGTAGGCAACCAGTTGCAGAACTGACAGTTCACCCACCGTTTCTGTAAAGGCTTCCTCAGCCTCTGGGTCAACTGTCACATAGATTTCGTGGAGTCCTGATTCGGTCAAGATAACCTGATGCACGGGCAGCGCATCCACAAGTTCATTAGAGAAAAAACAGCCCGTGACGGAGCCTTTTGGAATTTCTTCTAAGGTCGTCCAAGCCAGCTTGTCTGCCCACTGGGCCAAGGATTTCTGCTGTGCTTTCTTGAGCGCTGGCGATTTTTCTACAATCCAGTATTCCAGTGCTGCAAAACAATCGGGGTGGGTCTTTTGCAGCAGCGTCAGCACATCCCAGGCCACCAATCCCTGTCCCGCACCCATCTCAACAACGGTAAACACCTCTGGACGGTCTAGAATTGCCCACATCTCGGCAAACTGCTCCGCAATGAGTTCGCCAAAGTCATGCCCTAAGTGAGGCGAGGTGATAAAGTCTCCTCCCGGCCCAATAACTGATGCTTGCGCGGCGTAATAGCCGTGCTGGGGATGGTAAAGCGCTAACTCCATAAACTCAGCAAACGAGATGCGTTGCCGAGGGGTTTGCTTAATCCGATCAACAATCACCCTATACAGATCAGCATTGTGGGGCATATTCGTCCAAATTCCCTATTCTTCCCGGCTCAAAATCTTTCCTTTTGCAGCGGGGTTAGCAAGTTGCTCTCGATTGCAGAAGACACCTTAGCCTCCTATCAGCTGGGTGTATCCATAATTTTGCCCAAAATACAAAAGCGATGAAGGTTAAGGATACCTGAATCCACTAACCTCCATCGCTAGATTGTGTCTAGACAAGAAGTCTAAATCAAACGTTATGCCTCATTGAGAGCAGCAATACCCGGTAGTTCCTTACCTTCTAGCAGCTCTAGGCTAGCGCCACCCCCTGTGGAAATGTGGCTCATTTTCTCGGCCACACCAACCTTCTCAACTGCCGCTACTGAATCACCACCCCCAATGATGGTGATGACGCCTTTGCCAGTGAGGTCGGCCAAAGTATGTGCGATCGCTTCTGTGCCTTGGGCAAATTTGTCAAATTCAAACACGCCCATCGGTCCATTCCAGATTACCGACTTGCACTGGGCAAGGGCATCTTGGAAAACTTTCACTGAGTCGGGGCCAATATCAAGTCCCATCCAACCATCAGGAATATTTTCGATGCTGACGGTTTGAGCATTGGCGTCTGGCGCAAAGTTATCAGCCACGACAACGTCAGTGGGAAGCAACAGATCTACGCCTTTCTCTTTAGCCAGGGCTTCCAACTTCTGGGCTAACTCTAGCTTGTCCTCTTCAACCAAAGACTTACCTACGTTCAAGCCCCGCGCTTTGTAGAAGGTGAAGATCATACCGCCACCAATCAGTAGCTTGTCTACCTTCTCCAGCAACGTTTCAATCACGCCAATCTTGCTAGAGACTTTGGAGCCACCCACAATTGCAGCGAGAGGACGCTGAGGGTTTTCGATGGCGTTCTGGAGATATTGCAGTTCCTTCTCAATCAAGTACCCTGCGACTGAGGGGCTCAGGTACTTAGTGACGCCTTCCGTAGATGCGTGGGCACGGTGTGCTGTCCCAAAGGCATCGTTCACATAGAGATCGGCAACTGAGGCAAGTTTTTTAGCAAACTCGGGATCGTTGGCCTCTTCTTCAGCATAAAAACGGACGTTTTCCAGCAGCGCTACCTGACCGTTCTGCATCCCGTTAACAGCAGCAGCGACCTCATCACCAATACAGTCGTCGCACTTAATCACTTCCTGACCCAGAAGTTCAGACAAGCGCTTCGCCACAGGAGTCAGGCGCATACTGTCTACCACCTTGCCCTTGGGACGACCAAAGTGGCTGGTGAGAATAACTTTAGCCCCTTTTCCAGTTAGGTCTTGAATCGTAGGCAGTGCCGCCCGAATGCGAGTGTCGTCGGTGATATTGCCCTGATCATCAAGAGGGACATTGAAGTCATTGCGTACCAGCACACGTTTGCCAGCGACATCGGCTGCCGATAAGCTTGCTACCGTTTTCTTTGCCACAGAAGAATATCTCCCAAACGTCATTTATTACGTTATGCACAGCTCTGTACTAAAGCTGAGCAAACCTTGTCTAATCTAGATCTCAGAGTCTGCGCCTCTGGCTTAGAAAGTGCTGACTGTTTTTTGTTATCTTTACACCCAACACCGTCCCCATTTTACCGGAGACTGAGTTCACCTTCGATAAGCCATGTTTAAGACGGTCCTGTTTCCTATCGATATGAGTCCCGAAGCCCAACAGGCGGCTACGCTGGTTTCCCAGATTGTCAAGGAAAACCAAAGCCGTCTAGTGCTGCTATCTGTGGTAGAGTCTGCTGCCGAAACGACCAGCCAGACTGGGCAAGCTTCCCCTGAAGCAGTCGCCCACTTACTTAACCAGGCTAAAGAAACCTTTGCCTCCCAAGGCATTACTACAGAAACCTTGGAGCGGGAAGGACAGCCCGCCTTCATCATCTGCGATGTCGCTGATGAAATTAGCGCCGACCTAATTGTTATGGGTTGTCGTGGGGTCGGCTTAATTGAAGAAGTTCAGGCCGAAAGCGTGACCACTCGGGTTATCAACCTCTCTCCCTGCCCAGTGCTGATTGTGCCTTAGAAGCTTTAAAATCTGAGGATCGAACGCAGCCAGGAAGGAACCGCTGATGAGCACGCCCGAAATCCAGTGGTATCCGGGACATATCGCTAAGGCTGAAAAAGCCCTACAAGAGCAGCTCAGCCGGGTAGATGTCGTGCTGGAGGTGCGCGATGCCCGAATTCCGTTGGCAACGCGCCATCCTAGCTTGATGAAGTGGATCGGCGAAAAGGCCAAGATCTTAATTCTCAACCGGGTTGACATGATTACCCCAGAGGCCAAATCGGACTGGGAAGCCTGGTTCAAGGCCGAGGGAGAGACTGCTTACTTTACCAATGCGCAGCAGGGGCAAGGCGTTACCGCCATCTCCAAAGCGACTCAGGCAGCGGGAGCGGCGATGAACCAGCGTCGTTGCGATCGCGGTATGCGGCCCCGTCCAGTGCGAGCTGTCGTCATTGGCTTTCCCAATGTTGGTAAATCAGCCCTGATCAACCGCCTGCTCAAGCGCAAGGTCGTTGCCAGTGCTCGTCGAGCTGGAATAACTCGCCAGCTTCGCTGGGTTAGAATCTCAGGCGATCTGGATTTGCTCGATGCCCCTGGTGTCATTCCAGCTCGCCTAGATGACCAAGACGCAGCGATCAAACTAGCCATCTGTGACGATATCGGAGAAGCCGCGTACGATACTCAGCGGGTTGCGGCTGCCCTTATTGATTTGCTTAAAGCACTGCAGGAACAACATGACCTGCCTTTCTACGGAGAAGCTCTAGAAAGTCGCTACGGTATCAATTCAAATCTTCTGACCGGAGAATCTTTTATTGCATTGCTAGCAGAGCAGCGGTTTCACCAAGACATGGAGAAAACTGCTCGGCGCATCCTAGACGATTTTCGCACAGGGCATTTGGGCAGTCTATCTTTAGAATTGCCTAAGTTCTAACGCGCTTAACGGCAGTCAGCGACAGCACCAAGGTCAGTAATTCCCGCTCTGGTCCGCTATCACGTCGGTAGAGAGGTGGCTTGATCAGGAATGAGGAGGCTACACTTACACTTTACTCACCTAGCGTTTAACCCGCTTAGCTATTTTGAATAGCTAAATTAGGTTTGCCTTACAGGCTAATTTGAGGCATCCTAGCATGCAGGGCGTTTATAAAGCTGCTATGAAGTCTGAGCTATTAAGAGACAACTTTTGATTAATCCCCAAGAAATAAACTCCACAATATTTAATCCGACCGCCACGATCAACGCAGCATCAGCGCCT